>CAYPQU010000003.1:1720-67717 GCA_964412965.1 uncultured Candidatus Saccharibacteria bacterium | reverse complement strand
GTTAGCCGAAGTAGCTGTTTGGTGGCGGGAAAAGTATATGTTAGCCGAAGTAGCTGTCTGGTGGCGGGAAAAGTATATGTTAGCCGAAGTAGCTGTTTGGTAGCGGGAAAAGTATATGTTAGCCGAAGTAGCTGTTTGGTGGCGGGAAAAGTATATGTTAGCCGAAGTAGCTCAGTTGGTAGAGCGGCGGTATCGTAAACCGCAGGTCGCCAGTTCAATCCTGGCCTTCGGCTCTATGGATCAAAACAAAGAGGATATAAAAAAAGAAATAGAAAGGCTTGAAAATGAAATGTTTCAAGTTGATTTTTGGAATGATAAAATAAAAGCTCAGAATACTATTAAAAAAATATCTGAATTAAAAGATCAGCTTGTCGGTGTAGACAAATATGATAAGGGTAATTGCATATTATCTATCTTGTCTGGGGCGGGGGGAGACGATGCGGAAGATTTTTCGGCTATGTTACTTAAAATGTATTTAAAATATTTAGATAAAAAAAATTTCTCATATAGCTTGATTCATGAGAACAAAAATGACTTAGGGGGATATCGAAATGTTTCAATAGAAATTGTTGGAAAGAGAGCTTATGGAAAGCTCAAGAATGAGTCGGGGGTGCATCGACTAGTTCGAATGTCTCCTTTTAATTCAAAATCTCTTCGCCATACTTCTTTTTCTTTGGTGGAAGTTATTCCGGAATTATCAAAAGACGATAAGGAAATTATTTTATCTTCGGATGATCTAAGAATAGAACTATCTAAGTCTGGTGGTCCTGGAGGACAAAATGTTAACAAGAGAGAAACAGCTGTCAGAGTTGTTCATTTGCCTACAAATATATCTGTCAGTGTTTCAAACGAAAGATCTCAAGAACAGAACAAGGGAAAAGCCCTAGAAATGATAAAAGGAAAACTTTTTAAGAAACAAGAAGAAGATAAAAAAAGAGAAAAAGATGGTTTTTCAATATCAAAAACCACAGAAATAGAGTGGGGAAATCAAATTCGGTCTTATGTCTTACACCCATATAAAATGATAAAAGATCACCGCACTCTGGTAGAAACTAGCAATGTTGATTCTGTTCTAGAGGATGGAAATTTGGATAATTTTATTGAAGCCGAGAAGGATTTGTAAAAATCTAGTTTTTGTTTTACAATTGTAATACATATGGAAAACAAACCTAATTTTAACCCAAAAGAAGGCGAGGGTGAAAAAAATCTTAATTTTCATAAGGTTTTTGAGGATCGATTAGAATTAAAGAAAACTATTAAAAACGAATTTGGAATTACGAAAAATGGCGGGGGGTCAGATCTCGACGCTTTTAAGAAAAAAATTTACGAAAAGCATTATAAAGATGATTTGGTTGACTTAGAAGACAAAGCATCCTCTTTTAGTATAGAGGAAAATGGTGGTTTTTCTGAATCAAAGAAAATTTTAAAAAATCAAAAAAAAGAGTACGAAAAAGAACTTTTAAATAATCTTTCTAAAATTGATTATTCTTCTATAAGAAAAGAAAATCCTCAAATAAGCAAAGTTCAAGAATCACTGGAAGAAATTTCTAAACTCAAAGATTATAGGATTCATAAGATTTTTGAAATATTAGATCCCAAATGTTCTAAAGAAACAAAAGAAAGAAATGAAAAAATATTAGACTCAGTAAAAAATGAAATTATTGAAAAAGAAAACTTTTTAGAAGGTGTTGATCAAAATACATTACAACAAGCGAAGTTGGTAGAATACAAGAAAAATTTAAGCCAGCCTGGGCACATCTGCATCACCCCAGAAGTGGAAAAAGATTTGGATGCCATCGGAGACAGAATGCTTACAAGCAAACCAATGTTATTGCACGGACCAACGGGAACAGGAAAGACCTCTTTGGCTAGATTTGCCTCTGAACACTTTACTGGTAAAACGCCCGAGATGGTTTTTTGTAACCCGCAGACAAGAGAAGCAAATGTTTGGGGAAAAACAGGGTTAAGACCAAGCGGAGAGAGTGGAGCCATTGAAACAGTGGAGATATATGGGCCTCTTGCTAAAGCAATGACTGAGGGTAAAGTCGTTATCTTTGATGAATTTACTGCATTACCAAAAGAACAGATGGTTTTCATTAAAGGGGTATTTAATGCCAAAGTAGGAGACAAAGTGAATATTGTAGGCAATGGAATAGTAGACATAAAACCAGGTTTTCAAATGATTTTTACAGCAAACTTAAAATCAGAAAAAAATCCAGAAAGGCAAGAATTACCTCCAGAGATAACTCGTGAATTTGAACAAAACAATGTTAAAATAGAATATAATCCTTCAGATGAAGCATATGACATAATGCTTGCCAGACTTATGAATAAAGATGGATCCATAGATATGTCTTTTTATGATTTAAATACAACACTACCAAATTTGTGTAAGGCTATGTCTGAAATTCAAGAATCATACACAAACGAGACAGACAAAAATCTAGCACAGAATGTAGGGGCTATGGATGCTAGTGGAAAATATCATTCTCTTAAAAAATTTGTAATGACACAAGGAACAGTGGAAGCCATCTTTTCTTCTTGGACCATAGAAAAGCAAACAAAGAAAGAAACAGTATCTTTCTCTGAATTTTTAGACCAAAGATTAAAAACTGCCCTTACTTTTGACGAATATTCAAAAGAAGATAGGATTTTGGCTGCGAAGATTCTAGCGTCAAAAGGTTTTCTTACAACTCTTTCTGCTGAAGAATTAAACCTACCGGAAGATATTTTCAGATTTAATGCTATTAAATCTCTTCGAGGAGAAAATGCCACCGAAGAGTTGAGGGATAAATCAGGGGATATAAAGCACTTAACCCTAAAAGAAGTAGCAGAGCTAGATCCATTTAATAAAAGAGAAGAGTTATTAAAACTAAAAGCAGAAGTCTTGCTTAAAGAAGGGATAGATTCAAATAAAGATGAATTTTTGAATGGACTAGGTAGGAGATTTGAAAAAATATATGGGAAGGATAAAAAATCACAAACAGAAGAAATCAAAACCACATATACTTTTACCAACCAAGACGGCCAAATTGAGAAAACCGAACAAATCACATTAAATATCGAACAAAAGTTAAACGAATACATTTCTTTTTACGATTCGCATGGTGTAGAAATACCCGATAATTTCGAAGAAGATATCAAAGATATCTGGGAAGCAAATATTGATGACCTGGAGAAGCAAATAGAGGAATATGGATTCAATGAAATCCTGCTAATTCCACCAACCACAGATTTGCCTGATTTAGCAGAGAAGATGAAAGAGAAGATGAAGGAGGCAAAGTATTGGGAAGGTGATAATTTCGAAGAAGGTGGAAGTTTCGAAAAAGCTCAAAGTCAAAACCAAGACAAAGTCCGTATTGTACTCACCCACAAAGTCCAAAATCTAAAAGATCACCCCGAACTTACCAAAACTCTAAATATCAAAGGACAAGATGTACCCTTAGATAAAACACTATCCCTCGAAGAATACCTTATCCTTTCCAAGAAATATTTTGAAGAAACAGGTCACCACCTAGATGAAGATAACTATACTTGGCTTGCAACCAAATCTGGTGCTCGTCTCGTCTATTCGTATTGGGATCTCGGCGACCGCAAGCGCCTTGTCGGTGCCCGTGGCTTTTCGGCTCAGGGTGGCGGTTTGGGGTTCCGTTCCTCCTGTAGTTATATGAAGTAGCTTGTACTTATAACCTTTTATCATGGAATCTCTCACCAACCTATTCAAAAGCAAAAAAGAGAACACGAACACTCAAGAAAAAAGTGTTCCAAAACCAGAGAAATCTCAAGAAGAACTGAGGGGTATATTAGAAGGTAAAATACAATCACTTAAAACTCCAATCGAAGAATTAATCAAAGAATATCAAACATCATTAGAAGATGGTAAGTTTGATGATCAAGAAGACGAAGAAGAAGGAAAAGGAGAAGAAAGAAAGATGTCTATGCAAAAGAAGTTAAATAGCATGTTAGACAAAGTAGAAAAAATGAAAACCAAGCTAGACAGCAATGAAATACTACCCTCACTTACCGAATCAATCGAATCCTCCTACACTTTCCCCGACACAAGGAAAGTCGAACAAATCACATTAAATATCGAACAAAAGTTAAACGAATACATTTCTTTCTATGATTCACATGGTGTAGAAATACCCGATAATTTCGAAGAAGACATCAAAGATATCTGGGAAGCAAATATCAATGACATTAAAAAGCAGATGACAGAACATGGATTCAATGAAATCCTGCTAATTCCACCAACCACAGATCTATCAGATTTAGCAGAGAAGATGAAGGAGGCAAAGTATTGGGAAGGTGATAATTTCAAAGAAGGTGGAAGTTTCGAAAAAGCTCAAAGTCAAAATCAAGACAAAGTACGTCTCATCCTCACTCACAACACTCAAAACTTGAAAGACCATCCCGAAATAGCTCAAACCTTAAACATCAAAGGAGAAGATGTCCCCTTAGACATCACTCTGTCTCTTGAAGAATACCTCATACTATGCAAGAAATACTTTGAAGAAACAGGCAAGCACTTAGATGAATACGGTGCGACTTGGCTCTCGACAGAAAGCGGTTCCCGTCTTGTCTGTTCGGATTGGGATCCCGGCCGTGACCGGCGCTGTGTCGATGCCGATGCTTTTTCGTATCGGAGCGGCCGTTTGGGCTTTCGTTCCTCCCGCAGTTATATGAAGTAGCTTGTAGCTTTTTTTGATACAACAGATTACATGGAAAAATTTAGATTAAAAGAAATAAAAAAAGAAGAAAAGGTTGCGAAACCTAGATCTTTTGAGGGTGAAGGTGTAAATAACGAAGCTTTTGACTTTGTGGAGAAAAACAGAGATTTTTTTGAACACTACTCAAAAGGAAAAATAAAGATAGAACCTTCTCCTGCCGGTTTGAATACTTTTGCTTTTAACCTTGAAAACAATACTATTTATGTGAATCCAATGTTTTATAAAGAAGCAGGGTTTTCTGATGAGAAAACGATTTTTGCAACCTTGCACGAGGTGGAACATTTCTCAGAGAAAATCCAAGTATTAAAAGAAAAAAATGGGGAAAAATCTTTTAAGAATTATTTAGAAAAAAATAAAAAATCTAAAGCTTTTGGGTTAATGGATAATTGCATTGCCGATATTCGTGAAAATAGATCTGTGATATCGAGAACGAATGAAGGCATGAAAGAAATAGAAGACAAGATGTATAGAGAAAACTTGTTTAAAGAAATAGATTTTACTTCACAACCAAGACATATTCAAATTTGTGAGGCTCTTCTACGGGAAGCAAGAGTAAAAAATGAAAAGTGCATAGTGGGAAATGATGTAAGACAGAAGATTGTAGAAATAGAAAAAGTGAAGGGTCTGATGGATATCATGACAAATCCTGAAACTCCAATGTCATTGAGATGGGAATTGCAAGACAAATATATTTGGCCAAGAGTGCAAAGTCTTTTGGAGAAAGATATAGAAGATAGGAATAATAAAAAAGAAGAAGATAGCGGTCAAGAAAATTCTGAGGGTAAAGGGCAGAGCGGAGAAGGTGAACTAGAAGAAAAAGAAGGGGGAAATAAAAAAGATTCTCAAGATTCAAAAGAAGAAAACAACGGAGGAGAGAAAGATGATCAAAAATCAGAAGAACAAGACAGAGAAGATAAAAATGATGGAAATGAAAGTGTAGAAGAAGAAGGAGAAGGGGAATCAAAAAACGGTAAAGACAAAAAACAAAAAGAAAAGAAAGGAAAAGGTGGTGATAGAGAAGAAGAAAAAGATCCAAATAAAATTTTTGAAAAAGAGTATAGTGAGGTCGAGAAGAAATTCCCTGAAGCTATTTCGATAGAAGATATAGAGAAAGCATTTGAAGAATGGAAGAAAAACAAAGAAAACTGTAAAGAAAACAAAGACAAGGCAGATGAAGATTATGCTGAAAAGATAGGAGTTACTAAAGAAAGTTTGCAAAATTATCGAAAGGTTGCAGAGCAGGTTCGCAGTATGGTGAATGAGAATACCGGCGTAGAAGTGCTGGAAGAAATGAAAAATCTCTTCTTTCGGATAATTTCTAAAAGAACCCAAAAGTCTTTTGTCCCCAAATATCCAACAGAGGAAGGGGATTATTTGGTAGATCCTAGTCAGCTTGTCGCGGAAGTTAAGTCTGGTAATTTGGAACCTCGAGTTTGGGAAGACATAGAGTTAAAAGAAAAAAAAGGAGATAGATTTGGTGAAGTTGAGATAACTCTTGTCTGTGATCGCTCGGGATCTATGGGGGGAGAAAATGCTGAAGAGCAAAGGAAGTCCGCAGTTCTTATGATGGAAACCTTGAAAGAATTTGCGGAAATGACAGAAGAGGAGAAGATGAATATGGATAAACCACTCGAAGTAAAATCAGAGATATATTCTTTTGCAGGCAACAACGAAGACAAAAAACCAATTAAAATTATGTCAAAAGATCTCGGTGAGGCAGAAAGGATAAATATCTTAAATAAACTTTATGATATCAATGGCTCCACTACGGACTTTTTTTGTCTTGAAAGTATTGAAGACAAACTAGACCCAGAAGTAGAAAAGAAAATAGAAGAAGGAATGTTGAAGAAAATTGTTATAGTTATGACCGATGGAGAAAGTGACAATCCCTCTCGGGTTCAGTCTATCTTGAAAGTTCTTCGAAATAAAGGGATTGTTGTCGTCGGATTAGGTATTACCAACTCAGGGGGTGCTGTCATTTCGACTTATTCTCCAAACGCTCTGGTTGTTGAAAATGTAAAGAATTTACCATTAGTGTTGTCAGAACTATTAAAAGAACACTTAAAAGATATATAATATTATGCTATAATTTCCCCATGGAATCCCTCACCAACCTATTCAAAAGCAAAAAAGAGAACACTCAAACCCAAGAAAAAAGTGTTCCAAAACCAGAGAAATCTCAAGAAGAATTGAGGAGTATATTAGAAGGTAAAATACAATCATTTAAACTCCCAATACAAGAAGCCATAGAAGAATACAAAGAATCCATATCACAAGGATTATTTAACGATCAAGAAGATGAAGAAGAAGGAAAAGGTGAAGAAAGAAAGACAGTTATGCAAGAAAAGATCAATAGTATGCTAGATAGAGTAGAGAAGATGAAAGCCAAGCTAGACAGCAATGAAATACTACCCTCACTTACCGATTCAATCGAATCCTCCTACACTTTCCCCGACACAAGGAAAGTCGAACAAATCACATTAAATATCGAACAAAAGTTAAACGAATACATTTCTTTTTACGATTCGCATGGTGTAGAAATACCCGATAATTTTGAAGAAGATATCAGAGATATTTGGGAAGAAAACACAGACGACATACTGAAACAGATAGAGGGACACGGATTCAATGAAATCCTGCTAATTCCCCCTACCACAGATCTATCAGATTTAGCAGAGAAAATGAAAGAAACAAAATACTGGGAAAGTGGTAATTTCAAACAGGGTGGAAGTTTTAAGAAAGCTCAAAGTCAAAATCAAGACAAGACTCGCATAATTCTCACTCACAAAGTCCAAAATCTGAAAGATCACCCCGAACTAGCTAAAACTCTAAATACCAAAGGACAAGACGTTCCCCTAGACAAGACTCTTTCTCTCGAAGAATACCTTATCCTTTCCAAGAAATATTTTGAAGAAACAGGTCACCACCTAGATGAAGATAACTATACTTGGCTTGCAACCAAATCTGGTGCTCGTCTCGTCTATTCGTATTGGGATCTCGGCGACCGCAAGCGCCTTGTCGGTGCCCGTGGCTTTTCGGCTCAGGGTGGCGGTTTGGGGTTCCGTTCCTCCTGTAGTTATATGAAGTAGCTTGTACTTATAACCTTTTATCATGGAATCTCTCACCAACCTATTCAAAAGCAAAAAAGAGAACACTCAAACCCAAGAAAAAAGTGTTCCAAAACCAGAGAAATCTCAAGAAGAATTGAGGAGTATATTAGAAGGTAAAATACAATCACTTAAACTCCCAATACAAGAAGCCATAGAAGAATATAAAGAATCCATATCACAAGGATTATTTAACGATCAAGAAGATGAAAAAGAAGGAAAAGGAGAAGAAAGAAAGGTAACTATGCAAGAAAAGCTAAACAGTATGATGGATAGAGTAGAGAAGATGAAAGAAAGACTAGATAGTGGTGAACCTCTACCTTCTCACACCGAAAAAATCTCCTCCATCTACACCTTCATCAACAAGGACGGTAAGGTAGAAAAAACCGAACAAATCACTCTAAACATTGAACAAAAGCTAAACGAATACATATCTTTCTACAAGAAACACAATCTAGAAGTTGCAGATGACTTTGAAGAACAAATCAAAGAGATATGGAACAATAATCTAGATGAAATCGAGAAAGAGATAGAAGCTCACGGATTCAATGAAATCATCTTAATCCCTCCTACCACCGACTTACCAGACCTAGCTAAGAAGATGAAGGACGCAAAGTATTGGGAAAGTGATAACTTTAAAGAAGGTGGAAGCTTCAAGAAAGCCCAAAGTCAAAATCAAGACAAAATCCGTCTCATCCTCACTCACAACACTCAAAACTTGAAAGACCACCCAGAACTAGCTCAAACACTAAACATCAAAGGTCAAGATGTCCCTCTAGATACCACTCTATCCCTTGAAGAATATCTCATACTATCCAAGAAATACTTTGAAGAAACAGGCAAACACTTAGATAAAGATGGCTGGATATGGCTCTCTACCAAAAGCGGTTCCCGTCTTGTCTTTTCGACTTTGGATCCCAGCAGTGGCAAGCGCGTTGTCAATGTCTGTGGTTTTTCGTTTCAGTACGACCCTTTGGGCTTTCGTTCCTCCCGCAGTTTTACAAGGTAGCTTGTAGATTGAGTTTTGTGATTTTTTAGGTTTTGTAATTTGGAATTTTTGACCTTAAAGATATTTAGATGAATTTATTGATCCCGTTAGAAAACGCCCTCAATAGCAATTGAGTGCTTCAGTCACCTCGGGGCGACTTTTTTCTAACAGGATTGAAGCCGAGAAGGATTTGTGATACTCTTAGATAGACAATGATTTATTTTAATAATGTAACAAAAAAATATTCAGATAATGTCTGCCTAGAGGACATTAATATTACTATCTCTCAAGGAGAATTTGTGTCTATCGTGGGTCACTCAGGGGCAGGTAAGACAACTTTAACCAAATTAATATTAGCAGAAGAAGATCCGTCTCAAGGTTCAATATTTTTTGATTCAACAGATATCACCAAATTAACAACTAAAGAATTGACTAAATTAAGAAGGAAAATAGGAACTGTTTTTCAGGATTTCAGGCTTTTACCAAATAAGACAGTCTATGAAAATATAGCTTTTGCGATGGAGGCTGTTGATAAAGACGAAGAAGAGATAAGAGATGATGTTCCTAGAGTCTTAGAGTTAGTGGGATTAAAAGGAAAAGAAAATAATTTCCCTCATCAACTATCTGGGGGTGAAAAACAAAGACTAGCTATTGCTCGTGCGATAATTACCCAACCAGATATTATTATAGCCGACGAGCCTACAGGTAACCTTGACCCAATTAACACAAACGACGTAGTTAATCTTCTGAAGAAAATAAATGAATTAGGGACAACTGTTATTTTGACAACTCACAATAGGACGGTTATAGATCAAGTTAAGAAAAGAGTTATTACTTTGGAGAATGGTCGTGTTGTAAGAGACGACAAAGATGGCAAGTACATGCTATAATTAAAATATATGAATTTTATTAAATTTAAAAGAGTGGTAGTGTCCGGATGTCGCAATTTCAAAAGAAGCGGTTTTACTTCTGTTGCAAGCATTTTGATAATGACCATAACTTTATTTGTGATAACCTCTCTAATACTCATACAAGCTGCTCTAAATGCTTCTCTGGATGAAATAAAAGACAAGGTGGATGTAACGGTTTATTTCGTACCTAATGCATCAGAGGAGTCAATTTTAAATATTAAAGAATCTTTAGAAAAACTTCCAGAAGTTAAAGACATAGAATTCGTTTCAGACGATCAGGCTTTAATTGATTTTAAAGAAAAACACGCTAATGACTATTTAACCTTGCAGGCCCTTGAAGAATTAGGAGAGAATCCACTTGGTGCATCTTTAAATATCCGAGCAAAAGACCCTTCTCAATACGAGAGTATCTCTAAATACTTTGAAAGTGAAAATACAATTTCTCGGGGAGAACTTATGATTATCGACAAGATAGATTATAGCCAAAACAAAATGGTCATAGATAGATTGACTTCGATAATCAATGGAGCTAAGCAGTTAGGTTTTGCTGTGTCTCTTATTCTAGTAATAATATCTTTAGTTATAACCTTTAGTACTGTTAAGCTAATTATTTATATCTCTCGGGAAGAAATTGGGGTTATGAAATTGGTAGGTGCTGGAGGGGATTACATAAGAGGTCCGTTTATGGTTTCGGGAATAATAGTTGGAGTTATGGCCTCTATTGCAACAGCAATTATTTTTATTCCTGTTTCTGTTTGGCTTGGTAATCAAATGACAGAATTTATTGGAATAAACCTGTTTTCTTATTATAAATCAAACTTTTTACAATTATTTATAATAATGTTGGGCTCGGGAACTATTATAGGCGGAATTTCTAGTTTTTTTGCAGTCCACAAGTATTTAAAGAGATAAAATGAGAAACACGTTGGCGAAAAAAGACATACACAAGAAAAAAAACTGTAAGTATATCTTTGTCGTCGGTGGAGTCATTTCTGGCGTTGGAAAGGGGGTTGCCTCTTCCTCAATAGGTAGAATATTGCTTGATCAAGGACATCGAGTAACTTCTATAAAGATAGATCCTTACATAAATATTGATGCTGGTACAATGAATCCAACAGAACACGGAGAAGTTTTTGTGTTGGATGATGGTTATGAATGTGATCAAGACATGGGCAACTATGAAAGATTTTTAAATACGACCTTGCCTAATATCAATTACATGACGACGGGGCGTGTGTATGAAAATGTTATCAAGAAAGAAAGAAATTTAGAATACGGAGGAAAATGTGTAGAAGTTGTTCCTCATATTCCATTAGAGGTTATCCGTCGAATCGAAGAAGCTAGAGATAGGGCCAATGCTAATGTAGTCATGATAGAAATAGGTGGAACGATAGGAGAATATCAAAACATGCTTTTTTTAGAAGCTGCCAGGATGATGAAAATTAAGAATCCTGCGGATGTTTTCTTTGTGATGGTTTCGTTTTTACCTATCCCTTCAAAAGTAGGAGAGATGAAAACTAAACCCACTCAATATGCTGTAAGGACACTCAATGCGTCTGGGATACAACCAGATATAATCTTAGCTAGAAGTAAAATACCACTAGACAATCCTAGAAAAGAAAAAATTTCAATGTTTTGTAATATTCCAAAAGATCGAGTAATTTCTTCTCCTGATGTGGATAGTATTTATGATATTCCACAGAATTATGAGAAAGAAAATTTAGGGAAAATTATTTGCGAGACAGTTGGATTGTCTTATAAAAAGAAAAAGAACCCTTCAGCTTGGCAAAAATTTGCAAAATCAACTTGTGGTTTGAAAAAAGATTTAAAGATTGCTGTGGTTGGTAAATATTTTAATACCGGAGATTTTACTTTTTCCGATTCTTATTTGAGTGTAATCGAAGCGGTTAAATATTCTTCCTATTACCATAAAAGAAAACCTTCTTTAACTTGGATATCTTCTGCTGAATATGAAAAAGACCCAGGAAAATTAAAAGAACTCAAGAAATATGATGGCATAATTGTTCCAGGGGGATTTGGCTCAAGGGGTATAGAGGGAATAATAAAGACAATAGAGTACGCTAGAAAGAATAAAATACCTTATTTTGGACTTTGTTATGGAATGCAATTGATGGTTATTGAATATGCCAGAAACGTACTGAGGTTAAAAGATGCCAATACTAGAGAAATAAACCCGAATTCTAAAAATCTAGTTGTAGATGAAATGGAAGATCAAAAAGAAAAAATAAAAATGAGACTAATGGGTGGAAGCATGAGACTCGGTGCGTATAAGGCAATCTTAAGAGAAGGAAGTATTGCAAGACTATCTTATAATAAAAAAGAAATTTCAGAAAGGCACAGACATCGCTATGAAGTAAACAATGCATACATAGAGAGACTAGAGAAAGCGGGATTAATATTCTCAGGGAAATCTCCTGATGGTCAGTTGTGTGAAATAGCAGAGTTATCTAGAGAAAAGCATCCTTTCTTCTTGGGCACACAATTCCATCCAGAGTTTAATGCAAGACCGCTTGAGCCACATCCACTTTTTAACGCCTTCGTAAAAGCTTGTATCAAAAAATAAAAACCCAGCGTTTAAGCTGGATTTTTATTTCAACTTATTTTTTAGTAAAGAGCGTCACTACCGTCTCTTTTGTTAGTTTTTTTAATTATTTCTAAGACTTCGTCTTCGTTATCAGTAATGACAAAAATTTCTTGATCATCCTCATCTATTAATTCATATTTGTCTCTCAAAAAGTCTTTTATGATTTGTTTAAGAGGGGTCCAGAATTCTACACCGTATAAAATAACGGGAAATTTTCCAACCTTTTTTGTTTGTAAAATAGTCAAAACTTCAAAAAGCTCATTTAGTGTTCCAAAACCTCCAGCACAGAAAACGCAAGCTTCCGTGGTGTATGACATGCAGACTTGTCTTGTGAAGAAAAAATTAAAAGAAGCCTCTTTTGTTACGTAGGGATTGGTGTATTGTTCGTGTGGTAGTCTTATCGTTAGACCTATAGATTCCACACCTCCTTCTTTAGCCCCCTTGTTTGCGGCTTCCATTATGCCAGGGCCTCCTCCAGTGATAACAACAAAACCAAGTTCTTTGGCTACTCTGTATGCAAGCTTGTAAGCTCTAATATATTCAGGGTGGTCATTTTTTAGCCTAGCTGAACCATAAAATGTCACAGAAGGGGGTAAGTCTTTTACTAGATCCATTCCAGTGCGAAATTCGTCTTGAATCATACATAATTTTGCCTCTTCTCCATCAATAGCATTAAGTGTAATACCTCCGTTTCTAATATCTTCAGCCGTTACTTCTTTAAATTCATATTTTTTATCTTCATTCATGCTCTGTATTTTACCCCAAAATAACACCCAATACAATTGTTTTTTTGGTGTTTTGTGGTAGTATTTGTTAAGCATTAATAACATTGCCAGTTCGTCTAATGGTAGGACACATCCCTCTGGAGGATGGTATTGGGGTTCGAATCCCTGACTGGCAACTATGAGCGAAGCGAATAGCTGTCAGTAGAAAGTAATTTTTTTTTCATCAGGGACGATAATACCTTTCGTGTATTTTGAAATTAAAAATTTCAAAATACACGAAAGGTGTACTGAACCTTAAAGATTCGAGAAATGTGCTCGTGGACCCTGACTGATAACAAAGAAAGCCCTGCGTAATACGCGCAGGGCTTCTGTTTTTTGTTTATATGTCAGATTTCTTGAAGAAATGCATTAGTTTTTGATATATCTCTTCATGAATATCTTCTTCTGACCGTATCTTTTCATCTTTGACACAGTCAATTCTAATCCATCCAGGCTGAGTTTCAGAAAGCCAAACTGCTGTTTCGTAGGAATTTTTCTTGAATTCAGTGTTTGTTTCGTGGACATCTGCCTTACCCCCTAGATATTCACGGGAGGTTTTCTGATCCCTTTTTTTAAGCAGTTGCTCTGAAAGAGCCACTGGCAAATCCAAGAAGAAGACAATTTGAGGTTTTGGAATTCCAAACACTTCATACTCAAGCATGTCCAAAGTCTTTAGGAATTCTTTTCTTTCAGCAATATCTTTTATTTTCCCGCCTTGATGAATTTGGTTAGCTGACACATAGCGGTCAAAAATGACCATGTCATTGTGTTGGATGATTTTTTTTAAATCTTCTTTATCTAGCCATCTGTTTGCGGCGTAAAAAACGGAAGCTATTATCGGGGGAATATTAACCCAGCCATATTTTGGGTCTGATAAAAATCGCCCTATCCAGATTCCGAAAAAGTTTTTGTAGTTTGGATAATCTCGTTTTTCTACACGAAATCCTTCTTTTTCCAGCCTCTTTTTTAAATAATCGGTTTGGGTTTTTTTCCCACTACCATCTGTTCCTTCTATTACAACAAGTTTCTTTCTGTTCATAGTTCATAGTTTTAAAGTTTAGTTTAGTTTTTATATTATGCTTTAAAAAATATTTGTCAATTGGATAAATCTATTACCATTTTTTTGTTTTTATTGTTATAATAGAAGCGCCATAGTCTTAATAATTTAATCCATAAAATCATGTATTTTAATTTTAGTATATTAAAAGCAATAAAAGAAGTTTGGCCTATTTATAAGGTTAATTTTGGTCTTTTAACATTACTGTCTGCTGTCACACTAATCCTTAATGCTGTTTTTCAAGATGCAAAATTTTTTGGTTTTATCTTAACATTAGCCACTATTGGTCTAATTACTTTCATCTGGATAATATATTCGATTGGTTTATTAAAGGATGAATATTATGATTTTTTTAGCAGAAAGACTTTTCCGACACTCTCACAGTATTGGGATATTTCCAAAACAATTATTTTGACGTTTTTTCTTATCATAACATCTTTACCGTTTTTAGTTTTTCCAGCTTTTTATATAGGAGGAAGAATAATATTCGCACCATTTTTGTGTGCTATTAAAAAACAAAGTGCTACAAAAAGTATTTCTGAATCTTGGTTGATGACCAGAAATAATGGGTGGAAGCTTTTTTGGAAAGGGTTGATTATTATGTCTTTTATATTAGCAGGATCTTTGGTTTTTGGTGTAGGCATACTCCTAACCCTTCCGTTGGGATATTTGGTAATAGCAAAAATGTATCAAGATTATGCATCTCAGTATAAAAAATACATGAAAGATTTATTAAACGAACAGAAAAATGAAGAAAATTTAGAAGAAGTCGAAAAGTTATATAATTATTATTAATTAAAAAACAAAAACATATGAAAAAAGGATTTAAAGATAACATAGAAAAATTAACAGAAGAAAATGATAAATTTCGAAAGGTTCTTTATACGGGAGAAAGTAGTCAATTAGTTTTGATGAGTCTCGGCCCCAATGAAGACATAGGAATGGAGATTCATGATGAGAATGATCAATTCTTTCGTTTTGAAAAAGGTAAGGGTAGGGTTGTTATAAATGAGACTGAATATGAAGTTGAAGATGGAGATGCTGTTGTCGTGCCAAAAGGAGCAAGACATAATGTCATAGCGGGGGATGAGGGATTAAAGATGTATACAATTTATTCTCCAGCTCATCATAAAGATGGAATTGTAAGAGTGACAAAAGATGAAGCAGAACAAAACGAAGCAGATTTTGACGGAATAACAACAGAATAAAAAAACAAAAGGCGCCTTGGGGCGCCTTTAGGATTACATGCCTTTCATTCAAACTTTCGTATGATAGCTCTCGGGTGTTTTTTCTTGTACTTCTCAATTTTTTTATGGAGCTTTCTGTCTCCACTTTGTAAAAAAAGAATTATTGGAGACTTTCTGTTGCTCTTAATTACCGAGAGAGCTTTCTTGCGATTTTCGGGGGAATCAATTCCCATAATGGCTAGAACATGCATAGTATTAAATTTAGAAGTTCATTTACTATTATACATGCACAGTCTTAAAAGTCAAGTATTAGAAAAAGATTTCTGTTTAAAACAATTTTTAGGTATAATAAAAACATTATTTGTTTGCTAATTAATTTTATAAAAATGGTAACTAAAAAAACAACAACAAAGATAAAACCTAGAGAGAATCGTATTTCTTGGGACGAGTGTTTTATGCAAATGGCTCATGTAATAGCCGATAGATCACAGGACCCTTCTACTCAAGCTGGAGCAATAATAGTCAATGATAACAATATAATGGTTGGAGCTGGTTATAATGGTTGGCCTAGAGGTATAGAGGCGAATGCATTGTCCTGGGCCAGGGAAGGTGATTTTGAAGATACCAAATATCCATATGTCTGTCACGCAGAAGAAAATGCTGTCTATAATGCTAATAATTCTACACACGGATGTAAAATTTATTGTACGCTTTTTCCGTGCAACGAATGTGCGAAGACGATAATACAAAATGGAATTAAGGAGGTGGTTTACTCTAGTGATAAATATAAAGGCTCTCCTCAGTTTAACGCAAGCCGCAAGTTATTCACTTTAGCCAAGGTCAAAATGAGACAGTATAATTTAAAGAAAAAAGATGGAAAATAAAATAATCATAGGACTAGTTGGAACTCTGGCTAGTGGCAAAGGGGCAGTAAAAGAATATTTGATAAATAAACATGGTGCCAAGGGGTGTAAGTTTTCGGATATTTTTAGGGATGTTTTAAACAGGCTAAATATACCAATCACCAGAGATAATTTACAAAAAGTTTCCACCTCGCTAAGATCTAATTTTGGAGAAGATTTGCTTTCAAAGACAATAATAAGTGATGTAGGAAAGATAGATTCAAAAATAGTAATTGTAGATGGGATAAGAAGATTTACAGATATGAATAATTTAAAAAACTTGCCCAACTTCTTTATCTTAGCTGTAGATGCTGATTCTATGTTGCGTTACGAAAGAATGAAAGTTAGAAACGAAAACGAAGAAGATAGCTCTAAAACATATGAAGATTTTCTAAAAGACGAAAACGCTGAGGCTGATAGGCAAATACCAGAGGTGATTAAAATAGCTGACTTCTTGATAGAAAACAACGGTACATTGGAGGAATTGCATCGACAAATAGATAAGATAATTGAAAAAATAAACAAATAAAAAATCCTCATATCGTTTTACGATATGAGGATTTTAAAGTTATACTAGATAGCTATTTTAAAACCTATCTTGTCATAACTCTTATAGTCTTTGATTTCAGTGTCTTCAAAGTCCCAGTCAAAAATTGATTTCCAGTTCTTTGTTTCTATTTTTGGGAGAGGGTGCTTTTCTGTATCACGAGAAAGTTGTTCTCTTGCTCCTTCGACGTGGTTCTCGTAGATGTGAACGTCCGCCAGGAATCCAATGAGTCTGCCTTCTTTTAACCCGGCTTCTTTTGCTAGCAGGTGAAGTAGAAGGGCGTAGCTTGCAATGTTGAATGGTAGTCCAACCATGGTATCCACTGACCTTTGGTTCCAAAGAAGATTTAATTTTCCATCTATGACTGTTACTTGAAATGCATAATGACAAGGGGGTAGGGCCATCTCGTCAAACTGTATGGGGTTCCAGGCATTGACGATCATTCTCCTGTCTCGAGGATTGGATTTTAATGTCTCAATCATTTTTTTGAGCTGGTCGATTCCTTTGCCGAAGTAGTCAGTTTGATAATTTTCGTAAGGGGCATTAAAGTGCCTCCATTGATAACCGTAGATTGGTCCCAGGTCTCTCTCTTCAAGCATTTTTTTCTTTGATTCTTCATCATGGCCATATGGAGCAAGTTGGGGTTTAGCCCACTCATCCCATATGTGATTTCCTCTTTCTTGTAACCACTTTTTGTCGGTTATTCCTTTGATAAAAAACTCCAATTCGCTTGCAATAAGATTAAAAGGAATCTTTTTTGTGGTAAGCAAAGGAAATCCTTTAGACATGTCGTGTTCGAACGTAGCTCCAGCTATCGTATAAGCAGATATACCTGTCCTGTTTGGGCACAGTACGCCCTCGTTGAGTATTTTCTCTACGATATTTAAATAAACTTTCATAGTTATTATTTTTAAAAGGTTAATGTTTTGATTAATACTATCATTGTATCACTAAAAGTCAATTTTTAGTTTTGTCTCAAAAATGCTAAAATAAACCTATGGAATTAAAGGTAAAAAAACTAAGAGAAGACGCGAAGACCCCCACAAAAGGACATCCAGGAGATGCTGGAATTGATTTCTATACTGTGGAAGATGTTGTCTTCCCGCCAAGAGAAGCAAGAGATGTTTTTTCTGGGGTGGCCATAGAGATACCTGAAGGATTCGTTGGTTTGGTATGGGATAAATCAAGCATAGCTTTTAAAAAAGGATTAAAGACAATGGGAGGAGTTATAGATTCTGGATATCGTGGAGAAATGTTATTCCATTTATTTAATACTAACGATTATGAAGTAGAAATTAAAAAGGGAGAAAAGATAGCTCAAATGATCATACAAAAGTTTGAAGATTGTGATATTGTAGAAAGTATAGAATTATCAAATACTGTAAGAGGAGATCAGGGTTTCGGATCTACAGGTAAGTAACATGAAAAATATAATAGAAAATAAAATAAAAGAAGTTTTGAAAAATCTCGGAATTGAAGAGGTTTCTTTTGTGGTTGAGCATCCAGATGATTTTAGTCACGGAGATTATTCTACGAACGTGGCTATGGTTTGTGCTAAAAAGGTGGGAAAGAATCCAAGGCAGTTGGCCGAAGAAATAAAGATTGAAGCAGAAAAAGATTTACCAAGAGAAATTGAAAAAATAGAAATTGCTGGGCCGGGATTTATTAATTTTTATCTTTCGCGAGAATTCTTTACTCATATCGTAAAAGATATTTTAGATAACAAAGAAAATTGGGGGAAGAATAAAATTTTAGCGGGCAAAAAAGTGATGGTGGAATATACCGATCCTAATCCATTTAAGCCGTTTCATATTGGTCACTTGATGGCTAATGCTGTCGGTGAATCAGTTTCGAGAATTGTTGAATTTTCTGGAGCAGAGACAATACGAGCTAATTATCAGGGGGATATAGGACTACACGTCGCTAAGGCTATATATGGTCTAAATAAATTTGGCTTACCTGAAGAGGATAAAAATGTTTCAGAGAAGGCAATTTATATTGGAGAATGTTATTCAAAAGCAAGCAATCTTTACGATGAGGACGAATCAGTAAAAAAGGAAATAGACGAACTAAATAAAAAGATTTATTTAAAAGATGAAAGCATAAAAGATATATATAATTGGGGCAGAGAAATCACCCTTGAGGCCTTTGAGGTAATTTATAAAATTCTGGATACAAAATTTAAGCATTATTTTTTTGAAAGTGACATGATACACATAGGAGAAAAGATTGTGCGGGATAATATTGGAAAAATCTTTGAAGAATCAGATGGGGCTGTTGTTTTTCATGGAGAAAATTATGACCCCAAGCTTCACACCCGTGTATTTATAAATTCTCAAGGAGTTCCCACTTATGAGACAAAAGAGATAGGTCTTACTTTAACTAAGTTTAAAAAAGAAAATCCCGATATTTCAATTGTCACTACAGCTATTGAGCAAGCCGATTATATGAAAGTAGTCCAAAAGGCGATTTCGCTAATGTACCCAGAAATGGAAAAGAAAATGAAACATGTCACACACGGTATGATGAAGCTCTCAACCGGCAAGATGTCATCACGAAAAGGGAATATCATCACAGGAGAATCTCTGATAAGTGATTCTATTTCAGTTGTTCGAGAAAAGATTGCAGAACGAGAATTTAGCGAAGAAGAAAAGAATCAAATAGGAGAATTTGTAGGAGTTGCCGCTCTTCGATATTCAATATTAAAATCTTCACTGGGTTCAGACATAATTTATGACTTTGACAAATCAATTTCTTTTGATGGAGACTCGGGTCCGTACTTGCAATACACGGCTGTTCGAGCGAATTCTATTTTGGCTAAATCAAAAGATTTTAGCTTGGAGGGAAGAGGGGAAATTCCAAATGAGACTTCTGAATTAGAAAAGAATTTATATCAATTTGGTGAAGTAGTAGAAAAATCTTACACAAATCTCGAACCACATCATATCGTTAAATATCTTACAGAGCTCGCAAGTTCCTTTAATGCTTTTTATGGTAACACTAAAATTCTAGTAGAAGATAACAAGAATGTAAAATATCATCTGGACTTGATAAAAGCTTTTTATCAAACAATGGAAAATGGCTTATGGCTTTTGGGTATAAAAATACCAGACAAAATGTAAAAAGAAAGAAAACACTACACTTTTGCACTTTGTGCAAAAGTGTAGTGTTATTAGAAAAAATAAGATCCTCTTGTGTTCGTTCCCTTAGGTCTGCCCACCTGAGTTTGTTCTCTTAAGTTTGTTCACCTAAGTCTGTTCACCTAGGTCCGTTCACATAGGCCTATTCACTCAGATTTGTTACCTTGTGTCTGTTCACCTAGTCCAGTTCCCTTGGGCCAGACCCAGGGAAGTTGGGATATAGCAGAATAATAATATTTCTATCCATTACTTTACGCTATCGCGTAAAGTAATGGATAGAAATGCTGTTGTTTTTTACATGGATTTAACTTATGAAATTGAGATCTTGATATTTTACATCACTGCAAGCGATCGCGTAAGGTGATGGATGGAATTAATTATATAGGTTTGGTTTGTATAAAAGGGGGGATTTGATAATTAAGGGTTGTCGTTAAACAATATGATGATATAATAAAAACATGAGTAAAAAATCTATTTTTAAATCATCAAAATTTACCAAAGGGTTTACATTGATAGAACTATTGGTAGTAATTGCAATCATCGGAATACTCTCATCAGTTGTCATCACTTCACTAAACTCTGCAAGAGAAAAGAGCAAGATTGCTTCTATTAAATCCTCCTTAAAACAACTATACAACCAAGCTGCCATCAATCAAGCAGAATATGGTAGTTTTGCAAACTCTAATACATCATATTCAGATTTAACCTGTACAGGCCCAGGAGGTAATCTAGCTAAAATAGCTCAACCTCTTATTGACCAAGGAATTATAGTTAAATGCTTTAGCTATCTAGGTACCAGTGGTGTTTATTTAGGTGACAACAACTTTCGTTTCGGAGCCACAGCCCTCATCTATGACACTGGTGAACTCAAAGCATGGTCAGTAGATGAAAACGGAGTAGTTAAGTGGGATACAAGGAGTGTAACATCAGCCGGAGCTTCACTCCCAGGTGATGATGTTTTGGGTAGCAATACTATGAACTGGTCTACAGCAAAAACTGCTTGTACTACAAACGGCGGACGCCTTCCTTCTATTGAACAATTGAGAACCCTATATTGGGCATCTTATGCAGGTGCTGGAGCAACCGCTACACCTTACACTCCTCTTGGTTTCGTAGCGAGCGTTTACTGGTCTTCTATCCCTGTTCCGTCTTCGCCTACTACGCTCGCTTACTACCAGAGCATGAACAATGGTAACTTGTACAACCACAGTCAGACTAGCGGGTTCTATGTTCGCTGTGTTAGGTAGTGGTTTGCCCGCCTAGAATTTTCATTATTTCATTATTACATCCTCTTTGAAACGACTCCGACGCAAGGAGGAGCGTTTCAGAGAGGGCTTGTCGTTTATATAGTCAACTGGTCAGACGCTTTTAATTTAACAGTAAATATGATATAATATATATATAGAAGCGTTGAAGAGGACATCACCTCGGAGCACTAAGAAGAAATCCACAAAAGGAGATTAGAACTTAGCGGGTAAGCCCGTAAAAGCTGTAAAATAAGCCCTTTTAGGGGAATTAAGGTGGTACCACGAGGAGAGAAACTCGTCCTTATGTAGCAATCAGTCGATTGTTATACAAGGACGAGTTTTTTGTTAAGGGAAAGCAAAAATAAGCTCTTCTCGAAATGCACGGATATTTTTCTGCTGAAAAATTCCTCGAGCTCGCGCCGTCGCGCTCCCTAGTCATTTCTCAAAGACTTATTCTTGCTTTCTTGGGATAATTATTAAATAACGAGTTTTTTTCTTAAGAGAAAGCAAAAATAAGCTCTTCTCGAAATGCACGAATATTTTTCTGTTGAAAAATTTCTCTGCTCGAGCCGTCGCTCTGCGCAAGGTATTTCTCAAAGACTTATTTTTATTTTCTTGGATAATTATTAAAATTATTAGTTAAATAGAAAACATATGAACGAAGAAAAAACAAAATCAAATAATGCACTGAGAGAAGAAAAAGTTTTAGAGTTTTGGCAGGACAATAAAATTTTTGAAAAAAGTTTAGAGAAGAATTCTCCGAAGGGAGAGTATGTTTTCTTCGAAGGCCCTCCGACGGCGAATGGCAAGCCTGGAATTCACCATCTAGCGGCGAGAGCTTTTAAGGATGCGGTTTTGCGTTATAAGACAATGAATGGTTATCACGTCACGAGAAAGGGTGGTTGGGATACTCATGGTCTTCCTGTTGAAATTGAAGTAGAGAAAAAGTTAAACTTGCAATCAAAAAAAGATATTGAAGAATATGGAATAGATAAATTTAATAAAGAATGCAAGCACAATGTTTGGAACTATACAGATTTATGGCATAAATTCACAGACAGGATAGGCTTTTGGGTTGATCAGGAAAATCCGTATGTTACGTATCATAATACTTACATCGAATCAGTATGGAATGTCATCAAAGAAGCACATAAGCAAAATTTACTTTATAAAGACTATAAAATAGTACCCTGGTGTCCTAGATGTGGAACTGGGCTCTCTTCGCATGAACTGGCTCAAGGATATCAGGATGTGAAAGATATAACCGTGTACGTGAAATTTAAATTAACAGGAGCTTCGAGTTTCCAGGTTTCTTCGCCTGATGCTTCTGCTCAGGTCCTCGGACGAGGGGGACAAGAGCCGGAGCCAGACCATTCGCATAAG
Organism: uncultured Candidatus Saccharibacteria bacterium; assembly: GCA_964412965.1. Lineage (GTDB taxonomy): Bacteria > Patescibacteriota > Minisyncoccia > Phycocordibacterales > UBA9973 > UBA8515. The sequence goes on along the minus strand of CAYPQU010000003.1, from coordinate 45,149 downwards.
CATACAGGCGAAGAAATTCACATATTAGTTTGGACGACAACTCCTTGGACTCTTCCTTCAAATGTCGCCTTGGCAGTTGGAGAAGATATTGATTATGTTCGCGTAGAACAAAATGGAGAATTTTTAATTCTTGCGAAATCACGACTTTCTGTTTTGGAAGGAGAATATAATATTGTAGAAGAATTAAAAGGGAAAGATTTAATTGGTCTTTCATATGAACCACTATATCCGTATACAAAAGCAATAGCATCGAAAGAAGAAGCTGAAAAAATGGAAAATGCTTATAAAATATATGGAGCGGATTTTGTGACTACAGAAGACGGAACAGGGGTGGTGCATATTGCTCCCATGTATGGTCAAGACGACTTTGAGCTTGGCAATAAAGTAGGATTACCTAAATGTCATCTTGTTGGGCTTGATGGAAAATTCCTGGAAGGAACTGATTTTCTAAAAGATAGATTTGTTCGAGACGAAGATGTGGCTGTCGATATAATAAAAGATTTGGCAGGAAAAGGACTTTTGCATAAGAAAGAAAAGTACGAACACACTTACCCTCATTGCTGGAGATGTAAAACAGCTCTTATATATTATGCGCGAGATTCTTGGTATATCAGAATGTCTGCGCTTAAAGACAAGATGGTTAAAGAAAATGAAAATATAAATTGGGAGCCTTCATATATTAAAGAAGGGCGTTTTGGAGAGTGGCTAAAAGATATTAAAGATTGGGCAATCTCTCGAGAAAGATATTGGGGGACTCCGCTTCCTGTCTGGAAATGTGATACTTGTGGCAAAATAGAAGTCCTAGGTGGAGTTGAAGATATAAAATCCAAAGCAAAAACTTCTGGTAATAAATATTTTGTAATGCGTCATGGTGAATCTGAAAATAATTTAGACGGAAAAATAAATACTTCTGATGAATATCGAGTTAGTCATCTAACGGAAAAGGGTGTCAATGAGACAAGAAATAATGCAGAAAAATTAAAAAATGAAAAAATAGATTTAATTATTTCTTCACCTGTAACAAGAGCAAGAGAAACTGCCATAGAAGTAGCGAAAATATTGGGATATGACGAAAAAAATATTTTAATTGATGAAAGTCTAACTGAATACAAGGTCTCTAAATATGAAGGTAAAACTTGGCAAGATTATCACAATGATTATCCAAACACAGAAGAGAACTTCTATAAAACAGAAGAAGGAAGTGAGACTTGGAATGAGCTTAGAAAAAGATCAATGGACTTCTTGTACGGCCTAGAAAATAAATATCAAGGTAAAAATATTTTAATCGTAACACATGGGGGACCAGCTTGGTTGATGCTTGCGGGAATAAACGGATATGGAGCAAGGCAAACGCTCTCCATGCTAAAAGATTTCTCTTGTCTTGTTAATTCAGAAATTAGAGAGCTTGATTTTAAACCAATTCCTCATGATGAAAATTATGAACTAGACTTGCACAGACCATATATTGATGAAGTGGATGTTGTTTGCGATTGTGGTGGAAAATTAGAAAGAGCAAAAGAAGTTATGGACGTCTGGCTGGATTCCGGGTCAATGCCTTTTGCTCAAAGCCATTATCCTTTTAGTACTACAGATATTGCTTATCCTGCAGACTTCATCAGTGAGGGGATAGACCAAACAAGAGGGTGGTTCTATACGTTACATGCAGTAGGAACAATCATGGGTAAAGGAAAAGCATTTAAAAATGTGATTTGTCTCGGGTTGGTTCTCGACGCCAATGGAAAGAAGATGTCTAAATCTCTCGGCAACGGAGTTGATCCTTGGGAAATGTCAGATAAATATGGAGTTGATACTTTAAGACTCTGGATGTATTCAATAAACCAACCTGGGGAACCAAAAAACTTTGATGAAAAAACAGTTGCAGAATTGAATAACAAGTTCTTCAATTTGTTTTACAATGTTTTTGCTTTTTATGAGTTGTATAGAGATACAAAAATAGTAACAAGTGATAAACCAAACAGTAAAAACGTCTTAGATATTTGGATATTATCTAGACTGGGAGAATTGATAAAAGTATCAACAGAAAACTTAGAAAATTATAAATTACTAGAACCTGCGAGAGCGATGAGAGGCTTTATTGACGATTTATCTACTTGGTATTTACGTCGCTCAAGAGACAGAATAAAAGAGGGAGACATAGAAGCCAAACAAACTATTTATTTTGTATTTAAAACAATGGCAAAATTAATGGCGCCATTTGCTCCTTTTTCCGCTGAAGATATTTGGCAAAAATTAAAATTAGAAAATGATTCCATGAGCGTCCACCTCGGAGAGTGGCCAGAAGGATTCGCTTACGATGATAAGGTTATTGAAGACATGAAGGAGCTACGAGAGATCGTAACTTTGGGATTACAAAATAGACAAAAGGCCTCAATCCCCGTAAGACAACCTCTGCAAGAAATAACTGTTAAAAAATATAACTTAAAAGAAGAGTATGTCTCTATTCTAAAAGATGAGTTGAACATTAAAAATGTTAAATTTGAAGAAGGGCAAGAGCTCGAAGTTATCTTGGATATAAACATAACCGAAGATTTAAAGAAAGAAGGAAATTACAGAGAGTTGGTTAGAGCTATTCAAGACATAAGAAAGAAAAACGATTTAAATCCAAACGATCTAATTACGCTCTTGATTAAAACTAACGAAGAAGGGCAGGGTTTGATAGAAAAGTTTAAGGAAAATATTCAAAAATTAGTATCTGCTAAGGCGATAGAATATAAAGACAACGAAGGGACAGAAGTAAAAATTGCAGATTTAACTTTTGTAATTAAGGTGGTAAAATAAAACTAATCCGAATTTAATATGCATCATCATATTTATCACACGCAAGGATTTATTTTGTCTTCACGTAATGTCGGTGAAGCTAATAAAATGATTACAATTTTCACTAGAGAGTTGGGGCTTGTGCGTGCAATGGTGCAGGGAATAAGATTAAATAAATCAAAGTTAAAATCTATACTTCAGGATTTTTCATATGCTAATATTGATTTTGTAAAAGGGAAAGAGGTTTGGAGGGTCACTTCAGCCAAAAGCATAAATACTTTTCCATTGGCAAGAGCAAATAAAGATTCACTGCTTTTGGTTGCCCGTATCTCTTCTCTTGTCGATAGATTTTGTGGAGCAGAATCCGTAAATCAAAAAATTTTTGATGAACTTATTCAGTCAATTTATATATTAGACGATGAAGTTGAAAATGATACAAGAGAAGCGATAGAGCTCCATCTTGTCTTAAGAATCATGAATGAGCTTGGTTATATAGGAGACTCTTCGATTTTGATAAAATATTTAGGATCTTCTTTTAACAAGGAGAAAACAAAAGACTTACTAAAAGAAAGACAGTCAATAATCGCCCACATAAACAAGGCTCTTCTTGAAAGCCAATTATAAAATATCTTTTTATGATATAATGCTTTTATGTCAGAAAATAAAGGAAAAATTGAAGATTTAAAAAGAAAACTATACGATCCCAAATACGATGAATCCTTCAGTCACAGAAGGGGGGTTCTAAGAGAACAGAGATATGATGTCAAAGACGAATGGGATAAACCAAAAGAAGTAGATATGCCTAAAAAAAATAAAAAAACCCAAACTTCATTCTTTAAAAAATTCTTTATTTTATCAATTATCTTTTTCTTGGGAGCCGTAGGATATACAACATATAAATTTTTCTTAGACGAATCAACTGTCTCAAGCAATAAGATAGATTTAGAGATAATGGGTAATTCTTTTACAAAAGGAGGGGAAGATTTGTCTTTGCAAGTTGAAATCACTAATAGAAATAATGCTAGCTTAGAATCAGCAGATTTGATTATTGAATATCCTAAGGGGGCAAATGATGATTCAGAAATAATGCGACTAGAAAAAGATGAGATCGGTGTTATTAAGCCCGGAGAAACGGTAGTTAGAAATGTTCGAGTAAGACTGTATGGAGCAGAAAAATCAATAAAAAACATTAGGGCTGCGCTTGAATATCAACCAGAAGGTTCAAATGCTGTTTTCACAAAAGAAAAATATTATCCAATAACTATTAGTGTGGCTCCTGTTTCTTTAAAAATGGAAGCACCTAGTAGTATCATCGCGAATCAGCCAATTTCTTTGAAGATTACGACTTCTCTAAACACAACTCTTCCTAGCGAGAATCTAATTTTACAACTAAGACATCCAAGTAACTTTATCCTAGAAACCGCTAACCCTCTTCCAATGAATGATAATTATGTGTGGGATTTATCCACCATATCTCCAACCACACCTCTGACTATAGAGATAAAAGGTAGGATAATGGGACAGACTGGAGACGAACAAGTTTTTCACTCATATGTTGGAACAATGGACAGCAAAGATACATCCAAGATAGGAGTAGTTTATAGTTCTGTTTTACAAAAGATGGTTATAGAAAACCCATTCTTGGAAGTAAAAGTTTTGGTTAATAATCAGGATTTGGAGGAATACGCAGTTGATGGAGGTAAGGAAGTTTCTGTTGATATTACTTGGAAAAATAATTTATCGACAAGCGTTAACGATGCCGAAATTATTGCTCATATAAGCGGAAATATTATTAATAAAAATGATATTGAAGAAAAGAATGGATATTATGATTCTTTAAATAGCCAAATAATTTGGAATAAAAGCACCATGAGAGAGCTTGGGTCCATCGGACCAGGAGCGACTGGAAAAGTTTCATTTGATATCACCCCACTACGCCTAACTAGTCTTTCTGGTGTTAAAAATCCTCAAGCAGAAATAAGTGTAAGCATTAAAGGAAAACAACCTTTGTATGGTTCTAGTTTTTCTAATGTAGATAATTTTACTGAAAAAATAATTAAGCTAAATACTGATTTCCAGGTTGCTTCATCTCTGACGTATCTTTCTGGGGATTTGCCTCCAAGAGCAGAAGGTAATACCAACTATTTAGTTACTTGGACATTATCTAATTCGACAAATAGTGTTAGTCAAGCTAGCGTGAGCGCAAACTTGCCTATTTATGCAGACTGGGTTGGTTTTGTGGCGGGTACAAAAGAAAATATTTCTTACAATAAAGAAAACAGGCAAATAACTTGGAAAATAGGAACAGTCTCTCCCGGTACAGGGGTGGATTCAAACAGAGAAGTTTCCTTTATTTTAAATTTCAAACCCTCGCTTTCTCAAATCGGACAGACGCCAGTTCTGATACAAAATATTTCACTAACTGGTACAGATACTTATTCTGGATCACAAGTTGGAAGTACGATGAACAGCCTCTATATTTCTTCTGTTAGTGGAGTATCTGGTGGTTCAGAAAATGGACGAGTATCAAATTAATAAATTATAAAATTACAAAAATGAAAAAAGAAGATAATAAAATTATGGAATCTATAATCTCTTTATCGAAGAGAAGAGGATTTATTTATCAAGGTTCTGAAATATATGGAGGATTGGCAGGAACTTGGGATTACGGACACTTGGGAGTTGCTCTAAAAAATAACATAAAAAATTCTTGGTGGAAAAAATTTGTTGACGGAAGAGAAGATATGTATGGAGTTGATGCTGCTATTTTAATGCATCCTGCAGTTTGGAAAGCTTCTGGTCACGTAGATACTTTCACTGACCCGTTGGTAGAATGTACTAAGTGTAAAAGGCGTTTTAGAGAAGACACCTTGAAAGAGCCAGGAATGTGTGATGAATGTGGAAGCGCTGTAGGAGCCCCTAAGGCCTTCAATATGATGTTTAAGACGCAAATAGGGGCCGTAGAGGATACTTCTGCCACTATTTATTTGAGGCCAGAAACAGCACAAGGGATGTTTGTTAATTTTAAAAATATTGTAGATTCTTTTCACCCAAAACTTCCTTTCGGACTTGCTCAAATTGGTAAAGCTTTTCGTAACGAAATAACCCCTCGAGATTTTATATTTAGAGTCAGAGAGTTCGAACAAATGGAAATAGAATATTTTTTGAAGGGAGATAATTGGGAAAATTATTTTGAATATTGGAGAACAGAAATGATTGAGTGGATGGAAGAAATTGGTCTTGATATGACTAAGGTGCATGAATTGGAAGTTCCAGTAGAAAGTCTAGCCCATTATTCAAAAAGAACGATAGATTTTGAATTTGATTTTCCTTTTGGAAGAAAAGAATTATACGGTTTGGCTTATAGAACAGATTTTGATTTAAGTAGACATGATTTGACGTATCAAGACGAGGAAACCAATGAAAAAATTGTTCCGCATGTTATAGAGCCTTCTTTGGGAGTAGACAGAACTGTACTAGCTATATTGGTAGGAGCTTATAAAGAAGACAAAAATGGAGAAGAACCCAGACCTTATCTAGCGTTTAAGCCGTCGATAGCTCCTGTTATATGTGCTGTTTCTCCTTTACTAAAAAATAAACCAGAATTAAAAGACTACGCTCGAATAGTTTACAGAAGTCTAAAAGATGAATTTGGAAGAGTCATGTGGGATGACAATGGAAATATTGGAAAGCGATACAGAAGACAAGATGAAATAGGGACACCGTGGTGTATTGTTGTAGATTTTGAAACGCTAGAAAATGATACCGTAACAATTCGAAACAGAGACACCGCTTTTCAGGAGAGAATTAAAAAAGACGACCTAATTGATTACATAAAAGAAAGAATGAATCAATAAAATCGATTAATACCACATTTAAAATATCATTAAAATGTGGTATTATTCTTTTAGATATGGAAGGAAGTATAAAAAGCCCACAAATAAATATATCAAACAAAAGCTTCGTTAAGTTGATTGTTTTTTCATTAATTTGTTTAGCTCTTTATAAGCTTTATAATATTATTCTGATTATTCTGGTGGCAATAGTGATAGCTTCATTTGTTGAGTCAGCGGTTAGAAAACTTAAGCCATACATAAAGAACAGGTCTTTTGCGGTTTTTCTTGTCTACGCCATAGCGATATCTTTGATTGTAGGCTTGTCATCAGTTTTTATGCCTGTTTTCATAAGAGAAATGTCAAGTCTAGTTTCTTCTCTAAGTCAGTACATACCCAACAGTAGCGTCTTTAATACATTTCAACCTGATACGTTGACCGGGGCCAAAGACATTTTTTCAAGCATATCAAAAAATGCTTCTATCGGAGAGGTTATCTCTAGTTTCAAAACATTGATTGATAGTATGTCTGGAGGTTTCATGGATGTATTTGGTGGTGCATTTGGCGGAGTGGTTAATTTTGGTTTCATTTTAATAATATCTTTCTATCTATCGATTACAGAAAAGGGTATAGAGAATTTTTTAAGAGTAGTAACTCCTAAAAAACAAGAAGAGTATGTAATAAGTCTCTGGCAAAGGACAGAGAGAAAGATTGGTCTTTGGATGCAAGGACAAATGCTTTTGGGATTAATTATAGGAGTTTTGGCATATTTAGGGCTTACAATTTTAGGGGTTAAATATTCTCTGGTCTTGGCTATTTTAACGGCGTTACTAGAACTCATACCTTATGGTATTTTTGTGGCAGTAGTCCCTGTGGCGCTGTTTGGATTTTTAGATGGAGGTATCACAATGGCCCTTCTTTCGTTTGCGTTATACTTTATTTTGCACCAGTTTGAGACTTATTTGATTTATCCGTTAATTATTAAAAAAATCATTGGTATTTCTCCTTTAGTTGTTATTTTATCAATAATTATTGGCTATGAATTAGCTGGTTTCCTTGGAGTAGTTTTGGCGATACCTGTATCAGTTTGTTTATTGGAATTCTTGGATGACCTAGAAAAGAAAAAAATAGAAAAACAAATTTAATAATTATGAAAAATAAAACTTTATTCTTAACAACAACATTACCATATATAAACGCTCCACTACACATGGGGCACGCCTTAGAGTTTATAAGAGCTGACAGTATTGTCAGATACAAAAAGCTTTTGGGATATGATGTTTATTTTAATACCGGGACAGATGAACATGGAGTCAAAATTTTTGAGAAAGCTAGAGAAGAAGGAATGATTGTTCAAGATTTCCTAGACAAGAACTTTAAAACCTTTAAAGAGCAAATAAAGATTTTTGGATTAAGCGAAGATATTAATTTTATTCGCACGACAGATGAAAAACATATTAAAATAGCCCAGTCTTTTTGGAGCAGGGTAAAAGAAAACGGTTATATTTATAAAAAAAATTATAGTGCAAAATACTGTGTAGGGTGTGAAAGCGAGAAAACTGATTCTGATCTTGAAAACGATAGATGTAAAGATCACCCCAATATGGATTTGAAGGTAATAGAAGAAGAAAATTATTTCTTTAAGTACTCTGCTTTTGGAGAAAAATTATTAGACCTATATGAGAAAAATCCTAATTTTGTCGTTCCAGATTTTCGCTTAAATGAAATTAAAAATTTCGTTAACGCAGGACTACAAGATTTTTCAATATCACGATTGAAAGAAAAAATGCCATGGGGGATACCTGTACCAGAAGACGATACCCAGGTTATGTATGTCTGGTTTGATGCACTGACTAACTATGTTTCAACATTAGCAGAGGAAGGAGTTGAAACCTTAGAAGATTTAGAAAAGTCAGAAAAATTTATTAAATACTGGAAAGAGGGAACTCCTACTCAGTATTGTGGTAAAGACAATACTCGTTTTCAAAGTGCAATGTGGCAGGCAATGCTTTTGGCGGCAGGCCTTCCCACCTCTCACCAAATAGTAGTCAATGGTTTTATTACAGGAGAGGGTGGAGTTCGAATGTCTAAATCGCTAGGAAATTCATTTGACCCAAGAGATGTCGTCGAAGAGTATGGCGTCGACGCACTAAGATTTTTTATGCTAAAAGAAATTAGTAGTTTTGAAGATAGTCCTTTTACGATAGAAAGATTTAAAGATGCATATAATTCAGGATTGGCAAACGGGCTAGGTAACTTAACAAGTCGTGTAATGACCATGGCGACAAACTATGATGTTAAATTAAGCCAAGAGGAACTGCAAATGAAGTCTTTTACAGAAGAAATTTCTGATTTAGAATCTTTTGATATAAATAAATTCATAAATAAAATCTGGTTTAGTCTTCGAACACTAGATGAATATATTCAAAAAACTGAACCTTTTAAAAAGATAAAAATTGATGAAGAGGGTGCAAAAAATGATGTTCACTACTTATTATATCACTTATACGGGAACGCTCTTTCTCTTGAACCATTTTTACCTGAAACATCAAGAAAAATTCAAGAATTAATTCGAGAGAATAAAAAACCAGAAAACCCTTTGTTTTTAAGAAAACAATAAAATGCCTAAATATATAGATATCCATGCCCATGTAAACTTTGTGCTTTTCGATGAAGATCGAAAAGACGTTCTTCGACGAGCGATAGATAATGATACTTGGGTTATAAACATTGGCACCCAGCTTGATACATCTTTAAAAGCGGTGGAGATAGCAAAAAAATACAAGTGTGGAATATATGCCACTATCGGTCTTCATCCGACTCACACATCGTCTTCTTATGCAGATCAAGACGAGCTTGGTGTTTATAGTAAAGAATTTGCAACGCACGGGGAAGTTTTTGATAAAGAAAATTATAGAAAATTATATAAAGAAGGGAAAGTTGTTGCGGTTGGAGAATGTGGTTTAGATTATTTTCATATCAAAAAAGGTGAATTGGAAAAACAAAAAGAGGCATTCATTGCACAAATAGAATTGGCTAACGAATTAAATTTACCACTAATGCTCCATTTAAGAAATAGTGAAGAAGATTTATCAACAAGTGCATATCAAGATGCTCTAGAGATTTTGAAAAAACACGCAAGAGTTAAAGGAGTAGTTCATTTTTTTGCTGGAGAATTAAAAGATGCTATAGATTTTATAGATTTTGGTTTCTATATATCTTTTGCAGGAGTGATAACATACCCACCTAAAAAGAATAATCCAAGAGGAATTGATAATGATCAAATAATAAGACAGGTGCCACTCGATCGAATTTTTGCTGATACAGATAGCCCATATGTCGCTCCAGTTCCAAACAGGGGGAAAAGAAACGAGCCGGTATATGTCAAAGACATAGTCGCCAAGATTGCTGAGATAAAAAATGTTCCCACAGAAGAAGTGGCTTTGCAAATAGTAAAAAACGCTCAAAAACTTTTTAATATACAATAACAAACCATAAAAACTAAAAATCTGTGGATAACAGTCGAGGTCTTGCCTAGTACGAGGTCCGACCTCATACTAGGCAAGACCTCGAACACTTATCCGCGCGCCTGAAACGTGTTATAATTTAAACGTGAAAAAACTTTTCTTAAAATCAAACAATAAAGATTTCACCTCCGCACTTAGTTTTAAAGATAGAGAAAACTGGGTGTCGGGGTTCACCCTCATTGAACTACTAGTAGTAATTGCAATCATCGGAATACTCTCCTCTGTTGTCATCACATCACTAAACTCTGCAAGAGAAAAGAGCAAGATTGCCTTAATCAAGTCAACATTAAAACAACTATACAATCAGGCTGAAATTAATTTCATAAGTTTAGGAAGTTATTCAGGATCAAATCCTTCCGTGTATAATACTACTTGTGCTGGGATTGATAATAGTTTGGGCAAAATTGCACAACAACTAATTGATCAAAATATAATAGTAAAATGCTCGTCCGCAGCTTCTTTATTTGCTGCTACAGCCATTATCTATGATGATACTATGCTTAAGGCGTGGTCAGTAGATCAAAATGGAGTGGTGGAATGGGACAAAAAAGGAGTGACATCATTGGGAGTTACATCTGAGAGTGGTGATGTTTCGATGAATTGGTCTTACGCTATGAGTGCGTGTACTATTTCTGGTGGACGATTACCTTCTGTGGGAATGCTTCTAACTCCTATGAAAGCCTATTATGAAGCATCTGGAAATATTTCACACACTCCTGTTGGTTTTACCTCATCTAGATACTGGACTTCTACAGAGAATGTCGACGATACTTCTTCTGCCTGGCGTTCTTTCTTTGATACGGGAGTAATAACCTACAATTCCAAGAGTGCATACAATTTTTATGTTCGTTGTGTGCGGTAAAAATTTTTTGACAAAATAAGGGTTTTTTGTTAATATGATGAAGTCTCGTTTATCCCGATACTGAAATCGGGATACTTAGGTCCGGAGCGAGATTTTATAATGTTTAAAATAATATTTTTATAATGGCTAAAAAAGTAGTAGAGAATATCGTAGAAGATCAATCTATGTTACGACAATGTGTTTACGAAGTTGGTTACCACATGGTCCCAACTATCGCAGAAGAAAACGTAGGTGAGGAGGTAACTATTCTTAAAGACATGTTAGCAGAAAACGGTGCTAACTTTATTTCAGATGAGTACCCCCGTTTAATGGAATTAGCTTACGAAATGACCAGATCAATTGCTAATAAAAAGCAAAAGTTTACAACTGGTTATTTTGGATGGGTAAAGTTTGAATGTACTCCAGAAGAAGCAAAGACCATCAAAGAACTGTTGGATAAAAACGAAAAACTGGTTCGTTATCTTCTAATAAAGACTGTTAGAGAGAATACAATGTCTCCTAAGAGAACATACCCTAAGCAAGATAATAAAAAGAGAATACCTTCTAGGGTAAAGGAGGCCTCTGAAACAGTAGAATCTTCAGATCCAGTAGAAGAGGTTAATGAAGCTGAAATTGATAAAGAAATTGATGCTCTTGTGGTATAATAAACTTAGTTTTTAAGTTCTATAAATTATCATTAAATATATAGTTTCAGTATCTATTGGAATACAATATGTCTTCTGCTAGAAACTTTAAACTAGAAACTAATTATATGTATCTCAACAAAGCTTTAATAATAGGAAATCTTACTAGAGATCCTGAATTAAAATCACTTCCTTCAGGAATAAAAATCTGTTCATTTTCAGTCGCGACAAATCGTGTTTGGAAAGACAAAAATGGGGCCAAGCAAGAATCGGCTGATTATCATAATGTGGTAGTATTTGGACGACAAGCTGAAACAGTCGCTCAGTATATGAAAAAAGGTAGTCAGGTCATGGTAGAAGGTAGAATGCAAACTAGAAGCTGGGATGATCAAGCAACTAACACTAAAAAATACAGGACAGAAATAATTGCAGATAGGGTACAATTCGGTTCTAATAGCGGAGGGGCGAAAACTCAAAGCCAGGGTTCTCAAACAAGCACTTCACCAGAAGAATCAGATGACAGCTTAGACACGATAGAATATCCAGAAGAACAAATTAATGTTGAAGACATACCTTTTTAAAAAAGGCTTAGTAGTAACAAATTAAAATTAATAATTATGAAACAAGATTATTTTTCATCAAACAACATAAAGCATATAGACTATAAAGATGTTGAGCTTCTAAAAAGATTCTTAACTCCGAATGCTCGTATTCTTTCAAGAAGAAGAACGGATGTGACTGCAAAGAACCAAAGAAAGCTTGCAGAAGCTATCAAGAGAGCAAGATTCATGGGCCTATTGCCCTACATTGCTAAATAGCAATTGGGCGTAAGTTTCTATGTTGTTAAATTAAAATAAAAACACCCTAACTTTGGTCGGGGGTGTTTTTATTTTAATCTTAACGATTTTAAGAAAATGTCTAATTCTTGTCCTTCTATTTTTTTGTATTCTCCTTCCTTTATTTTTCCTAATTCAATATTCATAACTCTAATTCTTTTAAGATCGATTACTTTGTGATGTAGAGCCTCACACATCCTTCTGATTTGTCTTTTTTTACCTTCAGTAAGTATTATGTGAAAAGTGTTGTTCGATTTACCTTTTGGCCAGATCTCACATTTTTTGCTTGTGTATCCGTCAAATCTAACGCCTTTTGACATAAGGTCAATAAATTTTGAACTAAAGGTTGGCTCTACTCGCACCACATATTCTTTTTCGTGAACATAGCGAGGTGATAACAATCTGTCAGTGACCCTTCCATCGTTTGTTAAAATAATCAAACCGTGAGAATCTTTATCTAGTCTTCCAACGGGGAATACCTTCTCGGGAAAACTTGCCACACTTAAAATATCTTTAGCCCCAGGTTCTTTATTGGTCGAGACGTTGGTCTTTTTATTATAAGCATAATAAACTAGTTCTTTTTGGTTTTTGGGGGTATTAACAGAGACTTCATCATCTTCAAAAACCTTGTCTCCCAACTTAGCTTTTTTCCCATTTATAAAAACTAGTCCCTTTTTGATGAGATCATCTCCTCCAGTTCTTGTAGAATAATTATTTAAAGCTAAATATTTATTTATTCTGATTGGATATTCAGTTCTAGGCATTTTTAATTTTTCTAAGCTTAGGGATAAGATAAAAACCAATAGTGAGTATCATTCCAAGAATTATAAAAAGATATTCAAAAGGAAGAACAAAGAATACTAGTGTTGCTACTGTAGGGGCAATAATATAAGCCACAGGATACATGTCTCTGTATATGCTTAGCAAGTTTGCATCTTTGTCGTCTATGTGGTCGAAGAAATATATTTCACTTGCGGTTTCTATCATACTAGCACCAACTCTCGTCATGAATAGAACAACAGCCCATATAATTACATTCATTGAGGTAATAAACGAAATAGAAATTGTCGATATTATAGCAATTGTAAAACCTATCTTAAGAAGATTTCTTCTCTTGACGTGATATTTATCTACTAGAATGCCCAACGGAAGACCTAGTAGTACAAATGGGGCCAACATGAAAGTAAAAGCTATTCCTATTTGATCCCAGGTAAAACCTAGGTGGTCATATAAATATATTGGAGTATAAACAACCATCCAAGCATAGAAAAATTGCAATAAGAAATTTATAGAAACGATAGCCCACATGTGTCGATTGGATATAAGATATCTAAATGTCTGAATGAAAGGAGTTTTGGTGTAAACCTTGTCTTTAAAGGTCCTCACAGAGAATACTAGCCCTATCGTCATTATCGCAACCACTATAAAAGCAAGGACATAGATAAAAGTATATCCACCTGTCTTTGATATAAGTCTAGCAGAAATTAGAGGGGAAAGCATCCAGGCTATATTTATAATCGTAAGATAAAGACCTCTTGTTTTGCCAGTTTTTGTTGGGTCGCTGAAATGTTCTATAAATATATCAATACAGAACAAGACGAGCGTATTTGTAGCAGAGAATACTATAAAAGAGATGCTTGTCAAAAGTGGGCTAACTGATGAAATAATCCCAACCAAAGCAAGCATGTTAAAAATTAAAAACAATAATGTTAGTTTTTTATTTCCAAAATATTTTAAGACATTCACGCTTTTAGAAAGAAGTACTAGCGCTAACAGGGAAGACAGAGTATAAAGCATACCAACATATTTTTCAGATATGATGTTTGTTAGAAAAGTAGAATTGATGTACGAAGATAATGCTATGTGAAAAGTGAATAGGAATGAGAGCATGTACATTCTTCTAATTTTAAATTTATGAATTTCCATTTTGTTTTTAATTAGATACTTAGTAATACAGGTATCACGATCGGTCTCTTTGCGGTTTTTTGGAATAAGAATTTTGAAATATTATCTCCGAGAGCAGTTTTTATGCTATCGAAGTTAATTGGGTTTCTGCCCACAGCTTCATCCTCTATTGTTTTCTTAATGATTAACCTTACTTGATGCAATAATTCCTGATTTTCTTTTAGGTAGATAAAACCCCGAGATATAATATCAGGTGATTTTCTTAATTTGCCAGTAGATTGATCTATCGTTGCGATTAGAACAAACATTCCATCTTTTGCGAGCATTACTCTATCTCTTATTACAACATCTTGCTCGTCTCCAATAGAGAAGCCATCAACTAGCATTGGCCCGGATGGGGCTTTTTCTTTACGAAGGATTATCTTTTGACCCTTGTCCACTATCTCAATGATAGAACCGTTATCTGGAACAATGATGTTTTCTTCTGGCGTCCCGACAGACATAGCCAATTCTTTGTGGGCTACAAGCATAGAATGATGTCCATGAATAGGAACAAAGAACCTTGGTTTTAGTTTCCTGTGTAGCCACCTAACGTCTTCTTTATTACCATGACCGGTTGCATGAACATATTCCTCGCTTGTTCTATAACTAATTATCCTAACCCCGTGTCGAGTCAAATTATCTTTTAGATGCTGAACAGATATTTCGTTTCCTGGGACTATAGAAGATGACAATATGATCGTGTCTCCTTTTTTGATGTTAAATTTTTTATGTGTTTTGTTTGCGGCGCGACCAAGAGCAGCGAATTCTTCTCCTTGTGCTCCTGTCATCAAAACGATAACTTTGTTTGGAGGATAACTATCAGCATCCTCTATGGGGATAATTGTTCCTTTTTTTGGTTTAAAGAGTCCTGCTAGCTCGCAAACTTCCATGTTGGTTTTTAGAGATCTTCCGTCTAGCGCCACTTTTTTGTTTAATGATTCTGCTATCTCTATAATTTTAACTAATCGAGTAATGTGAGAAGCAAAAGCCG
Organism: uncultured Candidatus Saccharibacteria bacterium; assembly: GCA_964412965.1. GTDB lineage: Bacteria > Patescibacteriota > Minisyncoccia > Phycocordibacterales > UBA9973 > UBA8515. The sequence continues at coordinate 29,752 of CAYPQU010000003.1, read as the reverse complement.
CTATTATTATTCTTCCCGAAATTTGTTTAATCAAATTAGCTAATCCTTCATGAACCTTAGCTTCAGGAAGAGCGAAACCATCATTTTCAACGTTGGTAGAATCAGCCATAAGCAAAAGGACTCTTTCTTTGTCAAAAAAGGCGTACTCTTTTTCTTCTTCTTCTGTAGTCTTTCCGTCCACTTGGTCCAACTTATAGTCTCCTGGATTAACTATTAATCCGTATGGTGTTTCTATGATTACCCCCATGGAATCAGGTACTGTGTGAGTTACTCCGAAGAATCTAATTTTCATTTCTCCTGCGTATACCACATTGTCTTTTTCTACCACATTTAATTTTAGGGCTGGTAGATGGGAAAAATCCTCTTGTCTTTTTTTCATCATCAAAACAGTGAGATTTCTAGAGTAGATAGGTGGGTTACCTATTCGGCTCATTACCAAAGGAACTCCTCCGATATGGTCTAGATGGGCATGTGTAATAAAAACACCCTTTATCTTATCTTTTCTTTCTTCTAGATATGTAGTGTTTGGAATAATATAGTCTATTCCGGGCGTATCTTCAGTTTTAAATTGCATTCCGGCATCAATGACAATGATATCATCATTGATTTCTATTGCAGTCATGTTCTTACCTATTTCCTCTACTCCTCCTAGTGGTATTATACGAACAACATCTCTTTCAGGAAAGGGGATGGAGCTAGACTTCTTTGAATTAGATATTTTGGGTTGAGCCACTGACGCTTCCATCTTGGGTTTTTTGGGCATTTTTTTATTACCATATTGATAACTTCCCCTACTTGTTTTTTTGTTTCTGTTATCTGTGTTTTTAATTGCATTGTGGGTTATTGGGCTCTTTGTATTTGCCTTTTTGATAACATTAGGAGTTTGCGGTTTGTGTAAAACGCGAATACTACCATGCTTTTCGTAAGAAAATCTATTAGAGCCTCTTGCTTTAGAGTTTTGATTTTTTTTATTTATTTCTGTCATATTATTTTATTTTTTTATAAAAATCTTATAGACCTTGTCTGTATCTGCTGACCACAAATAAGAAGACAAAAATCTGTCAGATGGTATTGTAATGTTAGATAAATTTAAATTAACTAGTTTGTTTGAAGTTACGTAAAGATATAAAGGTGAATAAACCATAATAGCAGGAATGTTTGACTTAAATTCTCCTTCCAGAGCTTCATATTTTATTAATCTGTCTTCTCTCGACATTGTTTTTTGTGCCGATTCTAGAATAGAGTTAACTTTTTTATTATCATAAAGTCCAATATTTAAACCAGGCCCCATTTTTTGAGAAGAGTGCCAGTATGAATACAGGTCTGATTCGTGATATACAATTTGACCAAAGAAAAGAGCTTCATAATCTCTGGCATGAATAAGCTGGTTAATTTGACCTGTTTCGTATATTTTCTTAATATCTACTTCTGCCCCTATTTTTAATAGTTGTTCTTTTATTATTTCTACAGCTTGTTTTAATTCAGGAGTATCTCCGGTTGTTAGAGAAAAGGATAAGCGTATTTCCGGGGTATTAGTGGTCACATTTTGTTTTACGGTTTTGCCATTAACTTTTTTAGTAACTACTTGAGTAGATTTACCCCCTTTAATTCTGATCCCGTCGTTGCCAAGATTCCAACCTGCTTTATCTAATGAAGCATTTATTTCTTCTATGGTGGTTGCTGTAAATTTTTCACTCATTTCTTTATCTAAGATTTTTTTGGGAATAGGGGAGTCTATTATTTCTCCATAACTAAGAAGCACTTTGTCGACTAGCTCCTGTCTATCAATAGCTTTATTTAAAAGTCTTACGATTTCAGGGTCAGAAAAGATTTTATTTTTATTACTGTTAAAGAAAATCCCAAAAACCCTTGGAAGATTAACTGTGTTTACTTTGTTGCTGTTTTTTGAAATTGACGAAGCATTTTCGGGGCTTATTCCTCCAGCTTGGTCAATCGAACCTCCTTGTAAAGCTTTAATTAATTCTTTTTCACTAGCAAAAGAATTAATGTTAATTTTTTCAATCAGAGGTTTACCTAAGGCAAAACGGTTAAATCTAACTAATTCGTACCTTTCTGAAAGACCATCTTTGTTTTTGATAACATTTTTAACTTTATAAGGACCAGAACCAATAGCTTTCGAGTTTAATGTCGATAAATTAAATTCTTTGGTGTTTACATTTTTCCACAAACTAGAAGGAATAATTCCGATGGTTGTGTTATCCATGAAGGAAATGTATGGCTGTGGCAATTTAAACTCTATGGTCTTTTCGTCTATTTTATTCACAGTCACTCCCTCCCAACTTGATTTCTTTGGACTTTTTACCAAAGGGTCTTTTATTTTTTCAATAGTAAAAATAATATCGTCTACAGTAACATCTTTTCCATTATGAAATTCTACGTTATTTTTAAGCGTAAAAGTATAAACAGTTCCATCGTTTGAAATATCCATGGTCTCTGCAAGGTCGGGAATATAATCTCCTGTAGGAGTTTTTCTCATTAGACCAGAATAAATTAAAGCAGTTAAATCTTTATCAGCATCGGAAAAGGCGATAACAGGATTAACCAAGGTAGGGAATCCTATAATTCCTTCGTTAATTTCTCCTCCATCAGAGGGGACATCAACTAAAAACATATTATTAACCTTCCCTAAAATTCCAACTAGAGAAATTACACCTATAATAAATAGGCCTGTGAACAGTATAAATTGTTTGTCCGAAAAAGATGACGCAGCTTGTACAAGCTCCCCTCTTTTATAAAAACGAAATTCTTTTAAAAACTTAGATATATTTTTAATTTTAAGCATAGAAAACTAATGCCGAATCAGGAAAAGAAGTCTATTTTACAAAAATAGCAATAAACGCAAATATTGCGAAAAGTATAGCTATTATAATTGTAAATACAAAAAGAAACTTTTCAAAACCACGGCGTGTATTATAAAGACCACCTCCTTCGCCTCCACCAAAAGCACCTCCGACTCCAGCTGAAGATTGTTGTAGTAAAATAGCAACTATTAAAATAATGGACAGAATTATCTGTAAATAAGGTAATATATTAGTGAAAATCGTCATATGGGGAAAGTATACTATATTTTGATAGAATAAGCAATAAGATATAATCATTCAGCTTCTCGTTCGATTAATTTCGTTAAGGATCGAAGATCCGTCTTTCAAGTCCTCTCCTTAAAAAAGAAGCAATAACATTGCTTCATTTTTGAACACTTCGTGTGCCCAGGAGCTTCTCGTTTTCGACCAAAAGGACTTGGTCACAAGTTTTTGTCTGCTGGCAAAACTCGCGACCCCGACTCCTCCGGCCTTCGTCGGAGTCCGTCTTTCAAGTCCTCTCCTTAAAAAAGAAGCAATAACATTGCTTCTTTTTTGCACATTACGTGTGCCCAGGAGAGGACTTGAACCTCCAAGGATTGCTCCACTAGTTCCTAAGACTAGCGCGTATACCAATTCCGCCACCTGGGCATATTGTTTTGTAAATCCACTTTATTATACTAGCAGAAAAATTTTAATTTTTCCACTGAGGCCTAGGGCGGAATCGAACCGCCGTATAAGAGTTTTGCAGACTCGTGCCTTACCACTTGGCGACTAGGCCTAACGAATTCATAATTTTTGTATATGTGATATTTTTCCCACTTTGCTCTAAAGGAGCTCTGTGCGGATAAAAATATCTTGTATACAAAAATCAATCAAGAGTTTTTTATCAAAGACTATTTTGATTACATAATTAATCAAATAGCTTCTTCTATACTACCCGTTTATCAAAAGTTCGTCAATTTTTTGTCTATTTTTTTCCCCCTCGTCTATTTCAACGTCTAGAAATGGTATGGGGTTTATCTTTAAACTCTTTGTTATTTGTTTTCGCAATTCTCCCAGATTTCTTTTGATAAAACCATAAGCAGCATTTTCTTTTTCTTTTGGTAACACGCTAATCATAATAGTAGCCCTTCTATTGTCTTCTGACAACAAAACTCTGGTAACAGTAATAAGAGAAGTGTTTCCAGCTTCTCTTTCTATAAACATGGCGGAATGCTCCTTAATCATGTTTTTTATCTTTTCATTTCTAAATTCTGACATTGTATATTTCTTTATTTAATCACTAACTCAAAAGCTTCTAAGACATCTCCGGAAGAAACATCAACTCTTGTTTCTAATTGTATGCCGCACTCATCACCTTCAAAAACCTCCCTCGCTTTCATCTTGTTGGTTTGTAGCTCTGTTATTTTACCAACACCTATTTCGAAATCTCTTCGCATTATTTTAACGTTACTGTGTAGGCTTATTTTACCATTAATTACTTTACCGCCAACAACATGTTTATCTTTGGTGGTTCCAAAAGTTTTTAATATTTTTAGACTCCCAATTACTTCTTTAATTTCTTGCCTAGGGCGTCTTTCCTCTATTAAATCTTTTAGCCAATCAATTAGTTTGTAGATAATATCAAAAGTCTCTATATTTACTTTTAGGGATTCATTTAAATCTCTGGCAGCAGAATCTATTTTAGCGTTGAAGCCGACAATGACACTGTCCTTGTCTATGTTTGCCATTTTTAAATCAGATTCGTTGATAGCTCCAACTCCTTTACCAATTATTTTAAAGACTATTTCTTCTTTATTAAGCTTCTCAATTTCTTTCTCGATGGCATCTATGGTTCCGACCACGTCAGTTTTTATAACTATAGGAATAGTTTTTATGTTTTGATCTCTTTGACAGTTAACAGTTTTGTTGCTTAAATTTTCTTCTCTGATTATTTTTATATAAGCCTCGGCTTCTTTTTTTGTCTCAAATGATTCAAATATATTTCCTACTTCTGGCATACTTTCAAAACCTACTAAATGAATAGGAGATGAGAAGGAAGCTTCTTTGATTGGTTTACTTAAAAAGTTTTCAAGCATTCTAGTGCTGACTAGAGACTCTCCGCAGGCGACAAACATTCCTGATTTAATGGTTCCGTCTTTGATAATGCAAGTAGCACTAATCCCTCTTTTTGGATCTCTTTTTGCCTCAATTATGACCCCATTGGCGTTCAAAGATGGATTCCCCTCTAAGTTCTCCATATCTGCTAGAAGAAGTATTAATTCCATCAGTTCGTTTATACCTGTACCTTCTTTTGCTGATATTAGAGCAAAGGGAATATTGCCACCTAGCCCCTCTAGGTAAATCCCTTTTTCAACTAAGTCCATTTTGGTTTTATCTATGTTTGCATTAGGTCTGTCGATTTTGTTTATTGCTATTATGTAAGGAATTTTATTTTCAATTATGGTGTTGTATGCTTCAATTGTTTGAGCTTTTGTCCCGTCTTCCGCGGATACTACCAATATCGCTATGTCTGCAGCTTGTGCACCACGACATCTCATTTTAGTAAAGGCTTCGTGCCCTGGAGTATCAAGAAAGGTAATCAATCTATCATTTCCGTTTTCATCTTTAGTGCTTACTTCATAGGCGCTAATATGTTGAGTTATACCACCAGCTTCTCCATCAACTATTTTAGTTTTTCTAATGTAGTCTAGAAGAGTTGATTTACCGTGATCAACATGCCCCATCACCACCACGACAGGTGGTCTTTTTTTAAGATTATCTTTGTTGGTAGTCATAATGTTTAGTTATTATTTTCTCAGAAAACAAAATTTTATCTAAGATTTTTTATCTAAGATAAATAAAAATTTATTTTCTGCTGAAATAATTTATTTATTTTTTAGCTTTGTTCAAGACAGCTTTCTCTTCATCTGTTAATTCGAAAGCAGATTTACCTCCGTTGATAGGTTTTGCAAATACGCTCATTCTATCTCTGGCGTAAAGACTGGAAAGTATAACCCCATTACCTTCGTCATTTAGAAATGCGATAGCAAAACTCTGGTTCCCTCCAGCCTCTACAAATGGATTAAATCTCAATGTCTCAACACTTCTAATAGATTTGTTCAACCTCTCATCTATTACTGTTAAGTGTTTATCTATTTTGGCCTGTGTTTCCTCTAGTTCTTTTAGTTTTTTCCCGGCAACCACGATGGCCTCTTCTAGATTTTTTGCTTTGATACCAGCAAAAATCCTTTTTAGTCTAATCTCTATAATTAATACCCAAGAAAGTATTATCAACACAATTATTGAAATGACATAAAATAAGATAGTGGTACTCATAACAAGAAGAGTATATAACAATAAAGCTTTTTTTACAATCCCATAAGTGTGGTATCATATAAAAATGAAGTTTTGGAAACAAAAAGATGTATATTTGGATTATGCAAGCGCAACCCCCATTGATGCTCGTGTTTTAAAAGTTCTTACTAAATATGAAAAAAAATATTATTCTAACGCTAGTTCTATATACAAAACAGGTTTAGAGACAAGAGAAACTATCAATAAATCAAGATCTAAAATTGCAAAAAGATTAAATGTGCATTCTAATGAGATTATTTTTACCGGAAGTGGAACAGAAAGTGACGCTCTGGCTGTTATGGGAACAATTAATTTTTTTAAAACTAATTTTCCCGATAAGGTGCCACATGTTATTACTTCTGTAATAGAGCACCCTGCTGTTTTAGAGAACATAAAGCTTTTAGAAAATAAAAAGATTGTGGAAGTTTCTTATGTTCCAGTCCTTCAAAATGGGATAATAGATTTGAAAATTTTAAAAGAATCTTTAAGAGAAAATACAATTTTAGTGTCAATAATGTATGCAAATAACGAAATAGGAACCATACAACCAATAGAGGAAATTGCTAAAATTATCAGAAAATACAAAAAAGAAAAAACTTGTATTTCACTTAACAATATGACTTATCCGGTTTTTCATTCTGATGCATGTCAAGCTATGAATTATTTATTTACAGAAAACATAGACAAGCTTGGGGTTGATTTAATGACATTTAATAGTTCAAAGATTTACGGGCCTAAGGGTGTGGGAGTTTTAGTAAAAAAGAGGAACATAGATATTGAAATGATCTATGGTGGTGGAGGACAAGAGTTTGGCTTGAGATCAGGTACAGAAAGCGTTTCTTTGATCAAAAGTTTAAGTCTTGCACTCAAGATAACTAATAAAATAAAAGAAAGAGAGAACGTTAGGTTGGAGAAGTTGAGAAATTATGGAATTGAAAAAATTTTGGAATTGGCTCAAAAATATCCATTTAATATTAAATTAAACGGAGACTTAGACAAAAGGCTTCCCAATAACATAAATATTACAATCGAAGATCTGACGAGTGAACTTATTATCATAGAATTATCTGCTCTAGGCATATATGTTTCTGAAAAAAGTGCTTGTAAGAGTGAAGATGACAATGGTTCCTATGTTATAAAAGCTATTAACAAGAAAGGTAATCAAACCTATGGTTCAGTAAGGATTACCTTAGGCAGAGAAACCAAAAAAAGAGACATAGATAGATTAATTGCAGGGTTTTCAAGAATTTTATTAAAATATAAAGACTGGAAATAAGGCTATTTTTGTGATATAATATAATTATATGGATATAAACGAATTAAATAAGAAACAATTGGTTTTGTTGACCCTGTTGATCACTTTTGTTGTTTCGATTGGTACTGGAATAGTTACAGTCTCATTGATGAAGCAAGTGCCACCTACTGTGCCTCAGACGATAAATAATGTTATTCAGAGAACAATAGAGAAGGTAACTACAGTAGAACAGACAAAAAATCACAATAATGAATCTAAGAATTCTTTCAATATAGATAGCGGTAACCAGTTGGTTTCAATTTTTAAAAAGACAGAGACAGTCACAGCAGAAGATGGTCCTTCTTTGGAGGGTGATAAAGAAATAGGACAAGGTGTTATCATTTCAGACGAAGGATTGGTCTTGGTAAATTCAAATACTGTTGAAGCAAAAGAAAAATATGAGGTTTATTTGGGCGAAAAAATGTACGGTGTTTATGTACTAAAAAATTTTGATAATGGTTTTACTATTTTAAAAATAGGAGAAGAAAAAATCCCTGACGTCTTAGAAGAAGAAATAGAAGAAATAGAGAATCAGAATGCAGAATAAGATAAAAATCTTTTTTGATTAAAAAATTGCATGCTTTAACATTGTGTTATGGACACTTGTCTTAAAAGACAAATATTAAATAATTAAAAATATAAAATATGCCACCATTCAATAATTTTACAACTAAAGCTAAAGAGGTGATTAGGAAATCACATGAACTTGCTGTCGAAAGAGGGCAAAATCATGTTAATTCTCTCCACCTTTTAACTGCTCTTGTGGTCCAAGAGAATTCTTTGATAGTTTCTATTTTAGACAAAATGGATATTGACACCATCCTTTTAACAGATAATCTTATCGAAATGATTGAATCTCCAGAAAGTAGAAATACAATATCTCCATCTTTCCAAATTTATCTTACGCCAGACCTCGCACAGATAATAGAAAATTCTACTAAGGTTGCTGTTTCATTAAAGGATGAATTTGTTTCAACTGAACACTTGTTCGTTTCACTCCTAGATATCCCCGGAGAGGCTCGAGATTTACTTCTAAGATTTAAAATAGACAAGAACAAGGTCATAGAAGTTTTAAAACAACTTAGAAACGAAAATATTAATGACATGAATATTTCTAAGAAGCCAAAACTTTTAGCAAAGTTCACTAGAAATCTCACCCAGCTTGCAAGAGAAGACAAACTCGACCCTGTAATCGGTAGAGATACTGAAATCATGCGGATGATGCAAATATTATCTAGGCGAACTAAAAATAATCCGATACTTATCGGAGAGGCCGGAACAGGAAAGACCGCTGTGGCAGAAGCATTGGCGATAAGAATTGCAAAAAATGATGTGCCAGAAAGCCTAAAAGATAAAGAGGTTGTTTCTTTGGACCTAGGCCTTCTTTTGTCGGGAACTAAATACAGAGGAGAATTTGAAGAAAGATTACGAGGAATAATGAAAGAGATTGAAAAAACAAGCGGACAAATCATTTTGTTTATCGACGAGATTCACACCATCGTCGGCGCGGGTTCGTCTGAAGGGTCTCTTGATGCGTCTAACATGTTAAAGCCCGCATTGGCTAGAGGAGAACTTCGAGCTATAGGTGCAACCACGTTAAAAGAATATCAGAAATATATTGAAAAGGACCCAGCTTTGGCTAGAAGATTTCAGCCTGTTTATATAGATGAACCAAACATTGAAGATGCAATTGCCATTCTTCGTGGGTTAAAAGAAAAATATGAATTATTTCATGGAATTAGAATAACGGATGATGCAATAATTTCAGCTGTAAACCTAAGTGCAAGATATATAACAAACAGATTTCTTCCAGATAAAGCGGTTGATTTGATTGATGAAGCATCTTCATCGTTGCGATTAGCGCTAGAAAATAAACCTGAAATTCTAGAAGACACAGATAGAAAAATAATGCGCTTCGAAGTAGAGAAACAAGCTTTAACAAAAGAGATAGAACGAGACAAAGGAGGAGGTAATTATAAAGTACAAAAATCTCGATTGAAAGATATAGAAAAAGAGATTGCAAATCTTAAAGAAAAGACATACGAGTTAGAGTTAAAATGGAAAAACGAAAAAGAAACCGTATCGGAGATAAGAAATATCAAAAAAGAACTAGAGTCTCTAAGAATAGAAGCTGAAAATGCAGAAATGCGAGCCGATCTAAGCAGGGCCGCAGAAATTCGATATGGTCAAATTCCAGACTTGCAAAATAAATTAGATCAAAAATTATCTCGTCTAAAAAAATTACAAAAATCTCGAAGGATTTTAAAAGAAGAGATAACTGAAGAAGATGTCGCATCTGTTGTTTCTAGGTGGACTGGAATTCCATTGCAAAAAATGTTAGAAGAAGAAATGGAAAAATTGGCTCACATGGAAAACGAATTACACAGGAGGGTAATCGGACAAGATGAAGCTATAAAGAAGATTTCTGATGTGGTGAGACGTAACAGGGCTGGCATAGGAGATCCTAATAAACCAATTGGTTCATTTATATTCCTAGGTCCTACGGGAGTTGGAAAAACCGAATTAACAAAAGCCTTGGCTGAATTTATGTTTAATGATGACAAAGCGCTAATTCGAGTAGATATGAGTGAATATGGAGAAAGGCATAGCGTATCTAAGCTCATCGGTTCTCCTCCAGGATACGTCGGATATGACGAATCAGGAAGTTTGACTGAGGCGGTAAAACACAGACCTTATTCTGTAGTATTATTTGATGAGGTAGAAAAAGCTCACCCAGAAGTGCTAAATGTGCTGTTGCAAGTTCTCGATGATGGACGGTTAACTGATGGCAAAGGAAGAGTAATTAACTTTAAAAACACTGTTATAATTTTAACCTCTAACCTTGGCTCTAACTTGATTCAAAAAATGGAATCATTTGGCTTTAGTAACAAAGAGGCTACTGAAGAATATGAGTTAACCAAAGATAAAGTCATGGGTGCCCTCCGAGATTTCTTCAAACCAGAATTCCTAAACAGACTTGATGATGTTATCGTCTTTGATATATTGAACGAGGAAGCGATAAGACAAATAGTGGATTTGAAAATTAAAATAATTGAAAAGAGATTGCTAGAAAAAGGAATTTTGATAGATATTACAAACGAATCTCTGGATTTATTGTCTAAGGAAGGATATGATCCTCATTTTGGAGCAAGGCCGTTGTCTCGCCTGATACAAGAAAAAATTCTTAATCCAATAGCGATGCTTATCATAACCAAAGGAATAAAGAAAGGAGATACTGTTTCGGTGTTTGTTAAAAATAAAGAAATAGCAGTAGAAAATAAAAAGAAGAAAAAGGTTGTTTCTAAGAGTAAATAAAATATTAAAAAACAAGGATACTGTCCTTGTTTTTTAATATAGTGCGCCGGGAGGGATTCGAACCCCCGTAGCCCGAAGGCGTTTGATTTACAGTCAAATGCAATTGACCACTCTGCCACCGACGCATATTGTAAAACTTTAACCAACTTTAAAATAAACTAATATTGAAAATATTACCCTTGCACTTGTGCGCCCTGTTATCTTTAGACATTTAGGGCCACCGACGCATATTTTAAATACATATTTTAGCAGATTGTTTATCTGCTAATCGAGTATACACAATTATTATTTATTTTTCAATAGTCTTAAATTGTGATAAAATAAAAGCATGTCACAGCTTTATAATAATTCAATTTTTTGGGTAGATATAGAAAAAATAAAACCAAATCCTTTTCAGCCTCGACGAGAGTTTGATCAGGATCGCTTAAAAGATTTAGCAGATTCAATTCGTCAATATGGAGTATTGCAACCCCTGGTTGTCTCGAGGATAGAAATGACAAAAGAGGACGGAGGAATGTCTGTAGAATACGAACTTATCGCAGGAGAACGAAGGTTGCGAGCTTCTAAAATAGCCGGGCTCAAAGAGATACCGGTGATTATCCGGGTGGGTGATGACAATATGGCGAAGCTAGAACTAGCTATAATAGAGAACTTGCAAAGAGAAGATTTAAATGCAGTAGAAAGAGCTAGAGCTTTTATGAGGTTAGTAGAAGAATTTAAATTTACCCATGCACAAGTCGGGCAAAAAGTAGGAAAGAGCCGAGAATATGTCTCAAACACATTACGTCTCCTCGCTTTGCCTCAAGAAATATTAGACGCATTATCAGAAGGAAAAATTAGCGAAGGTCATACAAGGCCGATTTTAATGTTGACAGATAGGCCAGAAGAACAAACAGTTTTGTTCAAAGAAATTGTTTTTAAGAAAATGACGGTCCGAGATGCCGAAAAAGCGGCTCGAAGAATTGCTTATGATAGAGTGCGAAAGAAAGAATATTTGATAGACCCAGAGATTGCAGAAATGGAAGAAAAATTGCAGGAATCTCTTGGAACAAGAGTTCATATTGAAAAAAAAGAAAATGGGGGATATATCACTATCGACTTTTTTACCAACGAAGATCTATACACCATATTAGGAATTATAAAAAATAATGAAATTCGTAACCCGACAGAAATGCTTGATAAATTTATTTCTAATACACAAACAGAAAAGAATGATTCTTTGAAACAAGAAAAACAAGATGAAGAAGATGATATACATTTAATAGACGATAGAACAGACGAAGAAGTCAAAAAGACAGAGGAAGATATTGATTTATATAATATTAAAAATTTCTCAATTTAAATAAAAACCCACAGTTTTAAACTGTGGGTTTTTATTTACCAAAAGAAGCATATTTGTTTAAAAGACTGTTTTCTTTTAAGTAGCTATTAATATGTTTTTTAGCTAGATTTGTTTTAGCAAACTCTAGCCATTTACGGGAAGGTCTACCGTTCTTGTTGGTTTTAATTTCTACAATATCGTTCGTTTTTAATATAGTATTTAAAGACGAGTTTTTACCATTAACAACACCGCTCAGAGCATGATCTCCGACGCTAGTGTGGATCGCATATGCAAAATCTATAACACAAGAATCTTTTGGAAGATCAACAATATCTCCTTTTGGAGTGAAGATAAAAATTCTATCTTTAAAAAAATCAAGTTCGATTTTTTGACTAAAATTTTCTCTGTAATTTTTTGATAAATTAAGTTCATGAAGTTGGTGAGACCACTCCGCATTTTTCAATAAAGATTTTTCAGCCCCACCCTTCTCTTTGTAGGCGAAATGAGCTGCTATCCCGTTTTCGGCTCTGACATGCATATCCTTTGTTCTTATTTGTATTTCGACTATTCCTCCCGAATTGGTGTATATAATTGTGTGAATACTTTGATATCCATTTGATTTGGGAGAAGCGATATAATCCCTGATCCTGTTCATCATTGGCCTCCACTGTCCGTGTATTAATCCCAGGACCTTATAACAATCTTCTACTGTTTCCACGATTACTCTAATTGCAATGATGTCATAGATGTTATTAATGGTAAGGTCGTATTTATTTAATTTGTTCCACAAAGAATATAAATGTTTTTGACGAGAATCTATTGTAAAATTCTTTATTTTAGCTTCTCGAATCATCTGTTCTAGTTTAGATTTGGTTTCGATCAAATGCTCTCTGCCAACGTCTTTCTTTTTATCAAGGGAGTCTTTTATCTTTTGATATTCTTCTGGATATGCATACTTAAAAGAAGCATCCTCTAATCGACTTTTCAATTGACCCATAGATAGTCGGTTTGCTAAATTAGCATATATTTCAAGTGTTTCCAAAGCTATCCTTTTTTGTTTGTTTTTATCTATATATTCTAGTGTTTCAACGTTGTGTAATCTATCAGCTAGTCTAACAATTAGCGCTCTTAAATCGCCGGTTTCATAAATAAAGAATTTTCTTAGGTTTTCAATATTTTTTTCTGTTCCTCTGTATTTTATATTTCCCAACCTCACTACTTTTTCCGACAAGTCTGCAATTTCTTTTCCTAGCATTTCTGAGATATTTTCTTTTGTATATTTAGTTTCTTCCAGCACATCGTGAACAAGCCCGGTGGCTATCACCAACGGAGGCAAACCGAGTTCTGCGAGAATTTTTGCCACATTAGCTGGGTGAGTTAGGTATGGCTCTCCGCTTTTTCTTTTTTGCCCAGCGTGAGCTTTTTCAGCTAAATTGTAAGATTTTCTTATGAGATTTTCATCTTCTTTTGATTCTATTTTTATTATAGACAAAAGATCTTCCATTTTGGGAATCATGTATTTCAAAAACTTTATTATTTTATTCTAAAGTTCTGTATTAAATTAGGAGTTTTTTTTATCAAGTTCTTAAAGAAGTTTAAGAACTTCTTTTTTCTTTTTTAAGCTTATCTGGTCGATGATTTGGACACTTGTTATTACTACATCTTTCGGGAATAGTTTTTGGTCACAAATAATTTCTCGCCGTCGCTCGAAATTTTTGCGACCCCGGCTCGTGGTTTGCCGTGCTCGGCAAACATCACTGCGCCTCACAAAAACTTAAGTTCTTAAAGAAGTTTAAGAACTTCTTTTTTCTTTTTCAAGCTTATCTGGTCGATGATTTGGACACTTGTTATTACTACATCTTTCGGGAATAGTTTTTGTGCCATTCATCATCAGGGCGTCACAGAAGGGGCAGATATTACCAGTTGGTTTTGCTTTAATTGCATTTTTACAATCAGGATAATTACTACATGAATAAAAAATTCCGAATCTTCCTCGTCTCTCCATCATTTTTCCATTATTGCAAACAGGGCAGGTAATTTCAGTCATTTTCTTTTTTAATTCTTCTTCATCTTGTTTAATAAATTTACATTTAGGGTAACGAGAACACGAGATAAACGAACCAAACCTACCTTCTCTGACAACTAGTTTTCCTCCACCGTTTTTACCCTTTTTATCTCCACAAGTTGGACACATTTCTCCGGTTTCTTTTGGACCCTCGAGTTCTTTGCCGTCTAGGGTGAGAGCACCGCTGCAATCAGGATAATTTTTACATGAATAGAATTTGCCGTTTCTGGCAAGCTTCACAGTCATGTCACCGCCACATTTTGGGCATTTAATATTCTCGGGTGCGTCTTCTATGTTAGTAGCTTTTGCTAATTTCTCTTTCTCTTTGATGTCACTTAAGAACGGTCCATAAAAATCTTTTAAAGTTTTCACGTAATCTCTTTTGCCGTTGGAGATATCGTCTAACTTGTCTTCCATGTCTGCGGTAAAATTGTCGCTAATATAGTTATAGAAATTATTTTCTAGAAAACTTGAAACGACATCTCCGGTATCAGTAGGGAAAAGAGTGCGTCCTTCTTTTCTTACATAACCTCTATCTTCTAGTGTTTTGATGATACTCGCGTAAGTCGAAGGTCTTCCTATGTCTCTAGATTCTAGTTCTTTGACTAGTCCAGCCTCGGTGTATCTATTTGGTGGTTCGGTAGATTTTTCATTTTCGCTGATTTCAATAAGGTCAATTGCCTGCCCCTTTTTTACTTCAGGAAGTATGATATCATCACCGCTTGCGTCACTGTCGCAAGCAAGCCATCCGGGGAATAAAATCTTTGATCCATTAGCTGTAAAGTCAGGTATTTGGCCATGTTCTATATTGGCTACGATTTTTGATTTTAAAAGTTTAGCATCTGTCATTTGAGAAGAGACTGCTCTTTCCCAGATAAGTCTATAGAGCTTCTTCTGTTCTTCGGTAGCTCCGACTGACATGTTATCAATGTGAGTAGGTCTGATAGCTTCGTGAGCTTCCTGGGCATTTTTAGATTTAGCTTTATAGAAATGCTTTTCGGCATATTCTTTTCCATATTTTTTTTCAACGAGCGAAATGATTTGATTTTGTGCTTGTGTGCTTAGATTGGTACTGTCGGTACGCATGTAGGTAATAAGACCAGCTTCGTACAATCTTTGTGCAATTTGCATTGTTCTAGAAGGAGAGAATCCGAGTCTAGTGCTTGCGGTTTGTTGCAAAGTGGATGTGGTAAATGGAGGTCTAGGCTGTCTCTTTTGTTCAGAGGATTTGATGTCAGTAATAATCCATTTTTCTTTTTGACCTAGAGATAAGATTTCTTTTACGATTTTTTCGTCTCGAGGTTCCTCTGTACAGGTTAGTTTAATTTTATTTTTATTTAGATTAAAAATTCCTTCAATTGTCCAATACTTTTCAGGGATAAAAGCTCTAATTTCCCTTTCTCTTTCCATGATGATTCGGAGGGCAGGGGATTGAACTCTTCCCGCGGACAAACCATATCTAACTTTTTTCCAAATTATCCCAGACAAATCATATCCAACTAATCTGTCGAGAACGCGTCTTGCTTCCTGTGCTTTAACTAGATTTAAGTCAATATCACGAGGGTTTTGTAAAGCTTCTATAATAGCTTCTTTTGTAATTTCATGAAAGGCTACTCTTTTGATTGGAGCTTTAATTTTTTTATCAGTATCTAAAATGTCTTTTAGGTGCCAAGAAATAGCTTCTCCTTCTCGGTCAGGGTCTGTTGCAAGCATCACCTCGTCGGCTTTTTCGGCAAGAGTTTTTAGTTCGTAAACCACTTTTTCTTTACCCTTTGAAATTTCATAATTAGGAACAAAACCATTTTCTATATTAATGGCGTTTTTGTTTGATTTTGGCAAATCTCTGATGTGTCCAACAGAAGCTCGAACTGTGTATTCTCCGTCTAGGTATTTTTCTATCGTCTTAGCTTTTGAAGGTGACTCTACAATAAGTAACTTCTTAGTCATGCTACTATTAGTAACACCTTGGAGATTTTTTTGCAAATTAACCAGAAAATCAAGTGCATAAAAGCTCGAGAGTTGTTTATTAAATTTTTCGGATTTCGCTTAATTCTTCTTTTATTAATTCTTTGAGTTCCATGATTGAAAGTAGGGCATTGGCTTCGGCAATGTCCATTTTCATTTCACGAATTAAGTCGTCTCTTTCTCTAGGCTCTCGCAATAAGTTGATAACCATTATTTCTTCCTTGCTACAGTCGGCATATTTCTCTTCGTCGCTAAGCCTTGGTTTTTCTACCGTAAAACCAAGAGCTTCGAGTATATCTTCACTACAAGTTATTGGTGTGGCACCTTGTTTGATGAGCCAGTTTGTACCAATTGAATTAGAAGAAAAAGCTGACCCAGGGACGGCCAAAACATCTTTGTTGTAATCAAGCGCTAGTCTAGCTGTTATGAGTGTTCCTGATTTTTCCTCGGCTTCAATTATTAAGACTGCCCTACACATACCTGCCATTAACCTGTTTCTTTGTGGAAAAGAATACAGGGTAGAAATAAAATTTGGTTCAAATTCAGAAATTAAACAACCCCCATTTTCAATAATTTCTTTGGCGAGAAAAATATTTGTTTTTGGGTATATTGCTTTATCGCTTAGTCCCGATCCTGGGAAGGCAATAGTTTTTAATCCAACACTAAGTGCCGTTTTGTGAGCTATGCTATCTATACCTAAAGCTAGACCCGAGACAATTACGACAGGATAACCCCTTAGTCCTTTTATTAATTTTTCACAAATGTCTTTACCATAAGAAGTGTAATTACGAGAACCCACCACTGCGAGGTATTTTAAATCAAGATCCGGTAACTTGCCCCTAAGATACAAGCTTTTTGGGGGCTGTGGAATTTCTAATAATTGAGGAGGAAATTCGCTAGGTTTTAATTTGATAATATCCATAAAATAAAATGTTTAAACATATAAAAGTCATCAAAAATAATCTTCTTTTAGAGCACGGATATTTTTCTGCTGAAAAATTCCTCGAGCTCGTGCCGCCGCACTCGCTAGTCTCTAAAAGAAGATTGTTTTTGATGACTAGAGAACTTGGTTTGTTTATATTGTGTATTTATATTATACCACTTTTGGACACAAGAAGAATGTCGTATTCAAAAACATCCTAAACATTTATTGTAATATTTTGTAAAAACCCCGTTTAAGGGTTATAATATGCTTACTATGTTAGATATAAAATTTATACGAGAAAACAAAGAAATAGTTAAAGAAGGAGCTAAAAAGAAACATGTCGAAGTCGACATTGAAAAGCTTTTAGCGGTGGATGAAAAAAGACTGTCGCTTTTGTCTCAAGTGGAATCATTAAGAGGTGAACAAAATAAAGTTAGTGTCTCGATGGGGGGTACTTTGACTGACGTAGAAAGAAAACAGCTAATCGAAGAAATGCGTTTGGTTAAAGATGATTTAAAGCAAAAAGAAGATGAGCTTCGAGAGATTATGATTGAATGGCAAAAATTGATGCTTGAAGTTCCCAACATTCCCGATATTTCTGTTCCAGAAGGAGATTCCGATGCTGATAACACAGAAGTAAAAACTTGGGGAGAAAAGACCAATTTTGATTTCGAACCAAAAGATCATATCGATCTAATGATGGCTCATAAAATGGTAGATTTTGACCGAGGAATAAAGGTTCACGGCTTCAGGGGATATTTTCTCACTGGCGAGGGGGTGAAGCTCTCTATGGCTATCTGGAATCATGCTTTGGAATTTTTCTCTAATAAGGGTTTTATCCCAGTTCTCCCTCCTGTCATAATTCGACGAGAAACTTTCATGGGGACAGGTTATATTCCACAAGGGGAAGAAGATTTGTACAAAACTCAAGATGGAGATTTCCTTACAGGGACTGCTGAAGTGCCATTGATGGGATTGCACCAAGATGAAATTTTAAACGCAGAAGAATTACCTAAAAAATATTTAGGATTTTCACCTTGTTATCGCCGAGAAGCAGGAAGTCACTCAAAAGATGTGAAGGGATTAATTAGGGTACACGAATTTTATAAATGGGAACAAGTAGTACTTTGCAAGGCTTCTCACAGTGACAGTGTAGCATTCCATGAAGAAATTAACCGCAACACTGAAGAATTTATAGAAACACTAGGAATCCCTTATCATACCGTAGCTAATTGTGGTGCGGACTTGGGAATGGGGCAAGTAAAGAAATACGATATAGAGTTGTGGGTGCCAAAAGAAAATAAATACAGAGAAATATCGTCTGCTTCTTATTTCCATGATTTTCAAACTCGAAGAATGAATATTCGTTACAGAGACGAAGAAGGCAAGATGAAATATGCCCATTCTTTAAATTGTACAGCCATTCCAACTCCTAGAATACTTGTTTCGTTGGTAGAGAATTTTCAACAAGCAGATGGAAGTATTAAAATCCCGTCTGTTTTGCAAAAATATTTTGGTAAAGAAGTAATTTCTTAGGAAAAAATGAGGGATATTCCAAAATCTCCAAGAATAATAGAGATTAGAAAAAAACGACATAAAAAAATAATAAAGATGTCGATTTTTTCCATTATCATATTGGTTGGACTGGTTTTTGCCTTTTCATGCTTATCCAGAGAAAAACACATAGTAATAAATAAAATAAAAGTGATAGGGGCTTACGTTTTAGGGGAAGAAGAAATTATCGAAATTGCTAAAAATGAATTATCTGGAAAATTTTTCTATTTATTTGCTAGAAATAATACTTTTATCTATCCAAAAAGTGAAATAGAGGAGTCGTTATTGAAAAATTTTCCTAGAATTGAAAAACTATCAATAGGACTAAATGGTTTAAATGAATTAGAAATATCTATAGAAGAAAGAAGAGGTGAATATCTTTATTGTGGTGACAGAATTCCAGAAAATAAATCAGAGCTAGGAGATAATTGTTATTTTTTAAATGACGAAGGTCTAATCTTTGACGAAGCGCCTTATTTTTCAGGAGATATTTATTTCAAGTTTTATGTTCCTCAGCTATCAGGTATTGATCCATTAGGTAAAAAGGTTTTGGAGACAGCACGTTTTCACGAGCTCGCATATTTTTTCAACAAGATAAATAAAATAGGGTTAAAAACGGTTTATTTTGAACAGGGAAGTGATGGTATTAACAATTTATATTTGGAAGAAAAAAACAACAGCTTAAATCCTAGAATAATTTTTAAAAATGAGGACAATCTAGAGGTTTTACTAGATAATTTAACCTTAGCAATGAAAAAAGATGAATTTTTTAATGAATTAATGTCCAAGTATGGCACTCTCGATTATATAGATTTAAGGTTTAAAAATAAAATTTTGTATAAGTTTAGATAGATTTCAAACTCGATACAAATAGAAATCAAACACGATGCAAATCTATGAATCTCCACCCAACTTTTTAAAGCATTAAGGATGCGTAATGAAATTACATTAAAGAGGTAGGTGTCGGGGGGGGGGTGAATGTACACGAATGACACGAATAGAATTTCCCCTAGGTCTGACCTAGGGGAAAGGATGTCTTACATATTTATAAGCGAACGCGTATAAATATGTAAATTTAATTTCTAAAACTACTACCAAGATGGGATTTTGCTTTTTATCCACTCAACACTATAGCGTAGAGTGGGTAAAAATTTTTGCGTACTAGGTAAGGCATCGAACGAGGTCTTGCCTAGGTAATTGGGGATAATCCCGGCAGTAGAGCAAAGCACACTACAGGGCAGGACTATTTTGGAGAAACATGATATTATAATTTTATGAATTTTTGGAATAATTTAAACAAACCATTCTTCTGCCTTGCTCCAATGTCGGATGTAACAGACATCGCTTTTCGAACGATGATTTCTAAATATAGCAAGAATAGAGAAAATAAAAATAATGTAATTTTTTGGACTGAATTTGTGGCAGCTGATGGTCTTTGTGATAAACATGCTAGAAAAAAGCTTTCACACATTTTAAGATATAAGGAAGGGGAAAGACCTATCGTTGCTCAGGTATTTGGAGCTAATCCAGAAAACATGAAAAAAGCTTGCCAATACATAGCGAGCCTTGATTTTGATGGTATTGATATAAATATGGGTTGTCCAGATAAATCAGTTGTGGCTCAAGGTGCGGGTTCTGCTTTGATAAAAAATCCAGAACTAGCTCGAAAAATTATACGAGCTGCACAAGAAGGAGTAAAAATTGCTGGCAAAAATATTCCTGTTTCTGTCAAAACTAGAATCGGTTTCAATAAAGAAGAAATAGATAACTGGATCGGAGAGTTGATTAAAGAAAATATATCAGCACTAACTATTCATCTTCGAACCAAAAAAGAAATGTCAAAAGTTCCTGCAAATTGGAAATATATTCCAAAAATTAAGAAAATGATCAAAGCAAGCAAGAAAGATATTCTGCTTATTGGAAATGGTGATGTTAAAGACATTAATGATGCAAAAGAAAAGATAGAAAAATATGGTTGTGACGGGATAATGATCGGAAGGGGGATTTTCGGTAATCCTTGGTTCTTTGACGAAGGGAAAGAGGAGATAAGTACTGAAGAAAAACTTAATGCTCTTGTGGAACACACTAAACTTTTCGAGAAGGAATTGGGCGAGGTTAAGAATTTTGATGTTATGAAAAAACACTACAAAGCTTATGTGAACGGTTTTGATGGGGCTAAAGAATTGAGAATTAAATTAATGGAAACAAAAAATTCGAAAGAAGTTGAAAGAATCATTAAAAATTTCTTGAAAAATAATAAATAAAAAAAGAGGGTTTGTTGTAATCAACAAACCCTCTCATCGTCTTCAATTTCGGATTTTACTCCGCCATAAATACCTATCATGGATCCTGTCGTGATGGCAATTAGAACTAACCTAATTCCAATGACATCCTGTCCAAAAATTACTAGAAATAACATAATCCATCCACCCAACATTGCCCCAATAATGCACCCTATCATTGCGGAAAACTCCACATTACAGTGATGTTTATTCAATATAAAGGCGAGTAGGGAACTTATCGCAATGACAAGAATAAATATCATCACTAACGACAGAGAAATAAACATTAACTGCCTATCCCATGCGACATAATTACCGATTTCTAGTTTTTTGTATTCAGTATAATAATCCATCCATTTCTGGATTAATAAGTGTAAGGCGAGTAGTGCATAAAAAAACACTATTAGTGCCCATTGTCTGATTCCTGTCATAATATTTAATTTGTTTTGTAGAATTATAGCATATTTATCTATAAAAATCAAGGGTAATATTTATTTTTAATTTTTGGTATAATCAAACTATGTCAAAAGAAAAAGACCAAAATATTGCTTTGTATAGAAAATATCGTCCTTCAAAATGGGATGAAGTTGTTGGGCAAGATCATATCGTAAAAGCAATATCCGGGTCTCTTAAAAATGATAAAATGTCGCACGCTTATTTATTGTGCGGGCCTCGCGGGACTGGTAAAACAACAATTGCTCGCATAATAGCTCATGAGTTGGAAGTCTCTCCTAACGATATATATGAAATGGACGCGGCAAGCAACAGAGGAATAGATGATGTTCGAGATATTAAAAAAAGTGTTCAATCCCTGCCTTTTGATTCAAAGTATAAAATATATATATTGGACGAGGTCCACATGTTTTCTAAGGATGCTTGGAACGCACTCCTAAAGACGATAGAGGAACCTCCCAGATATGTAATTTTTATCCTAGCTACTACAGAATTAGAAAAAGTCCCAGAGACAATTGTTTCTCGCTGTCAGACTTTTATGTTTAAAAAACCAACCGATGAGATACTGTCTCAGGTGATAGAAAATGTGGGCAAAAAAGAAGGATATAAGTTGGAAGATGGTGGAGCAGACTTGATAGCTATTTTAGCAGAAGGAGCTTTTCGTGATGCACTTGGAATATTACAAAAAGTTATTTCTTTTTCAAAAAATAAAATAATCAGTCTGAGAGAAATAGAAGAAGTGACAGGAGCCCCTAATAGAAATTTGGTCAATGATTTTGTTGAAGCTGTCGCACACGACAATCTAATTTTGGGTATAGAATCGATAGCTAAAGCGGTTAAACAAAATATAGATATTCATGTGTACACCAAAATGATATTGTATAAAATGAGATATGCTTTAATTTTAAAATATCTACCAGAGATGAAAAAAAAGTTAGCGGAAGATATGTCATCAGAAGATTTGAGATATTTAGAGGAATTAACAAAAGACAAACCTGATAATATTTCATCAGAAAGTTTAAATATTTTACTTGATGCTTATCAAATGATTCAAAATTCTTCTATAGCAGAATTACCACTAGAGCTAGCTCTGATTAAAATATTGAAAAAAGAAAACTAGTTTTTTTCAATAGGAACACTCATCATTTCTCTTTTGTAAATAGAAACCAGGCTATACAAAAGACTTATAATCAAAGGTCCAGCAACTATACCAATGGCTCCAAACAATGCCACTCCACCTAATATTGAAAACAACATAAAAATTGAAGGTATTTCGGTGTTTTTAGATATGATGTAAGGATTTAATATGTTATCTATTGTACTAATTAGCAATACTGACCAAATGAGTAAACCTAGAGCCTGAAGCTCCATACCTGAAACGAACAAAAATATCATTGCTGGAACTGAGACAACTGAAGTACCAATGGTTGGAATAAAAGATGCAATGCTAGCCACAATAGCCCAGATAATAGCATGAGGAACTCCAAACACGGTAAATCCAACCCAAGCCAAAAATCCTTGAGCTAAAGCTATAATGAAAGACCCCTTAAACACTCTGTTTATTGAAGCCTTAAGGTCATTGATTATTTGAGAAGAGTTTTTGTCTGACAGTGGTAATATTTTAGTAAAATCTTTTTCCCACTTTTCTCCGTCTTTAAACAAATAAAACAAAGCGAAGACCATTAGTGTAAACATTAAGACTGAATTTAGGGTAGTAGAGAACAATGTGCCTACGCTGTTGGTTAGAACAGTAAACAAGTCCACTATTTTGTCTTGTAGATCAAAATCAAAACCGCTTGGTAAATAATCATTTATTTTTTGGTTTATATTATTTATCCAGGTGCCAGTATGTTCAGAAGTAGCAATATTCATATATATATCCTGGGCTTGATTAAAAACTGTTTTACCCACAAAAAACAAAGGAGTACAAAGACATATTAAAAAGACTAAAATAGTTAAAACAGAGGCCAGCCAAGAAATATTTCTAGTTATTCGTCTTTTAATCCAAAGATAAGTAGGGTTTAGTGCAACTGCAAAAGCGACGGTTAATATAAGCACTGATAGAAATGGAGAAAAAATTAATACTGTAAGAACGATAGTAAGTAGTAATAAAATAAATAAAAAATATTTTTCAGCTGACATTGTTTGCATGTGTATATTTTAACAATAAAATTATTAATTGACTAGGGGGATAGGCACGATCCCTACTAAACTATCCTCTTGGTAAAAGGAAAGGGAAAATTTGAGGAAATTCTGTGTTAAGTAAGGCATAGCGTAAACTAACGAATAAGCAACTTATCAATTTCTACAGGTGTGGAAAAGTGATAAGTTGTAAATTGGGGTGAATTGTCGCGCATGAAACATGTAAGCTGGATTTTGTAAACAAACTGGTAAGCATTGTAATACGTATTACAATGCTTACCAGTTTAAGTAAAAGCCCCTCGCTTGTAAACGAAGGGCTTTTACTGATTTGATAATTCTTTCTTCTTTTTATTTAGAAAGTTCGTTTTCTATTTCCATGATTCGATTGTATTTGCAAACTCGTTCTCCTCTCATGAGCGAACCAGACTTTATAAATGGACATCCTAATCCGACTGCTAAGTCAGCAATAAAAGTATCTGTCGTTTCTCCTGAACGGTGAGAGACAAAAGGTTTCCATCTTTTCTTTTGAGCCATTGTGATAGCTTGAATAGTCTCTGTCACAGAACCGATCTGGTTTAGTTTGATTAAGACAGAATTAACAGCTTCCTTTTCGATTGCCATTTCGATTCTCTTGATGTTTGTCACCAAAAGATCATCTCCAACGATTGTAACTTTATCGCCAATAGTTTTTGTTAGAAGATTGAACCCTTCCCAGTCGTCTTCTGACAAACCGTCCTCGATAGATATAATTGGATATTTCTCTGTAAGCTCTTTGTACCAAGCAACCATTTCTTCGCTTGTAAGAGATTTCTGCTCACCATTAATTTTTAAATTATATTTACCATTTTCATAAAAACTAGAAGATGCAGCGTCCATGCCGATCTTGACCTGGTCTGTTGTGTATCCGGCTTTTAATATAGCTTCCACCATTACTTCTAGGGCTTCCTCGTTGGTCTTTAGTTTCGGAGCAAAACCACCTTCGTCTCCTACACTAACAGTGTAGCCTCTTTCTTTCAAAATACTTCGAAGAGCGTAGATAACTTCTGAACCAACGCGAATTTTTTCTTTAAAAGAATCAAATCCGGTTGGGATGAGCATGAATTCTTGAATATCGAGACCGCTATCTGCATGCTGTCCGCCGTTGATGATATTTAAAGAAGGATAGGGGAAAGAAAAATTTGTGTTTCCGGCTAGGCTTCCTAGGTATTTATAAAGCGGAACACCTTCCTCTAAGGCTGAGGCTTTTGCAAAAGCCATTGATACTCCCAAGATCGCATTAGCACCAAGTCTGGATTTGTTGTGAGTGGCGTCTAGGTTGATTAGAAAATTATCTAGTGATTCTTGAGTGTATTCTTTTCCAGAAACTTCTTTTGTGATTTCGTCATTGATATTTTTGACCGCATTTAAAACTCCAAGACCTCGATATCGAGCTTTGTCACCGTCTCGTAACTCTAGGGCCTCGTGTATTCCTGTACTTGCTCCGGAGGGGACAGAAGAAACAACCGTATATTTGTCAGTGCTTAATAAAACTTCGACAGTGGGATTGCCTCTGGAATCTAATATTTCTCTTGCTTGAATTGTTTTGATTTTAACCATAATCTAATTAAATATTTTTATTTCTAATATCATAAAATATACCACAAAAGGCATTAAAATTTAAATGATATTTTTTTAGCCTAAGTATAGGTTGTTGTGAACGAGTCTTTCGAATTGAGCGATTATCGAAGGTTGGACTGGATTGGTGATATGACCTGATTCAGGAAGGGTATAGATGTATGAACAGAATTTGCCGAATTCTTTTTTGTTCTTGTCGAAAGCGCCATACGGATCATTGTTGGATATTATCAAGACAGATTTTGGAAGATTCTCTCTAACCCTTTCAAGGTCTATAGGAGTTTTTAACCAAGGCTCAGCAATCTTCAAAGATTTATTATCCTCAATGTTTTCTAAATAAAACCAACCAGCGACAAATAGAGCTCCTCCAATCGGAATTTTTATTCTTTCTAGATATCGAAGAATTGTTTGGCAACCAATAGAGTGACCAATTAAGTATGTGTTATTGTCAGGAATTCCCACAACTTTTGCTAATTCAGTTACCCACTTTTCTATGGTAGGGTTACTAGGATCTGGCATATTGGGAACAATGACTTCA
Organism: uncultured Candidatus Saccharibacteria bacterium; assembly: GCA_964412965.1. Lineage (GTDB taxonomy): Bacteria > Patescibacteriota > Minisyncoccia > Phycocordibacterales > UBA9973 > UBA8515. The sequence continues at coordinate 4,126 of CAYPQU010000003.1, read as the reverse complement.
TGTCCTTTCATTTCAAGTTGGACCTTGGCCCAAGGATACCAATTTACATCATGATTACCTTCCCAGCAGTGAACAATTATTATTTTTGCCATATTTTTAAAATAGTTATTTTGATGAGTCGATCATTTTGTCTTCTAGATATAATTATAGCATGCTTTCTTTTTTGCAACAGAGAGTCGCTTGTTGATAAAAACAAAAATACCCCCGAGCTTTAAGCTAGGGGGTATTTAAAACCTTAGAATACTTTTGCTAACCATCCGAACAAACTAAATCCTTTTTGTTCTTCCCCAATTATGTTTTCAACTTCAGTCATGGCTTTTTTAATTACCTCGACTTGCTCTGTGATCTTGACTTTATCTTCTTCGTTGGTTAAAACAGACTTAAGATCTTCTAAGTCTTTAATCTTATCTTTGTCTTGCTCTAATAAATCTTTTGCTTTTTCGATTTCATCATACTTAGGACCGATAAAGAATTTAGCAAAACCGCTTCTTTCTTTAATTCTTTCTAGTTTGGCTTCAACTTCTTCATGGTTCTGTTGTTGTGATTGAGCAATGACTCTGACCTGTTCACCAATTCCTCCAACTCGATCTGCTACTTGTAACATTTGATGGACAGCATTAGCAACTTGGCTACGTCTTTGTTCTCCAATTGTAGATTCTTCGTCTTCTGTGGGTTTGTTTCCTTTGGTTTTAACTTCTTTTTCTTCTTTGTCATCTAGATCAGAATCATCTTCTACTTCTATGCTTACAGTTCCAACTGCTTGCACCTGACGATTTTCTGTTCTTTTTTCTTGGTTGTTTAATGGTTTGTCTTTGCCAGCAGCATATGAGATGCTGGTGATAGAGAAAGAAAATATAAACATCAAGATTCCTAATATAAGTGGTATTCTCATTTTTATTTTTTTTAATTAACTAATAATTTGGCCCCGACACTTATGTAGACGATGATAAGATATACTTGTTACACATCTTATCTGTCATTACTCTTATTATTATTCTTTTCTACTTTTTTTCCAACCTCTATTGGCTTATCGGTAGATCGCGAGTTGTTGCCTGCTCCTATTTCTTTATCTGCTTCTAAGAGCTCTTGTTCATCGAGCAATTTTTCTTCCTTATCTTTTTGAGAATTACCATCGATTTTTTTGTTGGCTCTGGTTTCGTTTTTATTTTCTTCAGTCTTTTTTATTTTTGAATTTTCTGAGTTGTTTTGATTAGAATATATGGATTGGATATTGTTTTGAATTTTATTTTTAAATTCAGGAGACCCCATATCAGAAATTTCTTGAGCTTTCTTTAGGTGTTTTTCTAACAGCTTTTCAGCGGTTTTAATATCTTTCTCTTCAAATTTTTCTTTGCTTAAAATTGTGTTTATTTCTCCAACTCTTTTTTCGGCGAGTTTGATTTCATACTCGGCTTTTTTTTCTTGATCAAAAATTACTATTTTCCCTAAGTCTTCTGCCATTATCTTGATAGGGTATAGAGTGTCTCCAGGCAAGCTGTTCAAGCTCGCGTATACAGCTCTTCCACTACCCAAAACGAGAGCGATGATAACCATGACGGTTGCAACCTTTAAAGTTGGGAACCTAAAATCATTTATTGTTTTAGCCTTATTTTCAATAAAGGATTCTTTCTTGGGAGTATAAAAATTCATGTATCCTTTAAGGTTACTCTTAATCAACGATAAAGAACTCTCGCTTACGGGAGATTTGTGTAAATTCTTTATTTGTCTTTTAAGCTCTTTATTTTTCATACTTCTTCTTTAGTGTTTGTAATGCTCTGTGGATGGTCACTCGGATATTTACCTGACTTTTGTTTGTGATTTTAGATATTTCGCTAATGCTGAGATCGTCTAGGTATTTCATTATTAAAATTTCTCGATATTCTTCTTTTATTTCTGACAGGTGTTTTCTGAGCTCACTGTTTTTTATCTCGTTATCGATTCGATCTTCTTCGTCATTTTCGACTGGAGACAGGTTCTCGTTTGATTCGATTGCTTCATCTAGAGATATGGTTTCTTTTCTGGTACGGTAATGATTGATTATCGTGTTGTTCAGAATCCTATACAGAAATGCTTTGAAGTTTTTTATCTCACCCTGATCTCCATCCACTATGCTTCTCCAGGCCTTGAAAAATGTTTCTTGGACGATGTCCTCGGCGGTTTCTTTGTCTCTCACTCTGAAATAGGTATGCCTTAAAATGTTTGGGGCATACTCATCATAGGACTTCTCGAACTGTTTTTTCATTTCTTCCATCCCGTTGTTAATGACGATTAAATTAATAATTTGTTACATCAATATTTTTTTTGTTTTCCCCTATCCCTGGGGTAGGGGAAAACGGGGATTAGTCTTTCTTTCCCCATTGCCACTTTGGCTTTTCTCCTTTTTTGTAAGATACAAATATTAGAATT
>CAYPQU010000003.1:0-1620 GCA_964412965.1 uncultured Candidatus Saccharibacteria bacterium | reverse complement strand
ATTTTTTCTTTTGAAAATTATAATACCTAGAATGACAATGAAAGAAAGCAGAGACACTAAGACGGCCCCGATAACTTCTGGGTATGATTTAGCAAAACCGGTTGGAGAAAGGTGTTTGTAAAGGATGGCTCCGTAGGCCCAAACCAAAACAAGTCCGTAGGGGATATTGCGATTTTGAATTGTGCGTAATGATCCGATAACTGCTCCGATTAAAATAATTAAAACGGTCCAAAAAACTTCAGATAATCCAAAACCATTCCAATTGATACTTACCAAAAAGACGGAAATATTGGCTATTGTCGCAACCGTAATCCAGCCAAGATAAACACTGAAAGGTAAATATACGAATCGATAATCTTGAGCACTTAAGGCGACCGACTTTAAGATTTTTGAAATCTTTTTAAGTGAGAATAATAAACCAAGCATTAGAATGACTGATAACCAAATGAAATCATAATGCCAAGCGAATATCCAAGAGATGTTTAATAATGAAGTTAGTACAAAGAAACGGTTTACTTTTGTAACCAATTCGTCGTTGCCCCTCTTAAACTGATAAATAACATAGATTGCTAAAAGGGTGTATATTAATCCCCAAATAGAAAATGCGTAGCCAGCTGGAGCAAATAGATTTGGGTAACTATTTGATATCGCCCCAGTATCTCTGCCCGCGATTGGGAGAGCGTTCGCTAAATAATTGACTGCTACCATGGTAAGATATGCCACAGGAGTTAGTATTTTAAAAATTTTTGTTTTCATAATTATATTGTATCAAAAAGAAAAGGTGGGGGCGAGAGGGAGGGCGGTTTACATTTTTTTATGCTATCGCGTATGAAATATGTAAGTACGCACAGGCCCGGCCTACGCACAGGCCGGGCCTGTGCAAAGATAGTGGCTAATCGCTTTTTTTAGATTGATCTTGACTATTTTTTGTTAGAGTATATACTAAAGAAAAAATTTAAATACATGGAAATGGAATTGGTTATACAAAAGCAATGTCATGGTTCGACAATCAATATTGTTGATTTCGACACACCTTCTTGGAAGGTTGGAGATGGTATGATTACCACGGAAAAAGATCTCGGACTTATAGTCTATGGGTCTGATTGTTCTATTGTTGCCTTCTGGGACTATGAAAAAATTGGAGTTTGTCATGCTGGGTGGCGAGGATTAGTTGACGGAATAATTGATGAAATGGTAAAAAATTTTCAGGACGGAAGTTGTCATGTTGGGCCATTACTTAACTCTTTTGAAATTCAAAAAGATGAATGTTTTGATAAAATTTTATCTAAATATGGAGATAAATATTTTTATTATCTTGGCGATAAAATATTTTTTGATTTTAAAAGTGCGGTGGTTGATACTGTTAAATCAATTCCGTATTCTATAGACGGAAGAGATACTTCTGACCATAAGGAGTTAGCAAGTTGGCGTAGAGACAAAGTAAAAGGAGATGGAACTCAAAACAGACTTGTCGTTTGGAGAGATTCAAAAGACAATTTGGTGAAATATAGGATTTTTCTCCCAGGAGAAAAAATTAGAAAATATTTTAAGTTTGTCTAGCCAAGTTTTATTTAGACGAAGCTCAGGTAAATAATTTTACCTGAGCTTTATTAATGAGGG
>CAYPQU010000002.1:0-111003 GCA_964412965.1 uncultured Candidatus Saccharibacteria bacterium | reverse complement strand
TTCGACGCCTTCGGTCTCGGCACACAAAACAAACTTTCAAAATATTTCTTCAGTACAGATTGTCTATCTAAACAAAAACCTCTGACTTAGTCAGAGGTTTTTGTTTAGATTTAGATAGATTTGATCTTTAGTTTGGTCTCACGATTTTTATCTAGTTTTGGAAGTTTGATTATAAGAAGCCCGTGTTTTTCAATTGCCTCTGCTTCTTCAGGGTCAACTTCTTCTGGTAGAGAAATAGTTCTAGAAAAGGCACCCCAGTAAAGCTCTTGGATAAAATAATTATCTCTGTCCACAGTATTTCCTTCCTCTCTCTTTCCTTTTATAGTAATCATATCCCTGGTAATGCTTATAGACAAACTTTCTGGTTGTACTCCTGCCACCATTGTTTTCACAATAATATCAGAAGGAGTCTGATATAAATCAACCGTAAGTTCTGCTTCGAGTTCCTCTTCCCAGTTCGCACTTTTTTGATTAACAAGCAACTCTTTTTCTAGACTCGGAGTTTTTTTAGAAGAAAACTCTTCCTCTTCTAATATTTCTTCCTCTTCATCTATTTTACCTGTTAACCTTTCAAAAAATGATTTTTTCTTCATAATTGTTTTTTTGTATGGGTAAATATTTCGCCATACGTTTTAATTTTTCAAACACTAGAATATTTATAATCGTGACGACCCACAGAAAACCAAATACGGAGAGAAAATTTTTGTCACTTGATTTCATTATAAAGAAATTAAAAATACTATGCAATGTTATAGCAAATATAATTCCTACTAGCAAATATGTTTTTTGATATTTTTTTAAGTAAAAAGATAACCCCAATGCACTTCCTATCATAGCGCTTGCGATAGAGTGGAGAAGGGTAGATCCAAGGAACCTCAACCCACCAGTGAACATTCCCGAAAGAGCTCCTTCTGTGGAGATTGGGTTAATCAAATATAAAATATTTTCAAAAGCCGCGAAGCCGAGAGCGGTTACCATAAAATAAACAGGATAGTCTATTGGTTGGTTTATGTTTTTGTTTCCAAATATTACAATAGAAATACCAAGGAATTTCAGTATTTCTTCTATGGCAGCCCAAAGGATTATTCGAGCCTGATCGTTGCCCCCCACGATACCCAGACTCATTTTTTCTAGCCATATAGCTACAATAACCATTAGAGCTCCGATGACAAACGAAATTGCAATTAACCCCACTGGTTCTGGTTCTTCTCTATCTTCGTGTTTAAGCCAAAACCATAACCAGAAAATTGTTGGGACAAAGCCTCCCAATATTGCGTAAAGTATTACCTTGGGGTCATTTTGAAATATTTCCATTTTTTATTTTGGCCATTTTTCTACCATTAATAATCTGTCTTTATCCATGGTTTGCCAAATTTCTTCAGTCACGAAAGGCATGAATGGGTGAAGGATTTTTAGTATTTTCTCTAATGTTTCAATCAAGAGATATTTTCTAGAAATCTTTTCTTCTTCGCTACCTTCAGCAAAAATCTTCTTACTTTCCTCTAGGATAACATCTGCGAATTTTGACCACGTGTAAGCATATATTTTTTCTCCGACGAGATAGAACTTATATTCTTCCATTTCTTTTGTTATTTCTTTTATTAAATCATCCTGTTCTTTTAATAATTCTTTGTCTTTGTTTGAATAATTATTAAATGTATCACTTGATTTAACCCCCTCTGTATTAGAAAGAATAAAACGTGTTATATTCCAAAGTTTGTTAGCATAGTTTTTATAAGCTCTGATTTTATCTTCAGACATTTTACTGTCGTTTCCTGGTCCGGTACCGATAATGAGAGACATGCGAACTGCATCTGCTCCGTATTTTTCGGTAAGTTCTAGTGGATCAAGAGAATTTCCAAGAGATTTGCTCATTTTCCTACCTTGTGCATCCCTGACTAGTCCATGGAAGTAAACATTTTTAAATGGTACATCTCCTAAAAGATATGTGCTCATAAGTATCATTCTAGCCACCCAAAAGAAAATTATGTCATAGGCTGTTTCGAGCATGTTAGTAGGATGATAGTTTTTAAAATCAGAGGAATTTAAATCTGGCCATCCTAGTGTGGAGAATGTCCAAAGTCCGGAAGAAAACCATGTGTCGAGGGTGTCCGAATCTTGTTCCCAGTTTTCAATATCTTCTGGAGGATTAATTTCACAATAAATTTCATGTTTATTCGTGTCATTTGTTCCAATTGGTGTATTTGTGTCCTGTTTGGGGTACCAAACAGGTATTCTGTGACCATACCAAATTTGTCTTGAAATACACCAATCGTGAAGGTTCTCAATCCAATTATAATAAACCTTTTCAAACCTATCGGGTATTATATTTATTTTACCTTCGCGCACCGTATCAAGCATTAAATCTTTAAGGGTTTTATTGCCTCTTTCCCTAATTGGTTTGTTGACGTTTATAAACCATTGCAATTTAGGCAGAGGTTCTATAATTCCGCCTGTTCGTTCTGCTGTGGAAACATTTTGAGAGACTTCTTCTTCTTTTTCTAATAAGTTGTTTTCTCTTAACCAGCTTACTACAATTTCTCTCGCTTCTGTAACTTTTTTGTCTTTTAATCTTTCGTCTCCAACAATCATTCTTGCCATTTCATTAATTACTTGTTTTGTCGGAAGATTGTGCCTTTGGGCGATGTCAGCATCTATCTGGCTATGGGCAGGAGTAACCCCCAGTGCTCCAGTTCCAAAATCCTTATCTACTTCTTTGTCGGCAATAATTTTAATTTCTAGAGGTACGCCACAGAAATCTTCAACTTTAAAAGTTTTTCCGACTAAATCTTTATATCTAGAATCATCGGGGTGAACAGCTACAGCAGTATCACCAACTTTTGTTTCGGGTCGAGTGGTTGAGATAGAGATAGGGAAGTCTTTCCCGTATTTAAAAGTATAAAACTTGGCTTTTCTCTCCTCGTACACTATTTCATCATCAGAAATAACTGTTTGACCTTTAGGATCCCAGTTTACGATACGATGTCCTCTGTAAATGATTCCATCATCATACATTTTTTTGAAAGCAGTGCGAACAGCAAAATTCCTCTTTTCATCAAGAGTAAATGCCTCTCGAGACCAATCGAGAGATGCTCCCATTTTTTTTGATTGATTTATAATGGTGTCATGAGAACTTTGAGCAAACTCATTAACTCGTTTTAAAAATTCCTCTCGTCCTAAATCGCTTTTTCTTTTCCCTTCTTCTTTTTCTAGGATCTTTTCAACTTTTGATTGTGTCGCTATCGCTGCGTGATCCGTACCTGGTAGCCAAAGAGTCTTCTTGCCTTGCATCCTTGCAAATCTGGTCATGATATCTTCTATTGTTAAAGTTGCCGCGTGACCAAGATGCAGTGTTCCTGTCACATTTGGAGGAGGGAGAACCATAGAAAACGGTTCAGCGTTTTTATCTGTAAATCCTTTTTCTATACAGGTGTCTGGATTGAATAACCCAGAATCTTCCCATAGTTTGTAAATCTTGTCTTCAGTTTCGTTAGGATTGTAAGGTTTTAAGAATTTTGGATTAATGTTTGTTTGCTCATTCATGTATAAAATATAGCACTTTTAAGCACTTTTATCAAAAGATTTTATAAGCTCAAATTCCCGTTAGCTTTTATCCTACTTAGGTTTTTTGCAATTTTTTTGTTTTTAAATTGATAGTATCCAGCGATGGCAATCATAAGAGCATTATCGCCGGTTAATTTTCGAGAAGGAAAGTGAACTTTTATTTTTTCTTTTTGTTCTTTGTTTATTTTTTTTATGGCCCCATACATAGTTTCTTGTAAATATTTATTAGCCGAAACTCCTCCTCCGACGATTAGGGTCTTAGCCTTATATTTTTTGAGTGCCTTTGTTGTTTTAGATACAAGAACTTCTACAACAGAATTTTCAAATTCACATGCAATTTTTTGTTTCCAGTTTGAATCTGGTCCAAATAATTTTTCTAATTCTTTTTCTGAATATTTTTCTTTCAGGTCTCTAACCATATACAAAACTGCTGTTTTTAATCCAGAGAAAGAAAAATCATAATCTTTAGAATTTATCATAGGGCGGGGGAGAGATAAACATTCACTGAAGCTAGAAAGCTCTCTTTCTTTTGCTGCAAGTTTTGAAATTTCTGGACCACCAGGGTAAGGGAGGTCTAGCATTCTTGCAACCTTATCAAAAGCTTCACCCGAAGCATCGTCTCTAGTCTTACCAACTTTTTTGTATTTCATAAAATCTTTCATTAAAACAATTTCTGTATGTCCTCCTGATATAAGTAGTGAGATCGCTGGGAATATTTTCTTATTAGAATCAATAACAAAACTTTTTTGATCGGTTGGAAAAACAGAAAAGATATGTCCTTCCATGTGATTAGCAGGAACAAAAGGAGTGTCCCAAAAATAACTAAGAGCCTTTGCAAAGCTAATCCCAACCCATAAAGCTGGTTCTAGTCCTGGACCTGTTGTTACTGTTATGGCATCTATCTTTGGTTTTTTAACACGGTTTGCAAAGTCTATAAATTTTTCTGAAAGTCCGGATTCTCTTTCTAGAATTTTAATTATTTTGTTTTCTGATTTTTTATCTATTTGAAAATTTTTAGGATTGTTTTTTAAAAGATTAGAATCTTCTAGGACTTTTTCTAATATTTTTAATATATTATTGCCGTGCTCTCTTTTGGCCATAGCAGGAAAAACACCACCAAATTGGGCATGAATAGCGACCTGGGAAGATATCTCATTTGCTAGTATTTTAAATTTTGTTTTACCTCTATTTTCAGAGACGTCGACTAGTGCAATTGCAGTTTCGTCACACGAAGTCTCTATTGCTAATATTTTCATTTTTTTATTATTTTAAATAAGCCAATACTCATACTAAACAGAAATATATCATAAGATTAGATGTTTAGCTATTTTGTGATATTCTTTAATTATGAATAAAAAACACTTAATAACAATAGCAGGTAAACTAGGGAGTGGTAAATCATCTACGGCCAAAAAGGTGGCAGAAATGCTTGGGTACAAGCATTTGTCGTCTGGCGATTTCATGCGAGATGTGGCAAGTGAGCGCGGAATATCGTTAATGGAATTAAATAGAACTGCGGAAGGAGATAATTCTATAGATAAAGAATTAGATAATCGAAATTTAGAAATAGGCAAACAGTCTGAAATTATTCTAGATTCTCGTTTAGGATTTTATTTTATTCCAGATTCTTTTCGTGTTTATCTTGATTTGCCGCTTGAAGTTTCTGCGGAGAGGATTCTGAAAGATAAAGAAAACAACCCAAATCGTCTCAAAGAAGATAGCGCTTCTTTTAACACAAAAGAAGATGTTATGAAAAGCGTAATAAATAGACAAGAAAGCGAAAGACTGAGATATGAAAAACTTTATGGGATTAAAGACGTGTCTAATGCTAATAATTTTGATTTAATTATCGATACTTCTAAATATTCACTAGAAGAAGTAACTCAAAAAATAGTAGAAGAATATAAAAAATGGCTAACTAGAGGTTAGTATTTTTAGTGTTTATTATCTTCTATTATGTTATAATTGTAACGCTAGCTAATAAAAATTCTTGGAAAATGCAAATGAAAAAAAATCTTTTAACATCAGCAGTAGTTTTGTTCTTGGGGTTAACCTTAGCTGGAGAAGCCGTGGCTATTTCCGGTTTTATTCCTAAGCAAATCTGGTATTCCAAAGAAAAATTAGTTGAAGGAGAAATGGTTGAAATTCATACCCCAGTTTGGAACGGAGAGAATGATCCTGTTTTGGTGAAGGTTGAATTTTACAACCACGAAATTCTTCTGGGTTCTAGAGAGGTCATAATTCGCCCGCAGGAGTTGAAAGATGTTTTTATCTCATGGAAAGTAACAGCTGGAGAGCATTTAATTTCGGCAAAAATAGTTTCATCTGTGGTGATAGTGGGAGAAGAAAAGAAAAATGTTTCTCTAAGATATACAAAGACTGACCCTGATAAACTAGAAGTAGAAAGAGAGAAAAAAATAATAGAAAAAGAAGTTAAGGTAGATGACTCTGGCTCTGAATCTGAGGCTTTAATTTCAGAAGGATTGCTGCCAGAAAAAATTACAGTGACCATAAATGAAAGTTATAGTAGCGTAGATGATTTTCGTGTTAGAACAGGAGACAAACTGTCTATAAACAAAGATAAAGCAAAAGAAGAAGTTGAAATAATTAAAAATACTGATTCATCTAAAGGTACTTCCATAAAAGATAAAAAAACAGAAGACGTGGTTAAGAAACCACTTGCTTATATGAAGCTTTTTGTATTCTCAGTACTATCTTTTATTTTTGAGAATAAAATTGTTTTCTACGGTTTAATCATATTGGTTGTATTTTTTATCTTTAAAAAAATATTTCAATCTTTTAGACACAAATAATATATTTGTCAAAATGAGACCTTCTAAAGTATAATATTTTAGCAATGAAAAGAGTCTTTTTTGACATAGCATTATTTTTAACAATTCTATTTCTCCCTTGGTGGGCGGGTTTTTTTATGGCTTTTATGGGACTCTTTGTTTTTAACAATTTTTATGAATATTTAGTATACGGGGTTATCGTTTTTGTTTTTTATGGACCCATGAGTAATAGGTTTATTTCTTCTCCTGTTTATTTTTCTCTAATTCTAACAATCTCTTTTACCCTAATAGAATTTATAAAAACAAATATAATTTTCTATAAAAAATAAAATGGCTTTTCATCTTAATCACAAGAGAATAAAAAAAGATATAGATCCAGATGAAATATTTTTGGATTCTAAAAATTTACCCAATTTTAATGTACAACAATTTGAAGGAAGAATGGAAAAAGCTATCCCAAAGTTTTCTATTTATCTAATAGGCCTATTTTTTACAATTGTTCTAATTATATTTTCTTGGAAAACTGCTAGTTTACAAATAGCTAATGGAGAGTTTTATTTAGAAAAAAGTCAAAACAATACCCTAATGAAGCAACCAATTTTTGCAGACAGGGGGCTTGTTTACGATAGGAACGGGGTAATGTTAGCCTGGAATTCTTGGCCAATAGGTGATGTAAACAAGTTAGAATCCCCATCTCGTAGTTATTTTTCTAAACCAGGATTCGGATTACTTTTGGGTTACGTAAGTGCTCCAGCCAAAGACAAGACTGGTAAATATTGGCAGGATAATTTTATAGGGAAAGATGGAGTGGAGAATTTTTACAATGAAAGGCTTACTGGAGTGAACGGAGAAAGAATTACAGAAATGGACGTTCAGGGCAATGTCCATTCTGAAAATATAATTTTACCCCCCCAAAAAGGAGAAGACTTATATTTGTCTATTGACTCTAGAATTCAAAACAAAATGTATGAATCAATAGCTGGCATGGCTGAAAATGTTGGATTTCAAGGTGGGGCCGGAGTGATTATGGATATCCACAATGGGGAACTACTTGCAATAACAAGCTATCCTGAATATGACAGCACTGTTCTGTCAAACGGGAAAAATAAAGATAAAATTAACAATTATTTTAAAGATAAAAGAAAAGTTTTTTTAAATAGAAGTGTTTCTGGTCTGTATAGTCCGGGATCGATTGTAAAACCTTTTTTTGCTTACGCAGCTTTGGTTGAGGAAATTATTAACCCAGCTAAAAAAATTTTGGCAAATGGTTTTATTTCTATCCCTAATCCTTATTATCCGGAACAGAAATCAATTTTTAAAGACCATGATATTTTTGGTTACGTGGACATGAGAAAGGCGATAGCCGTTTCATCAGACATTTATTTTTATGAAATAGGAGGAGGGTTTGAAGACCAAAAAGGTCTGGGGATTTTAAATTTAGATAAGTATTCTAAAATTTTTGGTATTGGAGAAAAAACTGGCATTGATTTAATAGGAGAAAAAACTGGACTTATTCCAACTCCAGAATGGAAAGTTAAAACATTCAAGGGTGATCCTTGGAGAATAGGAGATACTTACAATACTTCGATAGGACAATATGGATTTCAAGTAACACCCGTTCAGATGGCAAAAGCTACAGCAGGTCTTGCTAGTATGGGCAAGTTTTATACACCACATATTTTAAAAGACGATGAGAGTTTTAAAGAAAATTTGACTGAGACTAAGTTTGATGAAGAAAAAATGAAAGTTGTTTTTGAAGGCATGAGAATGGCTGTTACAGAAGGAACCTGTGTGGCTCTCAATCTACCAAACATCAAAGTGGCAGCTAAGTCTGGTACGGCTCAGGTTGGGTTAGGAAATACAAACACAAATTCTTGGGTCATAGGGTTTTTCCCATATGAAAATCCTAAATATGCTTTTGCGTTAGTTATGGAGAGGGGCCCTAAGTCAGCCTCTGGTAATGCAACAAGGGTTATGAGAGAGGTTGTTGATTTTATGGCCCTATATACTCCCGAGTATTTTGACTAATTAGCTAAAATAAGCTAATATAGACCAATTATGGATGATAAAAATTACATTACAGAAGAAAAGGAGAAAGCTCTGATAGAAGAACTTGATTATATAAAAAATATTAAAAGAAAGGAGATAATAGGAAGAATTGATGACGCCAGAGCCCTGGGTGATCTTTCTGAGAATGCGGAATACCATCAAGCTAGAGAAGAACAAGGAAGAAATGAAGATAGAATAAATCAGATTGAATCAATTTTAAAAAATAGCGTAATAGTTAAAAAACACTCTAGTTCTATCGTAGAGATAGGCACAACTATTGTTGTAAAAAAAGAGAATAATGGAGAAACAATTTATCACATGGTAGGACAAGAGGAAGCTGATTTATCTCAAAATAAAATATCCAATAAATCCCCATTAGGACAAGCTTTGTTTGGAAAAAGAAAAGGAGATGTCGTATCGATCGAAACACCTAAAGGACTAGTCAAATACACCCTAATTGATATACAATAGGTGTATGGCATCAATTGAAGAACTTCGCGATACGCGAATTAAAAAAATAAAAATTTTAGAAGAATCAGGAATGAGTGCATACCCAGTGTCTCTTCCTATTGATTATACTCTTCCTTATATAAAAAATCATTTTGAGGAATTAGAAAAAGAATCAGTCCAAAAAAATATCTCTACTGCTGGAAGAGTGATGATTACAAGAGGGCAGGGCTCCATCCTGTTCATTGTTCTTTTTTCTGGTGGAGTTAAATTCCAAGCTGTCCTAAAGAAAGACGAACTAGAGGAGAAAACTTTTAATTTATTTGTAGACACAGTAGATCATGGCGACTACATAATGGTTTCTGGATCCTTGTTTGTAACAGCAAGGGGAGAGAAAAGTTTATTAATAAAAGATTGGAAAATGGGAACCAAGTCACTATTACCACTACCTGATAAGTGGCATGGATTACAAGATCAAGAAGAAATATATCGAAAAAGATATTTGGATATACTGATGAACGAAGAGTCATATAAAAGATTTGAGATAAGGTCTAGGGTTACTAGCGCTATTAGAAAATTTTTTGATGAGAAAAACTTTTTAGAAATTGAAACACCTATTTTACAAAATCAAGCAGGCGGCGCAATGGCCAGGGTTTTTGAGACCTACCATAACGATTATGCCATGCCGATGGTTTTAAGAATTGCTTTAGAGTTAGAACATAAAAAAATTATGGTTGGTGGATATGAAGGTGTTTATGAGATTGGTAAGAACTTTAGAAATGAAGGTTCTGACCCAACTCATCTACAAGAATTTACGATGATAGAGTGGTATGCTGCTTATCAGACGCTTGAGACAAATATAACCTGGACTGAAACTTTGATTAAAAAACTAGCTAAAGAAATAGTAGGAAAAACTATTTTTACTGTCTACGATAAAGACGGAAATGGAATAGAGGTTGATTTTGAAAAAGAATGGACAAAGGTTCGTTTCGGCGATTTGTTAAAAGAAAACGCAGGAATCGATATTGCGAATATCAGCGAAGAAGACGCAAGGAAGGAGGCTATTAAGTGGGGTATGGATAAAGACGAAGCAAAGCTGGCTGGCCGAGGAAGTTTACTAGATTTTATTTATAAAAAATCTTCAAGAAATAAAATAGTTAATCCGACATTCGTTATAAACTTTCCTGGAGATTTAAAGCCCCTTGCTCAACAAAATGATGACGGAACAGCGGAAGTTGCCCAATTAATTATTGCAGGAGCGGAAATCACTAATCAGTATGCAGAATTAGTCAATCCGATAACGCAGAGAGAATTACTAGTCTCTCAAGCAAATGCAAAAGAGAAAGGTGATGCAGAAGCGATGGATATAGATGAAGAGTTTTTGACCGCCATGGAGCATGGCATGCCTCCAATGACTGGTTTTGGCATGGGGATAGATAGATTGGTTGCAATTTTGACCGAACAGAAAAATCTCCGAGACGTGATTTTCTTTCCAATTATGCATCCTAGAGAATAAAAAACAAAATACAAGCAACCCCCCCTTTTTTCGATTATGGCCGGTGGGTATTTACAAAAGCCTTGTTTTGAGTAATATAAAAAGAAAATAATACGGCCATGAAAAACTTACTAATTTCCTTAACGCCTTTTGGACAAAAGATGTTACCGGTAGTGGCTATATTAATAGTCGCGATAATCTTAGTCAAAATAATATGTATTTTTATAAAATGCATGGAAAAAAGATAAAAAAGAGAGCTATAGATAGAACCTATAGCTCTTTTTTAAAATATTCAAACAAGTTTTAACACCCATTGAGGTTGTCTTCTATAATCCTATTTGATGCTATGGCTTCAGCATCATCAGGAAAAAGATCCATAGTATTGATCCTTTTTTTTTGCCTTACAGCTTAAATTTACAAGACTCTTGCTTCCTTTTGTAGCAACAGTTCCCTTATTTCCACTTTTTTTCTTCATAGTGATAAATGTTAGTTTTGTTTTTTATTAATCTTACACTAAAGGTTATTTTTTGTCTATTATTGAAAATTATCACTAAAAGTTATCCACAGTTTGAAGTGGGATAGGGTATTTGTTTTGTGGGACAAAGTGGTTTATAATATAAACAAGTGGGATAAAGTGGGTTAATAAATTTTATCAAAAAATTTATTAAATCAAAATAAAAAATCTCGCTTCACTAGTTTATGTTGATAGGAGAATATATTCACACTCTTGATGAGAAAAATAGAATGTCTCTACCCGTTAAATTCCGAAAGGAGATGGGGAAGAGTATTGTGGTTGCTCCAGGTCTAGATAACTGTCTTTCTTTGTTCACTGTTAAGGAGTGGCAAAAGATCTCAAGAAAGTTATCTGATTCATCAATGTTGGCAAGTGATAATAGAAGTTTCTCGAGATTTATGTTTGGTCAAGCAGTTATTGTAGACGTAGACAATAACGGCCGAATCTTAATCCCGGAAAATTTAAAAAATCGTTCAGGCTTAACTAACAAAGTCGTTGTTATCGGCGTGGAAAATAGAGCTGAAATCTGGAATGAAAAAACTTGGAATGATTACAAAAAGGTTGTAGAAGGTCAGGCAGACGCCCTCGCAGATAAATTGGGGCAGATAGGAGTTCTTTAATATGAAGCATATACCTGTGTTACTCAATGAATCTATTGATGGCTTAGCCATTAAAGAAAAAGATATCGTTGTTGATGGAACCTTGGGAGGGGGAGGGCACACATTAGAAATTTTAAAAAGATTTGGCAATCAAATAACCTTAATTGGTTTTGATTTAGACAAAGATGCAATAGATCGTGTAAACAAATTGATTGATAAAAAAATCAAAAATGTTTATTTAGAAAATTTTGGATTTCAAGATTTAAAAAATGTTCTCAAGAAGAAAAGTATAGATAAGGTAAATCGAATACTTCTTGATCTCGGTATCAGTTCTTTTCAACTAGAAGAAGCGGGTAGGGGGTTTTCTTTTCAAAAAGATGAGCCACTTTTGATGACAATGAAGAAAGAGATATCAAAAGATGATTTAACTGCACAAGAAATTGTTAATTTTTGGGAAGAGGAAACTTTGTCAGATATAATCTACGGTTTTGGAGAAGAGAGATATTCTAGAAAAGTAGCCAAGGCAATAGTTTTAGCCAGAGAAAAAGAAAAGATTAGAACCACTTTTGATTTGGTGAAGATTATTGAAAACGCTATTGGCCACCACTATAAAGGTAAAAGAATTCACCCAGCAACTAAAACGTTTCAAGCGCTAAGAATAGCTGTTAATAGTGAACTTACTAATCTTGAAAAAGTTATAGAAGATGGGGTTGAGGTTTTAGATAAGGGGGGAAGGATGGCGATAATAACTTTTCATAGTCTTGAAGACCGAATAGTTAAAAGAGCTTTTAAAAATATAGATAGTTTGGGAAAAGGAAAAATAATTAACAAAAAACCTATTTTGCCTAAAGATTCAGAAATAGAAGAAAACCCACGTTCAAGAAGTGCCAAATTAAGATTACTGGAAAAAATTTAAAAAAATTATTAATTAAAAAAAGAATCAATATATGACAAAAGCAATAGCAATAACCAAAGATATACAAAACAACATTAGTACTCAGAAAATTTTATTAAGAATACTCTTGTCTTTGGTTATTGTTTTGTCTATTAGTTATATCTATTTTATTGGAAATATAACCTTCAACGTAATTGCTCGAAAATCCCTTGAGACAAGCCTGGCTAATTTGTCTAGTGAAGTAAATAAATTAGATTTAGTTTATTTAAATAAACTTAATGAGATAGACAAGGATTACGCTATTGCTAATGGTTTTGTAGAAAATCGTCATAATATTTTTGTTTCCAGAGATATTAATCATGTTGCTATTCGTTAATGAAACAGCCTTCGTTTCAATCGAGAATAAGAATTGTCGCAGTTTGCGTCTTTATAGTAGCGACGATTTTTTTAGTTAGACTTTTTTCTCTCCAAATTATAAATAAAAATGTATACGCCGATAAGGCTGATCGTCAATATGTAACCCCCTCTGGTAATGTTTTTAATCGAGGCGACATATTCTTTTCCAAAAAAGACGGAGTTCTTGTTTCGGCTGCTAGTGTCACAACTGGTTTTAAAATAGCAATTAATCCTAAGAAAATAGAAGACGAAGAAGCCGTTTATGAAAAACTATCTCCATACTTAAAAATGCCCAAGGAAACTTTTATTTACAGAGCTTCCAGAAAAGATGACTCTTATGAAGAAATAGCTACCGGTCTAACTAAAGAACAGGTCACAGAAATAGAGACCTTAAAGATAACAGGATTATCCATATTCAAACAAAATTGGAGGAATTATCCATCTGGGAATTTAGCTTCTCATGCCATTGGATTTTTGGCTTATAAAGGGGATGATTTAATAGGTCAATATGGGTTAGAAAGGTATTATAATGAAGTTTTGTCTAAGCCAAAAGATGAGGCTTACGTTAATTTTTTTGCTGAAGTTTTTTCTAATATAAAAGAAACTTTCTCTGACACAGTCAAAGGAGATATTGTTACCACAATAGAGCCTGTTGTTGCACATACTCTTCAAAGAGAACTTGAAAGTGTAATGCAAAACTGGAAAGCTGATGAGGCGGGCGGTGTTATTATCAATCCGATGAATGGTGAAATATATGCTTTAGCTGGATTGCCAGATTTCGATTTAAATAATTTCAAAGAAGTTAAAAGTACGAGTGTCTACAGAAACCCATTAGTAGAAAATGTTTTTGAGTTTGGTTCTGTTATCAAACCGTTAGTCGTAGCTTCGGGCTTGGATGCTGGAGTCATCACCCCCAAGACTGAATACTATGATGCTGGTAGCGTAGTAGTAGACAAAAAGGTAATTAACAACTTTGATAAAAAAGGGCGAGGCAAGGTAACCATTCAAGATGTATTAAATCAGTCTCTAAATACTGGAATGGTTTTTGTTGAACAAAAATTAGGTCATGAAAAATTTAGAAACTACATGAAGTCTTTCGGTATTGGAGAAAAAACGGGCATAGATTTACCAAATGAGACCTCGGGACTTATTAGGAACTTAGATGTAAATCGTAATTTAGAGTACGCAAACGCTTCTTTTGGTCAGGGGATAGCCATAACTCCTATAGAAGCGGTTAGAGCCTTTTCTGTTTTAGCAAATGGGGGAAACATGATAACTCCACATTTGGCTAAAGAGATTAAATTTGAAAATGGATTAACTAAAAAATTAGAATACCCATTTACAAAAACCAACTTATTAAGCCAAGAATCCACGAGCACGATTACAGAGATGCTGATAAAGGTTTATGAATCTTACGATTCTGGTCGTCACAAGATACCAAATTATACAGTGGCGACAAAAACAGGAACTGCTCAAGTAGCCAAAGAAACAGGTGGTGGTTATTATGACGATAGAAACATGCACTCATTTTTTGGATATTTTCCAGCTAGAGATCCCAAGTTCCTAATATTTTTATATGTTAAAAATCCTAAGGGGATTAAATATGCTTCACAAACACTTATTCCACCATTTAATAATCTTGCTAAATTTTTAATTAACTATTACAACTTACCACCTGACAGATAATATATGAATAAAATATTTAAAAATTTAATAAGGCACATCTTAACCTGGGAAGCCCGAATGGTTATAGAAAAATATCACCCTAAAGTTATAGTGGTAATAGGTTCTGTTGGAAAAACTTCGACAAAGGATGCCATTTTTACAGTGTTGTCTAAGCATAAAACCGTTAGAAAGAGTGAAAAAAGTTACAATAGTGAAATAGGATTACCTCTTACTATATTGGGGTTGCCAAATGCCTGGAAAGATCCTTTTGCTTGGGCGGAAAATATTCTCAAGGGATTTCTGATGGTGATTAGAAAACAAAATTATCCAGATGTTTTGATTTTAGAAATAGGGGTTAGAAAACCTGGTGATATTAAAAAAAATATCTTACCATGGTTAAAAATTGATATTTTAGTCGTGACGAGATTCCCAGAGAAACCAGTTCATGTTGAATTTTTTGACAATGCAGATAAGTTGATAGAAGAAAAAAGTTCTCTCGTTAAGGCATTAAAGAAAAATGGATTATTGATTTTAAATCAAGATGATGACAGAGTTTATGCTTTACATGATAAATCTAAAGAAAGGGCCGTCTCTTTTGGACAAGACGAGAACTCTACTTTTCGAATTCTATATCCAGATTATTCACGAAAAGAAATATTGGGAGTAAGTATACCGATTGGTATAAATTTTAAAATTCAAAATAAGGGCAATGTTTTTCCTGTAGTTTTGCCAAATGTGCTAGGATTACACAATGTTGTCCAGGCTACATCAGCTATAGCCTGTGCCAGTGAGTTTGGTATCGATTTACTAGAATCAATTAAAGACGTAGCTGACTATAAAACTCCGGTAGGCAGGCTGTCTTTACTGGAGGGGGAGAATAATTCTTTTATTATCGATGATACATATAATTCTTCTCCAGTGGCACTTCACGAGGCTCTAGAAATATTAAAAGAATTTAGCGGAGTTAGAAAAATAGCTATTCTGGGTGATATGCTAGAGCTTGGAAGATATACCGAAGAAGAGCATGTTAAAATAGGAGAACGGGCTAAAGATATCGTTGATATTTTGATAACAGTTGGGCCGCGAGCGAAAATTATAGCCAACATAGCTAAAGAAAAGATGGGAGAAAATAAGGTTTTTAGTTTTGATAAATACGAAGATATTATTCCTTTTATTAAAGAAATAATATCGACCAAAGATGTGATTTTGGTTAAAGGATCACAAAAAATGCGATTAGAAAAAGTAGTAGAAAAAATAATGAAACACAAAGACATTAAAAAATCTTTACTTTGTCGTCAAGATAAAGAATGGAATTAAAATAAAAAATGGAGCCCGCTATTCTGTAGCGGGCTCGTATTTTTGAATGGCTATTTCTGTTTTTGATAAAATATCATTTACGAAAGATTTATTAAATATTCTTTCTTCATAATATAATAAAGAAAAAAGCTTCAGGGTGTCGAGGGGCACTTTTTTTTCATCCAATTTACCAAATTCAAGAGAATCAGTACTTTTCAGTGGAAGTATTGAAAACACCAATCCTTTTTGGATTGACACAAGGTACCAGTTTCTTTTTCCGGCTTTCAATTCTTTGCGAATTTTTAGACATCGAAACTTGTAACTTTTTCTGATAAACATTATTATGTATACCAGTTTTAAGGTTATCCCTAGGGAAAAGACCAATAATAGAATCTTTGTTTCCATGACTTATTCTTTAAGGGGTTTATTAAAATTGTATAACTTTTTAGGTTAATGTCAACAAGTAATTAGTTGAAATATTATGTTAAAACGAAATTAATTTTTTGATTAGTTAGGACTTTAAGTAGACGCTAAATAAAAAAATAAAGATGAAACTTATAATTCAAAAAACTATAGTCAAATAATTAATTTTGCCTAGGTCTTTTTATTTTTTAAAAAAGAGAAAACTATAGACAAATGTAACAAAAATGTTATAATCTAAAAAATTACAAAAAACGCGAGCCATGAAAATAAAAAAAGGGGGAACTAGAATGGTTCTCATTTTCTCGAATTACGTGGTAAAAATCCCACGATTAAGATTGTTCAGGCCAATTATGCGTTTACTTTTTCACGTAAAAGAAAAAGACTACAAAGAAGCATTGTTGTTTTTTGATAACAGGGGAATTGTGTTTGGGGCTGTTAATTATTTATTTGCTGGTTTTATTGCCAACTACATAGAGTCTAATTTTTACAAAAACCACAAAGATATGGATCTTTTGGTCCCGGTAAAAGGATTCTTGTTTGGGCTAATTGTAGTCCAGAAACGAGTAAAAGAAATTAACGAAGAAGAAAATCCAGAGTGGTTTGTATTTCTGAAAAACTTTTTGTTAAAAAATTTTTCAGAAGATAAACTAGACCTTTGTGTTTCAAGAAATTATGGCATTGATAATGGTAAAATTAAATTGCTAGATTATGGCAAAAATTTAACAGTTCGGTGTTTGGAGAAAATCTATCTTTAAAAATTAAAAGGCTGGATAAAATCCAGCCTTTTTGAATTCACGCTTCGATCCTTACAGGATTTATAGTATGCTTCGCATGCAAAATCTATGTGGTCACAAGTCACTAAATATTTTACTCCAGGTGTTCGTAAAATATGTAAGTGCTCGCGACCCCAGCTCGGCTATTTTTTTACTAAAAAATTATGCCTGCGCTTTCACAAACGTGAAAAAGACTGGAGCAGTCCAGTCTTTTTCAATTCGCACGTTTGTGACCCTACAGAGACCGCGAGTACGCTTATCGACCTCGACTAAAACAGAAAAACGAACGCTTCGCGTGCTAATTCTATGTGAGCCACAATAATTTGTTCGCCGTCGCTCACAAATTTTCCAGCTCCGGACTCAGCTGTTTTTTCTGCTGAAAAAACATGCCTCCGTCTTCACAAACGCGAAAAAGAGTGCAGAAGTGCACTCTTTTAAAAATAGCGCGTTTGTGACCCTACAGAGACCGCGAGTACGCTTATCGATCCTTACAGGATTAGTGGTATGCTTCGCATGCAAAATCTATGTGGTCACAAGTCACTAAATATTTTACTCCAGGTGTTCGTAAAATATGTAAGTGCTCGCGACCCCAGCTCGGCTATTTTTTTACTAAAAAATTATGCCTGCGCTTTCACAAATCACACAAAAGTAAAGAAGTTTACTTTTTAAAATAAAAAACACCAGTTTGAAAATTGGTGTTTTTTATTTTGTGATTTGTGACCCTACAGAGAATCGAACTCTGATTACCGCCTTGAGAAGGCGATGTCCTAACCGTTAGACGATAGGGCCAAAATTTATTTTTCAATATTACTCTAATTATCAAAACTATCTTTTCCTCACACCTTCTTAAAGGCGATGTCCGCTATTTTCTAACTTGGTTAGACGATAGGGCCATATACTATTATTCTATTTATATCTTGCATCGTTTTGGAAGTGATGCATTCTTAAAATAACAAAAAATTACAATATTTACAAGTTTATTGATTAAAATTTGAGGTTCTAGTACAATTATAGGGAAGGGTACTAGTCATTGACAATGTCTGTTGTTTGTGATATACTTTATATAGATCTTTGATAATGTTTTAGGTTTATTTGAGGAGATAAAAATTGTCTTTTCAAACAAACCTAAAACAAGTTTAATATGAAGACAAAACTTTTTATAATAATCCTTATAGGATTATTAGGTTTCCTAATCTTTTCTGCTTCTGTGGGTGAAATATGCCCAGAAATACCGACCAATTGGGTTGGTATCATACTAGGAATCCTCTTAATTTCCATAGCCTTCTGGTTGGGAAGCCAAAAGAAGATTAAAGAATATATCGATAAGAATTTAAACAATGAAGCTTAGTCTTCATAAGTAGATAAATACAAAGCGGTTCGCGTATGCGAATCGCTTTTTATGTTATAATAGGTGAATGGAAGAATACGGAAAATTATATGTAGTCGCAACTCCGATTGGTAATCTTGAAGATATTACTCTTCGCGCTCTTCGTATTTTAGAAGAAGTAGATTATATACTGTGTGAAGACACCCGAACGACTCAGGTTCTCTTAAATAAATACAACATAAAGACCAAAACAATGAGCTATCATGCTCATAGCTCAGAAGATAAGGAACATTCAATAATTAATCTGATTAAAGCAGGGAAGAATCTAGCTCTTGTTTCTGACGCGGGAACTCCATGCATTTCTGATCCTGGGGTCTTGCTCGTTTCAAATTTAAAAAAAGAATTAGGTGATGAAGTTATTATTTCTCCAATACCGGGGCCGAGCGCTTTGATCTCTGCCTTGTCAGCCAGTGGAATCTCTGTAGCATCTTTTACTTTTCTTGGTTTTATCCCACACAAAAAAGGCAGAGAGAAAATTTTTAAAGAAATTTCGGAATCTGACAAAGTCGTGGTTTTCTATGAATCAACCCATCGAATTTTAAAAACGCTAGATTCTCTAGGGTCTCATTGTCCAAACAGAAAAATAATTATAGCCAAAGAGCTAACTAAGCAATTTGAAAAATTTATAGAGGGGAAACCAAAAGATATCATAAATATTTTTAATGAAGATAAGACTTTAACAAAAGGTGAATTTGTGGTTATTGTTAAAGCAAAATAAAACATAACTCTTTTTTCCATATAAGAATATTTTACATTTTAAAAGCATAATGTTACAATAAAAATATGAGTAAAAAATCTATTCTTAAACTCTCAAAAAGTGAAAAAGCTTTTACCCTCATCGAACTCTTAGTAGTCATCGCTATCATTGGTATACTCTCGGGAGTCGTATTGGTAGCTCTTAACTCTGCCAGAGAGAAAAGTAAAATAGCTTCTATTAAATCCACCTTAAAACAACTATACAACCAAGCTGCCATCAATCAAGCAGAATATGGTAGTTTTGCAAACTCTAATACATCATATTCAGATTTAACTTGTACAGGCCCAGGAGGTAATCTGGCTAAAATAGCTCAACCACTCATTGATCAAGGAATTATAGTTAAATGCTTTAGTTTCTATGGAAGTCCCTATGGAGGAAATTATACAGGAGACGATTATAACAGATTCGCCGCCACGGCCCTCATCTACGATACAGGAGAACTCAAAGCATGGTCAGTAGATGAAAACGGTGTAGTTAAATGGGATACACAAGGAGTAAACTCAACAGGAGCTTTTGTTACCTCTGACATTACAGCCTCATGGACTAATGCTCAAAACAGATGCGCTTTATCTGGCGGTCGCCTTCCTTCTATTGAACAATTGAGAACTCTATCTCATGCATGGTATTCTAAAGCTAATACTGATGGAGATGTAGACCCTTGGGCACCTCTTGGTTTCGTAGCGAGCTACTACTGGTCTTCTACCCCCGTTCCATCTTCGCCTACTACGCTCGCTTACGGCCAGAGCATGAACGTTGGTAACTTGTACAGCTTCAGTCAGACTAACGGGGCCTATGTTCGCTGTGTTAGGTAGTAGTTTTTTGGCCTAGAATTTTTCCCACATTATTACATCCCGACTTTATGTCGGGACATCCTCTCTGAAACGACTCCACCAGGAGCGTTTCAGAGAGGGCTTATCGTTTATGTCTATTTATTCCAATCTTCCAATATACAACAATACATTTTCATTGTTAAAAGAACTATACATAAGAGTTCCTAAATTTAGTAAAGAATACAAATATCTTCTAGGAGAGAAAATGATTAAATGCTGTGTGGACAGTCTTGTGTTAATTAATCAAATTAGTTCAAGTAAAGAAAGGGTCGAGAGAATAAATCTTTTGATGAGATTAGAAGAAAATATGAATGTGCTAATAGTGCATGTTCGGATAGCTAATGAACTCAATCAATTAATTAAAAAGGATAATTATTTCTTCTTATCTCAAAAAATAATAGAAATTTTAAATCAAGCAGAAAATTGGAAAAAGTTTCTTCAGAAGAAGAAATGTTCCCAGAATTGCACTTCTGATGGTAGTGCAAGTGTGGATAAAAAAAATTCCTCTCCCCACCCCTTGTTAAAAGATCTATCACTTTAAATAAGGGATAAGAGGTTATCACGATTGAGTTGGGGAGACTAGCTCTTGGTTTCGTAGCGAACAACTACTGGTCTTCTACCCCCGTTCCATCTTCGCCTACTACGCTCGCTTACAACCAGAACATGAACAATGGTAACTTGAACAACAACAGTCAGACTAACGGGAACTATGTTCGCTGTGTTAGGTAGTAGTTTTTTGGCCTAGAATTTATTTCCAATTTTCTGCTTGATTTAATATTTTAGAATGACAATTTTCACAATTAAAAATATATATAAAGCATATAATGATTGCTTAAAACATAAGAAAAACACAACTAATGCCCTAAAGTTTGAATTAAATAGAGAGAGGAATTTGTATTCTTTGCTCAAAGATTTACAAGACAGAACATATAAAATATCTAGGCATATATGTTTTGTGGTAACAGTGCCAACAGCCCGAGAAATATTCGCTGCTGATTTTCGAGATAGAATAATTCATCATGTTCTATATAATGAAACAAAAGACTTATTTGAAAGTAATTTCATTGAAGAATCGTATGCTAATAGACTAGGCAAGGGGACACATATGGCTATTAGAAAATTAAGATATCATATATCAAGAGGAGGAAAGGATGGTAGAAGATTGTATTATTTAAAGATGGATATCAAGGGATTTTTCAGAAATATAGACAAAAATATTCTATACGAAGAAATGAAAATGATTATTGTGAGAAGTGACAAAGATAAATCGTGGAAAGACGAAATACTGTGGCTAACAAAAATGATTATTTTTCATGATCCAACATCTAATTATGTTTTCAAAGGGGCGAATAATACAAGAGGCGTTGTCCCTAAGCACAAATCTTTGTTTTATGGAGATAGAAATAAAGGTTTACCAATAGGGAATTTAACTAGCCAATTTTTTGCAAATATTTATTTAGATAAATTGGATCATTATATAAAAAATGAATTAAAATTTTATCGTTATCTTAGATATGTTGATGATTTTATTATCCTAGATGAAGACAAAGAAAGATTAGAAGAAACGATAAAAAAAATTGATCTATTTCTTAATCAGAAGTTAAATTTAAAATTGGCCCCCGATAAGATATTTCTAAGGCAGGTTAATCATGGAATAGACTTTCTTGGTTATTATATTAAACCGACTCATACTCTAGTAAGAAGAAAGGTGGTTCGGAGGTTTAAAGACAAAATGTATAAAAATAAAAACAAAGAAGATGGCTTATACTCTATAAAGTTTCTGCCTGTTATAAGATCTTATTTTGGACATTTCGAGCATGCAAATAGTTATAATTTGAGGAGAAAAATAACAAGTGATGATAATTGGTTTTAAGTCTTGTTTGATTTAATTTTGAAAAAAGCTCATTGCGGAGTATAATATAAAAATGAGTCCCGTTAGGAGCCGCGATTACGGGACAAGAAAAATAAATTTCAAAACATTATTATATTAATTTGCAGAGATGGGTTAGTTATAAATGATAACGACCGCGACCTGCTTCTAACTGGATGAGAAAAGAAAAAACATTATTTTTAATTGGTTTATGGGTGATAATCTTGCCTTATTTAGGATTTCCAAATAACTGGCGAAAAGTACTCTTTTTTGTGTCCGGACTCGCTATTATTTATCTTGCGTATTTGTTTTATTTAGAAACAAAAGCTAGATTATCAAAGATAATGAAACAGGATCAAAATTTTGTAGACAATATAGAAGAGAATGAGACCAGAAGGAACCCCGAAATTAAAATTTAAATTAAAATAAAAAATGGACAAAAAACACACAAAGAAATCTACCCCATTATACTTATTGATAATTGCGTGTGTTTTTTTAATTGCCTATATAGTAATAGCATACTCTCCGTCGCTTAGTAATAAAATAGAATACTATAGTGAATCATCTGGTTTAGAAATCAAAGAAGAAGAAAAATTAATTGAAGAAGAAAAAAAGATAGTGGTTGATTCTAAACCACCCAACCTAGAAGATAATATTGTAGTTACGCACATAAAAACTCCTGACCCCCTAAAGGCTATTTATATGTCTGCTTGGGTTGCGGGATCTAGAGATTTTAGAAATTCTTTAGTTAAAATGATTGAAGAGACAGAGCTAAATGCAGTAGTTATAGATATTAAAGATTCCACCGGAAGAGTGAGTTTTGATATTGATGATCCTGAAATAAAAAAATATGGAAGTGTGGAAAATAGAATTAAAGGGATTAAGACTATTATAGATATTCTTCATTCAAAAAATATTTATGTTATAGGAAGAATATCTGTTTTTCAAGATCCTTATATGACAAAGATTAAACCTGAATGGGCTGTAAAAAGGCTTAGTGATGGAGGAGTTTGGAAAGACAGAAAAGGTTTATCTTTTTTAGACCCTACTAAAAAAGAAGTTCATGATTATACTCTTAAAATAGCCTTGAAATCTTACGAATTAGGCTTTGATGAAATAAATTTAGATTATATTCGATATCCTTCTGATGGTAACATGAAAGATATAAATTATAATTTAAAAAATGGAAAAACTCGCGCAGATAATATCGAGGAATTTTTCAAATATTTTTCAAAAGAACTTAAAAAAGAAAATAACATACCTTTATCTGCAGACCTTTTTGGCCTGACAACAGAAGCTGTTGATGATATGGGTATAGGTCAAGTTTGGGAAAAAGCACTTCCTTATTTTGACTACCTAGCTCCGATGGTTTATCCGTCTCACTATCCGTCTGGTTATTCTAATTTTACTAACCCCGCAGCTCATCCTTACGAGGTTATCGATAGGTCTATCAAGGGGGCTATCTCCAAAACGCAGGCACAGGGCTTCAATATCGCTAAAATTCGGCCCTGGCTACAAGATTTTGACATGGGGGCCACTTACACCAAAGAATTGGTTAGAGAGCAAATACAGGCCACCTACGATAATAATCTAACTTCATGGATGCTTTGGGACCCGAGTAACAAATACACCCCACAAGCTTTACTTGTTGAAAAAAATAATTAATTTAATAAAATTATAATAAGATGAGAAAATCAAATATAAAACTAGTAATATATGTAATCGTTTTTATTCTCGCACTATTCATCATTTTTATGATGGGTACTTTTTATGGTTATTCTAACAAACCCAATATAGAAAAAATTTATGGTGTTGATAATAAATATTCTCCAGAAGAAAGCACTGCCGACTTTGATCCCTTTTGGAAAGCTTGGAATCTTTTAAAAGAAAAATCTATTTATGCTAAAGATATCAAAAATGACCAAGATTATGTTTGGGGTGCAATTTCAGGTTTAGCTTCTTCGTTTAATGATCCTTATACAATATTTTTACCACCAGAAGAAAATAAAGAATTTGAAGAAGAGGTTAGGGGTTCCTTTGAGGGCATAGGAGCAGAACTTGGAGTTAAAGACAAGTTGCTTACAATAGTTGCACCGCTTAAAAATACACCAGCAGAAAAAGCTGGATTAAAATCTGGTGATAAAATTATAGAAATTGATAAAAAAAGTACAGCCGACATTTCTTCAGACGAAGCGGTAAAATTAATTCGTGGACCAAAGGGGACATCTGTTAATTTAACTATATTAAGACCAGGAGAAAAGTCTACCAGGGAGATAGAGGTCACAAGAGATGAAATAGAAATACCTATAATTGAAACAGAAAATAGGGAAGATGGTGTTTTTGTAATAAAGTTTTACAGCTTCTCCCAAAACTCGATAAAATTATTTAAAGAGGCACTACTTGAATTTATAGAAGCAAAGACTGATAAATTAATTATAGATCTTCGGGGTAATCCTGGTGGCTATTTAGAAGCAGCCACCAGGATAGCGTCACTCTTTATTGAGGAAGGAGATGTAATTTTAAAAGAGGATACAATGCACGGCGATAAAATAAAGGAATACAAAAGCACTGGACCTAAAATTTTTGATGAAAGGTTAAAATTGGTAATTTTGGTGGACGGAGGTTCTGCTTCTGCTTCAGAAATTTTAGCGGGGGCTATTAAAAGTCATAAGATAGGAACACTTGTTGGAGAAAAAACATTCGGGAAAGGTTCTGTCCAAGAATTAGTTAAACTTACTGATGACACATCGCTCAAGATAACCGTAGCAAATTGGCTAACACCAGATGGTGTTTCTATTAGCAAGGAAGGAATTACACCAGACATAGAAGTTAAGATGACAGCCGAGGATGAAAAAAATAAAAAAGATCCCCAAATGGACAAGGCTGTAGAAATATTGTTAAAAAAATAACATTTAATTTAAAAAGCACCCCGACTCTAGTCTGGGTGCTTTAGATTTACACTTGTGGATAACAGTCGAGGCCTTGCCTCGGGAATAATAAAATGAATTATTTAAATGTCAAATTATGAAATTTGAGAGTTATTAAAAGTTCTTTTTCGGTGGTGTTTGCGTATAAAAAATCAAGATGATATATTGTTATATATGAAAGTTATTTTACTTATAGATGTTCCTAAAATAGGGAAGAAAGATGATGTTTTAGATTTAAAAGATGGTTTTGCCCATAATGTTTTAATATCAAAAGGCAAGGCCGTTTTAGCTACACCTCAAGCGTTATCTCAATTGGAAGCAAAGAAGGCCAAGAGGCAGAGAGAAAGGGAAGAGGAAAATAAAACATTTGAAGTTCTTGTTTCAGAAATTAATAATAAAAAAATTACCATCAAGGCTAAGGCTAACGATAAAGGTGTTTTGTTTAAATCTGTTACAGCCAGAGATGTTAGTGATGCCATTAAAAAATTAACAGGAGAACATATAGATGATAAATATTTAGTGATGGAACACATAAAATCCACAGGTAAGCACTCAGTAATTTTAAGAAAGGGTAATCTAGAAGGAAAATGCGAAATAATAGTTGAATAATAAAACCCCTAGCGTTAAAGCTAGGGGTTTTATTATTAGTTAACTTCTACTGTTTTTTTAACGGAAACTTTTTTGTCAAAGTCTACCTTTCTTTTAGTCTTGAATTTAACTGTACCTTCTTTTAAAGCAAAAAGTGTATGATCTTTACCTAGTCCTACATTTTTTCCGGGAAGGATTTTTGTTCCTCTTTGTCTTACGATTATTGATCCAGCTTTTGCTTTTTCACCATCATAAAGCTTTGTACCAAGGTATTTTGGATTTGAGTCTCTTAAGTTTTTGGCCGTACCTCCGGCCATCCTATGTGCCATATATTGTATTTGGGCTAGCCAGTAGCCAATTAATTATTTATAATTAAGTAATAATGAGTATAACCAATTTATTAAATAAAATCAAGAGCAAAACAGGAATAGACAAACAATCTGTCCTGTTAATTTTTGTTATCATCTTTGTAGGCATGGCTTCTTTTGGCTTAGGGCGATTATCTTTAAAAGGGGATACTGGAGAAGAAATAGTCATAGAAAAGCCATTAGCTGAAGATTCTAAAACAATGTATAATGAAGAAGACTTGAACACGGAAAAGCGATATGTAGCCTCTAAAAATGGCTCAAAATACTATGGGCGCGATTGTGGAGGAGCTAGTAGGATAAAATTAGAAAATCAAATTTGGTTTAAGAATAGGGAAGAAGCAGAGAAATCGGGATTTACCTTTTCTTCTACTTGTAAATAAATATGGAAAATTATAATAAAAATAAATATAAGTTAGCGATAATTATCATTGTGGTAATTTTGATTCCCATTATTATTTTTAATAAAGCCATTTTTCGTTTTGTGAGTGATTTGTTTTACAAGGGTGGAGAAGTTTTAGATTTGGTCATAAATAACGGAGAAGATGATCCTCTAAAAAATAAAGAAAAGATAATTGAAATTAAACCTGAAACCCCTGGTGCTCTAAATTTACTAGATAGATTTGTAAAGCCCAGTCAAGAAACTTTAGATTTGAATAAAGTAATTTATGAGACCAATGTGGCTCGTGTAAAAAATAAATTAACTGAACTAAAAGAAAATAAAATTTTAAACCTTTCTGCAGAGAAAAAAGTAAAAGATATTTTAGAGAATCAGTATTTTGAGCACGTTTCTCCTGATGGTGTTGGGATAGATAAGCTTAGTGAAGAAGTTGGCTATGAATACATTTTGATTGGAGAAAACCTAGCAATGGGAGGTTTTAAAGATGAAAAAGCATTGGTTGATGCCTGGATGGGTAGTTTTGGTCACAGAAAGAATGTTTTGAAATCAAATTATACAGAATTGGGTGTTGCAATCTCGAAAGGTATTTTTAAAGGAGAAGAAGTTTGGGTTGCTGTTCAGCATTTTGGTACGCCCAAGAGTGCTTGTCCTAAGGTAGATGAGAATTTATATAATGTAGCTACATATAACGAGCAACAGATAAAAAGTTTAAATGATGATTTGCCCAGAAGATTGTTTGAAATAAAAACTAATAGGGGATTTAACGAGACAGAGAAAAAAGAACAAGCTAAAAGAATAGAAGAATATAATAACCTAGTTCTTTACTACAATAGTTTGGTAGACCAGGTTAAGAATGATGTCGCGACGTACAACAATCAAGTAAAATCATTTAATGAATGTGTCAAGAAATACGAGAATTAAACATCTTAGGGAAGTGCTCGGTGTCTTTGTTTGAAAGCATATATAGCGTCGCACAATATATCTTTTGCGACACTAAAATAGGATAAAAGTCTTTATATTAACAAATAAAGCCCGTCGGGTTTTATTTTAGTTTTTCTTTGTCTCTCCTATTGATAAGATATTTTTTATTTTTTAGTTTTGTAGGCATTAAATCCTTACCAGTGTATATTTCATACCCTTTTCCATATCCTAAGTCTTTCATTAGCTTCGTAGGCGCATTCCTTAGATTAAGTGGTACCGGAAGGCTTCCGTGGACCATGGCATCATTCTCGGCCGTTCTGAAGGCTTCATAGGTGCTTCTGTCTTTCTTCGCCAGGGCCAAATAAACTGCTCCGTGAGCTAGGTTTATTGCGCATTCTGGATAACCGATAGTTTCGACGGCCCTAAAGACCTCATTAGCCACCACTAAAGCTGTTGGTTGTGCTAATCCAATATCTTCAGAAGCAAAAACTACCATTCTTCGCGCAATAAATTTTGGATCTTCTCCAGCCACTATCATCCTTGACAAATAGTATAAAGTGGGGTCTGGTTGGCTAGCTCTCATACTCTTGATAAAAGCACTAATTAAATTGTGGTGCTCCTCCCCTTTTTTGTCATAACGAATAAATTTTGACTGAATTGTATTTTTTAAATTTTCAATTGTTATTTTTTGATATAGAGAAAAAGTATTTTCAATTACAGAGATTGCTTGTCTGGCATCTCCATCAGAATACTTAATAATCCAATCAATAGATTCTTTATCCATCTCATAACCAGTCCTCTTGATTATTTTTTTCATATCGGAAGAGCCGAGGCTTTCTAAAACAAAAACTTTGCATCGCGATAATAAAGCCGGAATGACTTCGAAACTCGGATTTTCTGTTGTAGCTCCAATCAAAACAAGTTTGCCATTTTCTACAAAAGGTAAAAGAAAATCCTGTTGAGCTTTATTAAATCGATGAATTTCATCTAGAAAAATAATTTTAGGCCCGAGCAATGTCCCAATTCCTCTTGGTGATTCATCTAGGATTTTTTTGATATCATCTTTAGACGCGGAAACTGCTGATAACTCGTAAAAGTCCGCATTAATAGATTTTGCATAAATTCTCGCTAGCGTAGTTTTTCCTACTCCTGGTGGACCCCATAAGATAAAAGAAAAAACGTGCTTTTTAGATATAGCTATGTTTAATGGTTTGTCTTTGCCTATTAAGTGTTCTTGCCCGACAAATTCTGATAACTTGGTAGGTCTGATTTTGTGAGCTAGTGGTTCCATCTGTTTATTTTATAACTAATTTAATCATTTTAAAAGGACCACAAGTGGTCCTTTTAAAATAATTAGTAAATATTGTTTATTGGTTTACCTGTCTCTAAGAAAGAGATGATGTTTTGAACGGCAATTATCGACATCATTTCTCGCGCAGATTGTCTAGAAGAAGCAATGTGTGGAGTGATGATAACGTCTGGGAGCTTGGTTAACCCCCTAGACAGTTTTGGCTCAAATTCAAAAACGTCCAATCCTGCACCTCTAATAATATCTTTTTCCAGGGCTTCTATTAGAGCTTTTTCATCGACTACGGGACCTCTGGATGTATTAATTAAAAAAGCAGTTGGCTTCATTGTTTTAAGAGTCTCAGAATTTATTAAATGTTTTGTTGTTGGCAATAGCGGAACATGTAGAGATACGATGTCTGACTCTCTTAAAACTTCTTCGGTTTCTCGTCTTACAATTCCATCAATGTTTTCCAAGTCAGTATTTCTTTTTATATCACTATAAATAATATTAGCTCCAAATCCATATCGAAGCATCTTTGCAACCTCGGTTCCTATCTGTCCAGCACCAATAAGTCCAATTATTTTACCTCTAAGGTCTGTTCCAATAAAAATATTTGGATCCCATCCTTTATATTTACCACACCTCATGTATTCGTCTCCTTCAACTAATCTAGTCGTTAAAGCTAGCATTAAAGCGACAGTGTGTTCAGCAACTGCCATGGCCGATGTTCCAGGAGTGTTTGTAAGGAAAATACCTCGTGTTTTTGCATCTTCAATGTTTAGGTTGTCATAGCCGACAGCAAAATTGGAATAAATTTTTATCCCAGGGAAAGCTTCCATTATCTCGGCATCTATTTTGTCGGTCAAGAAAGAAATGACTCCGGTATAATTTTTCTTTAGCAATTCTTTTTTAAGATCTTTAGTGGTTGGAGGTTTTTTGAAATTGCCGATGTCATACTTTATTCCTTTTTCATCCAATAGTTTTAATCCAGGTTCTGGTATTTTTCTTGTAATATAAATTATTTTTTCTTCTTGCATTTTGAAATTATTTTTTAACCTATTAATGTTATGTCACTGTGTTTTTCTGCGTTCGTAGCAATCCTTTCCAGTATTTCTATTGACTCAACAGGATATCTACCTCGGGCTGTTTCATCTGATAACAATATACCATTGGCTCCGTCTATAATGGCATAAGCAACATCAGAGACTTCGGCTCTGGTTGGTACACTATTTTCTACCATTGAATAAAGCATTTGAGTTGCAACTATGACCATTTTACCTGACTGATTACATTTATTAATTATTTTATGTTGAACAAAAGGAATTTCTTCTATTGGTATTTCGTTTCCTAAATCTCCTCGTGCGATAATAATTCCGTCTGAAACATCAATAATTTCATCGATATTGTTAATTGCTTCTATCCTTTCTATTTTTGATAAAACTTTTTGATTTCCACCCAAATCAGAAATTAGATTTTTTAATTCAGTTACATCTTGTGCGCAGCCGACAAAAGACATGGCAACATAATCTACTCCTTCTTTTATACCAAAAGATAAATCGTTCCTATCTTTTTCTGTGATTATCCCCCCGCATTTTTCTCTATCAAATCGATGACCAGATTCTTCTTGAACCCTTGGACCAGACAGGTCTTGCATAATATCAATTTGTGTGTTGTAATCACATGATATTTTTCGGATATTCTTTATGTGTTCTTTGTGCCAATCGTGAGTCCCCCAAGAAAAATTAAGGCGAAACATGTTTACCTTGTGTTTTATCAAGTCACTAACGATTGAATCTTTTTCACTGGCCGGACCTAGTGTTGCTATTATTTTTGTTTTTGATTCCATATCTTCTTTGTATTAATTTTATGTTCTCATTATATAATAAAAACAGGTTTATCCCAAACAAAAACCTCCAGTTAAAACTGGAGGTTTTTGTTACTTCTTTGTCCCCTTCTTTGGTTTCTTCACATCTTTTTTGTGAGTCATTCCTTTTGCCATATTTTTTGTTTTAGAAATTTATGTTAATAATAACTTAATTATATCACCCTTTTTACAAAAGCGATAATTAGAATTGTTTAAAATTTAAGACATTTATGTTTTTTGTCACAATGTCATACTCGTAATCAAAAGAAGCTTTCTCTAATATGTGACCATCCTCATACTCAACTTCTCCGGTGTTATTTTGGTTGTCTATTTTTAACTTTGCAACATACCAGCTCCCGCCTAAAACTTCTTTGGTGTTTGATATATTTTTAATATTTTCTCTTATGTATTGTTCGACACTGATTTTCTCTTCAAGTTCTAAGCAATCCATGCTGTTCATTTTGTTTTGTGGAAAAAGATTATTTTTATTTTTAAAAACAAAAAAACCACCCTCCCCTTCTTCTTGCATTTCACCAAAATAAACAATCGCAGAATCTTTCCCGTAATCAAAAATTAACTGTTCTTTGTTGTTCATTCCTTCGGCAAAAGTATTCCAGATAACATCGGCGGTTTTTATATTATTTTGTAGGTCTGATTTCATTATTAAGCCCGTGAATAATCCAACCTTGGAGTCTGTTTCTGCTGGTAGGTTCCTAAATTCCCCCTTTACGGTATTTCCATTTTCTGAAATTTTCATCCAAGCGACATCACTATAACCACTTGTCTTAAAATCTTCTTTGTAATAACAATATTCTTTATTATCAACTGATATCTCTCTATCTGTAATTTTGTTAACACTAAAATTTTTTAGTAAACTAAAAACAATAAGGATAACAATGATAATAATTAGCAATATTAATATTATTTTTTTGAAAATAAATTTATTCATATAGTTTATATTATATTATTTTATAAAAATAATCGAGCTATTCTAATTCTTTCAAACGACATGTTGTTTCCTTCTTTTTCTAATAAAATTTTTATAGGGGTAAGCCTAGATTTGTCCTCAGTTTTTATTTTCCCTAGGGCTTTTTTTATGGCATTAATATCTTTCTCGTTTGGTTTTAAATGAGCTATATGTGAACACCCCTCTTTTTTAGCAATTTCTTCTATGTGTTTTATAATAGTCTCTTTGGTTAAATTTCTTTCTTTAGATATTTGCGAGACAGTTTTTTTCTTTTCAAGCAACTCTCTTGTTATTTGCACTGTAGGCACCTTGGTGTCTTTAATAGCTAGTTTGTTTTTGATTTTTATTTTATTTATTTTCCCGCCCATGCTTAAAATAAAATCTTCTTCTAGTTTTTTTTGTTGTGCTTTCGTTAATTTCTTAAACAAAAGTTCATTCTGATAACTTTGATTTTGAAGATTTTCATCAAGACTTAATACTATCGGATTAACTTGTAGCGATTCGGTACTGTAGCCGACAAGACTAATCCCTTCAAGCGATCTTACTCTAGATAGGGCCACATACCCCATTCCATAACCAAAAGTGCTCCTAAGGTCTATTTCTGCGTTATCTAGAGACATTCCTTGGCTTTTGTGTATTGTGATGGCCCATGCCAACCTGAGTGGTATTTGAGAAACAGAGGCTTTGATTTTACCATCTTCTTCGATAGCCCAAATTTCAGGTTTTAAGATTATTTTTTTACCATTATAAAGTTTTACAATAGGATTGCCATTCAAGCTTTCAAATCCTATGATTTTTCCCCTCGACCCGTTAACATACCCTTCTTCAAAATTATTTTTTACGCACATTACTTCAGCTCCAATTTTTAATTTTAATTTTTCGTGAGCTAAACAGCTTTTTTTTAAAATAGAAACTAAATTTTCTGGTCCATTGTCAGTCATTAGAAAAATCATTTCTTCTTCTTCGATTAGAGAAAGTTCTTTTTCATTTATTTCATCTACGTTGATATTGTGAGTGTAAAGTCTTGTTGCACGAATTTCATTTTCTAAAGTTTGTCCGATGCGGCTTTTTAATATTTCATGATGCTTGAAATTAATCTGATTTTTCCTAATCATGTTTAGTATCTCTGTTAGCGCATTGTCTTCTTGGCGATGTTGCTCTTCAAGGTAACAAATTGCTGGGTTTAAGATTTGCCAAGCATTAGAGTTGCATATCATGCCTGATTCACTATCTTCTTTTTTGGTTATAGGGGGAAGTTGAAAAAAGTCTCCAGACAAAATAACCTGTAATCCTCCGAATGGTTTTTCCTTTCTTTTGAATTTTCGACAAATCCTTTCAACCATATCTAGTTGATTTGCGTGAAGCATAGAAATTTCATCTATGATAAGGACTTTTGCTTTTTCAAATCTTTTCCAAAGATATTTTTTTTCTTCCAGTCTTTCTAATTCCATGTCGTCTAGTTTTTCTTTTATACCCATTCCAGACCAACTATGAATAGTCATTCCGTTCATGTGTGTAGCGGCGATTCCTGTCGAAGCAGTTATGGCCACAGGAATATCGTGTTCTTCTAGATAAGAAATATATTTATTAAGTAAATAAGTTTTTCCACTTCCTGCACTTCCTGTAAGATAAATATTTACTCCTGTTTTCATGATTAAAAATGCCTGGTCTTGAGTCATGTTTCAATTA
This sequence comes from uncultured Candidatus Saccharibacteria bacterium, assembly GCA_964412965.1. GTDB lineage: Bacteria > Patescibacteriota > Minisyncoccia > Phycocordibacterales > UBA9973 > UBA8515. Next base: position 78,239 of record CAYPQU010000002.1, on the reverse strand, counting down.
TAACATCTTATAAATCAAAAACACCCAAGGTTAAGACCTTGGGTGTTTTTAGTCTCCATTAATTATTTTTTCGCTTTATTTTTGATAACAGCTTGAGCGGCTGCTAATCTTGCGATTGGGACTCTAAATGGTGAACAAGAAACATAAGAGAATCCTTCGTTGTGACAAAATTCAACAGTTTTTGGTTCTCCTCCATGTTCTCCACAAATACCAATTTTTAAATCCTTTTTAACACCGCGTCCTTTTTTGATAGCAATTTTAATTAACTCTCCAACCCCTTCTTGGTCTAGGGTTTCAAATGGATCGTTGTCGTAAATGCCTTTAGCCACATATTCTTTTAAGAATTTTCCTGCATCGTCTCTAGAAATACCAGCTCCCATCTGGGTAAGATCGTTTGTTCCAAATGAAAAGAATTCTGCTCCAGCTTCTACTATTTTGTCTGCTACCATTGTTGCTCTTGGAACTTCTATCATGGTCCCGACCTTGTAACTCATCTTTATCTTAGCTTCTTTGATTTTCTTTTCAACAATTTCTACAACACCATCTTTTAAGATAGAAAATTCTTTTGTTGTAGCAACCAAAGGAATCATTATTTCTGGAGAGACTTTGTGTTTTTTGCCACATATAGGACATTTTTTTGAAACCAAAATTGCAGCCTCAATAACAGCATTGGTTTGCATTTCATATATTTCTGGGTAAGTAACTGCTAGTCGACATCCTCTGTGTCCTAACATTGGGTTAAACTCATGCAATTCTTCTATTTTTGCTTTTAAAACATTTGTAGAAACTCCCATTTCTTTAGATATTTCAGCAATATCTTTTTCTTTTGTAGGCAAGAATTCGTGCAGAGGAGGGTCTAGGAACCTAACAGTAACCGGGAATCCATCCATGGTGTGGAATAGTCCTGCAAAATCATCTCTCTGGAAAGGAAGAAGTTTGGCTAGGGCTTTTTTTCTACTATCAACATCATTTGATAAAATCATTTCTCGAATTGCTTTAATTCTAGGACCATCGAAAAACATGTGTTCGGTTCTGCATAGTCCAATACCCTCAGCACCGAATTCTCTAGCTGTTTTAGCATCCTTAGGAGTATCTGCATTAGTCCTGATGCCTATTTTTCGATATTCATCAGCCCAAGACATGAGTTTTCCAAAGTTTCCAGAAAGTTCTGGTTCTTTGGTATCAATTTTCCCTACATAAACTTTTCCGGTAGATCCATCTAGAGAAATATAATCACCTTCTTTGAGTGTCAATCCTTTGCTTTTAATAACAAGTGTTTTCTTTTTTTCGTCAATTATTAGATCTGAACATCCAGCAACGCAACAAGTCCCCATACCTCGAGCAACCACTGCTGCGTGAGAAGTCATTCCTCCTCTTGCTGTTAAGATTCCTTTTGCACTGTGCATTCCATCAATGTCTTCTGGAGAAGTTTCTGTTCTTACTAATACAACGCTCAATCCTTTTTCTGTTTTCATAAGAGCATCACTAGCATTGAAAACTATTTCTCCTACCGCTGCTCCTGGAGAAGCTGGTAATCCCTGTGCTACCGCTTCGGCTTTGGCTAGGGCTTTTTGATCGAATTGCTTGTGAAGAAGTTGATTAAGTTGATTAGGATCTATTCTTAAAATAGCTTCTTCTTTTGTTATTAATTTTTCCTTCACCATATCTACAGCAATTTTTACCCCAGCTTCAACTGTTCTTTTTCCGTTTCTTGCTTGCAGAATATACAAGATTCCTTTCTCGATAGTGAACTCCATGTCCTGCATGTCTTTGTAGTGCTTTTCTACTTTATTGCACACATTCACTAACTCTTTGTATATTTTTGGATTACTTTTTTGAAGAGTAGAAACAGCAAGAGGAGTTCGAATTCCCGCTACAACATCTTCTCCTTGCGCGTTCATCAAATATTCTCCATAGAATTTAGCTTCTCCCGTAGAAGGATTTCTTGTGAAGCAAACACCCGTTCCAGAATCTTCTCCAAGGTTTCCAAAAACCATGGCTTGAACGTTAACAGCAGTTCCGATAAGTCCCTTGATGTTGTTTATTTCGCGATAGCGAATAGCCCTGTAATTATTCCAAGAATTAAATACTGCTCTAATAGATAAATCTAATTGAATTTTTGGATCTTGAGGAAAATCTTTTTTAGTAACTTTTTTAATCATTGCCTTGTATTTAGTTACCACTTCTTTCAAGTCTTCTGCGCTAAGGTCTGTATCAAATTTTGCTTTTTTGTTTTCCTTAACGGATTCAAGTATGTGCTCGAATTCATCATGATCTACTTCCAATACAACATTTCCTAACATTTGAATTAATCGACGATAAGAATCCCAGGCAAATCTTTCGTTACCGGTTTTTTCTGCTAATCCTTTAACTGATTCATCATTAAGCCCAAGGTTCAAGATGGTATCCATCATTCCTGGCATAGAAGCTACTGCTCCCGATCTAACTGAAACCAAAAGAGGGTTTTTTGCGTCTCCTAGCTTTTTACCCATCTTTTTTTCAAGACTGGCTAGATTGCTTTTAATTTGGGTTTCCATTTCTGGAGTAATTTTCTTTCCTAAATCATTGTAAATTTTGCAGGCTTGTGTAGATATTGTAAATCCAGGAGGAACGTTGATTCCTAGATTTTTCATTTCGGCCAGGTTCGCTCCTTTACCACCGAGAATTTCCTTCATGTTTCTATTCCCTTCTTCAAAGGCATAGACGAATTTGTTGATTTTTTTCTGCGACATAAAATAATATAAATTAATAATAAAAATTACAAACAAAAAAGGGGTAGCCCCTTATACGTCTATATTTATACTAAAATTTTAGATTAAAATCAATTAAACGCACCCTTTATTTTTTGAGGAAATATTGTCTTTTAGGTTCGGGCAACCTCTCAATGGCGTATCGGAGCATGGTTCGAGGCATATTAAAAGTATTGTTCTCTAAAAAATTAGTTAATTCTTTTTCTGAGACTCTTTTGCCGGCTTCTCTTAGCATCCAACCACAAGCTTTATGAATAAGATCTTCTTTGTCTGAAATAAGTATTTTGGTTATGTTGAAGGTATCATTAAGTTCTCTGTTTTTTATAAAAGCAAAAGTTGAAACCATAGACATTCTGCGCTCCCACATATTTTTAGATTTAGCTAGTTTGTATAAAATTTTTCTATCTCTGCCTAGAAGATAATCCCCTACTATATGGTAAACAGACAAATCTACCAAATCCCAGCTATTTATGTTTTTAGTATTTTTTAGGTAAAAATTAAATATTTTTGTTTTTAGATTGTCGTCGCCTTTTTTAAATTGGTAAACTAAAATCATTAGAGCAGCTAGCCTGCATTCGTGGTACTTATTATTTAAAAGTTTTTGTATTTTTTCTAAAGATAAATTTTTGTATTTAAGAGCAATCTTTCTTGTTTCAGGAACACTAATTCCAAGAAAGAGATCTCCTTCCCCATACTGGCCTTTTCCTGTTTTAAAAAAATGAACAAAAACCTCTTCTTTTTGAGTGTCTCTTTGAGATAGTAATTCTTGAAGAATCATGTTGTGCATGTGGAAGGAATCGGACCTTCGACCTCTGTCTTTTAAATGGCAGTGAGTTAAAATGAAAAATAAATAATGTCCTCAGTGCGTGTGGAAGGAATCGGACCTTCGACCTCTGTCTTATCAGGACAGCGTTCTACCACTGAACTACACACGCACTCAAGAAACTATTTATTTTCTCATTTTTAACGAATGAACCATTTATTTTTATAAAAACTCAGAACAGCGTTCTACCACTGAACTACACACGCATTAAATTTATTATTTAACTCTAAAAATATAACAAAAAAAGTATTATTTTGCAAACAAAAAACCACATACTTTAAATATGTGGTTTTTTGTTTATCTTTGAAAGTTTCTAGGTCTTTCTTCCATGGGTCGAGCTTCATTTACTGTAAGCTTTCTTCCTCCGAAATCTTTACCGTCAAACATTGAGATGGCTTGTTCAGCATCAGCATCGTTTTCGAATTCTACGAATCCAAAACCTTTTGAGCGATTTGTCATCTTATCCATGATAATGGTTGCAGAAGAAACTTCTCCTGCTGTACTGAAATGAGCTTTTAGCTCGTCGTTAGAAGTACTGTAAGGTAGACCTCCAACATATAACTTTTTTGCCATATATGACAATTGTATTTGCAAAACTTTACACAAGATACCGAATTGCAAAATTAAACTAATCCGATTTAAGTCGGATTCTGACACTAGGTCAGAACTTATAAATGTAATCGCATAGCCCGATTTCATTTACATACCCCAATGTTTACACATACGAAGGATGAAACTAATACCAAAACATAAGCTAACTACTCTATATATTATATCATAAATACTTTAAAATAGCAAAAACAAAATGAGCCTAGATAAAGTCTAGGCTCACCCTAAAGATTCAGAAACTCTCCTACTTGTTGGTTTTAAGAGAGACAAAAATGAGCATCATGCCTATTAGTGATATGGTTCCACCTAAGATTAGAGCTGCATTAGCTCCGTAACCCTTAAGAAACTCATGGAATTCAGTCCATTTGTTTACAGGAGTCAAGTTTGCGATAAGGATTATCCCCAAGAATAGAACAATAGCACCCACAAGGATTAATGTAATGTTGGAAAAATTAAATTCTCGTTCTTTTTTCATTTCTCACCTCCTTTTTGATTTAGAATTAATTTTACAAGAAAGATTGTTTTTGTCAAACTTTATTCATCGTCCGCGTCCCCCACTTCTCCCGACGAAAGAGCTTCTATTATCTTGTCAATATTGCCATTCATGATATTTGGAATATTTGACCAAGATTGCTTTATTCTGTGGTCGGTGATTCTGTCTTGAGGAAAATTATAGGTTCTTATTTTTTCACTTCTGTCATTTGTTCCAATTTGATTTTTCCTATCGCTAGCATATTTTTTTTCTTCTTCTTGGTCTTTCATCATCTGTAATTTTGAAGTCAAGATTTCCATGGCTTTTTCTCTGTTATCCAATTGTTTTCTTTCTGTAGTGCAACGAACATCCACCCCTGTTGGCTTATGAATAAGGCGAACCGCTGTTTCAACTTTGTTAACGTTCTGCCCTCCTGCTCCCCCAGAACGAGAATATTCTATCTCTATATCAGCAGGATTGATTACCACATTAGTTTTCTTTCTGATTGGTAAAATAGCAACAGAAGCTGTGGAAGTATGTATCCTCCCGTTCTTTTCAGTTGCAGGAACTCTTTGAACTCGATGAACTCCAGTTTCAAAGCGAAGGATTTTATAAGAATCTTGCCCTTTTATCTCAAAAGTAGCCTCTTTGTATCCTCCGACATCATTTATTGATTCGTCTAAAATTTTCCAATTCCATCTTAATTTTTCAACATACTTTTCATACATTCTGGCTAATTCCCAGGCAAACAAAGAAGCTTCATCTCCTCCTGCGCCAGCCCTGATCTCCATAATTATTTCATTAGGGAATTCCTCTTCTTCCTCTTCTTTTTTCAATATTTCTTCTACTTGTCTTTGTATAGCTTCTTTCTGAAAATTTAAATTCTGAATTTCCTCAGTTGCTAGTTCCTTTAGACTTTCATCTGACTTAATCATCTCGTTTATTTTTTCTTCTTCACCCAAAAGACGCTCGTACTCTTCTGCGAAATAACTAGTTTTATAATTTTTCTTTAGTTGTTCTATGTCTAATTCCATTGGTAAAAGTTTTTAAATACAATAATAATTATACCTTTAATTGCAAAAATAAAAAGCCCGAAAGAGCTTTTTATTAATAACTTGCAATTTATTTCTTCTTTTTATCAGCTAGTGCTACTCTCTTCTTGAATCTATCAACTCTTCCAGCTGTGTCTAGGATTTTTTCATTACCTGTATAAAAAGGATGGCATTGACTACATATTTCAACATGAATATCATCCATGGTAGAACCAACAGCAAATGTCGCCCCGCAAGCACAATTTACGTTTGCTTTATCGTTATGTTTTGGGTGTATATCTTTCTTCATATTACGTTATATTATCACGAAATAACTAATCTTGCAACAGATCGATATTGGCTTGAATTTTTGTTTTATGACCTATAACGCTTCTGCCGTATGAACAAGTAGTCCCGGAGCCACTTTTAGCTGTTTCATATTTTTTTGTTTTTTCGTTGTATATTTGGTTTAAACCAGTCCCATAATACCTGCAAGCTGCTTTTATTTGGGCGCTAGAACTATTACCGATAGCTCCTAAGTCGGTGAGGTACATAGCAGATGCTGTAAAAGCATCTTTGGGATTCCAAGGACTGGCGTTATAGCCAAGAACTGTTTTTAGGCGGGATTCAAACATTTTCCATGTTGAAGGAATGAACTGGGCTGGCCCCATAGCCCCACCCCATCCGTAAGGTTGACTATAGTCTGTCACATATTTTTTAAGTTTTTCATCATATTTAGTTCTATACATCGGTATCCAACAAGAAACTCTAGTCGTTGAATAATCTAAACCAAGCTTAGAGACAATATCTAGGAACACTGGTACATCTCTGGTTGGGCTCATTACTCTTTTTTGAGCACTACCTGTATTAGCCCCCTTTCCGTTTCCTGTCGTTGTGTCTGTTAAATAACATTGTCCAACATTTTCACCTAAATTACTTTCTTGAGTCAAAATAGCCAACAAAAAAGCTGGGTCTATGCCTGTTAGTTTTTGCGCCTCCCGGGCATAGACTAAAGCTGTTTCGAAGTTTATCTGCTTGTTTCCGCCTACAAGATTAAAGATGGCAGCTAATATTTCTGCTCTTTTTTTTGCTTTTTCGGCAAGTATTTTTTGATATTCTGTTTCTTTGTTTTTACTTATTGAGAGAAGTCTTTGTTTTTCTGCTTCGCTTGTTTCCACTTTAGCTTTAGCATTCTCTAATTCAGCTTTAGTGTCTGTTTCCAGGTTCTTCTTTTCTTCTAAGCTTTTTCTTTCAGCTTCTGTCATGGTTCTCACTCCTCTAATCTCGTCTATTGACGACTGAATACCTTTTTTGATTGCTCCAAAAGAAACTATATCTCCGTAAGCATCAGAGATTCTGTCTTGTGACAAAATCACAGAAACTATAGATTTATCATCTAGTTGTCTTTCTTTTCTAATCAGCTGAGCTAGTGATTCTTTTTCTTTTGATAGTTTAGTAGATAGAGCTTCTATTTTTTTGTTTTTTGCTGTAATTTCTCCTCCTAGTTTTTGAATAACAAGATTTTTTGCTCTAATATCTAATTTTGATTTCTCAATTTGTGCACTTAATATAGAAATATCCCGAGACAATGACACTGATTGTCCTTTTTGTTTGTCTAGTTCTTTTTGTTTGGCGGCAATTTCTTTTTCCAAATTAGCCAGTTCTGCTTCTAACTTTTGTTTGTCAGCTTGAGCATTCTCTAATAGTACATCAGCAAAGACTTGTCCACTTAAAAAGATCCCTAAAATAAAAATAAAAATTAACAAAAATGAAAAACGCTTTCTTTTATAAAAACTCATGAATCTATTATAGCAACTAGATAGGAAGTTCACAATTAACAATAAAACCCCTTAAGATTAAAGGGGTTTTATTGTTAATTGTATTATTTGTCAGTTTCTTCTTCTTTTTTACCCTTTTTTTCTACTTCTATTGAAGAGATATCCACAGAAGGTGTTTCTTCTGTTTTCTCTTCTGTCATAGGGGCAATAATCGCAAGCACTTCTTCGCTATCAGTTTTAATCGTGACATTGTTTGAAGCCTTGATGCTTTCTACCCTGATTTGATCGTCAATATTTTCTAGAACAGACAAGTCAACTTCTATGTTGTATGGAAGATCTTTTGGAAGAGCCTCCACTTCTATTTCATGAAGTGTTTTAATTAAAACTCCTAGCCCATTTTTTTCTGCTGGTGCAATTCCCACGAACTCCACAGGAATCATGACAACAATAGGTTTATTAACGTCTATCGCCAAGAAATCAACATGTAAAGGAAAGCCTTTTACTGGATCTCTTTGAATTTCGTGTATTAGAACTTCAATTTTTTTATCTTTTAATTCTAGGGTTAGTGTGCTTGATTCACCCACTGCTTTTAATGTTTTTTCGAAGTCGAGACTCGGTACGGAAATTGTAGTGTTTTCCACACGAGCGCCATAAACAACAGCTGGGACCATACCACTCTTTCGTATGTCGACAAGCTTGTCTGTTTTACTTCGCATTGTTGCGGTTAATTTATTCATGTTTATTACGATAGCACAAAAGGCTATATTTTGCAATGGTTATTCCCAAAAAATTAAAACGATAGACACGATTCCTAGAATCATGCCAATAATCTGAATTTTATTAGTATTTTCGTGGTAAAAATAAACTCCAATTATTAAAGCCAAGATAGCCGAAACAACAGAGAAAATAATTGCACCTCTTCCTAATTGTGATCCGTTTTTAATTGCTGACAACCAAAAAGTATTGGCTATAATATATCCTATTATTCCGGCAACCCAAAAATACCAGTGTCCTTTGATTGAGTATTCTTTGGCAAATATATCAGCCAGGGATTCGAATATTATTAACAGGACTAGTGGAATAATCCAGTGCATGTTTTATTATGCTTGATTTTCAATAATTTGATTTACAATTTCCATTCTTTCGTTGTAAGATTTTGAGGAAAAATCTTCGGACAATTGGTCTTTAACTAATTCAAATTTGTTTTTTGCTTCTTCTACGTCTTCTCTTTTCCATTCTATTTCGTTTTCATTAAGAAGGGAGGTGTAATCTATTTTCTCCATGTTCTCTATATTGTTTTTGTAACTAGTATCTACAATCACTGAATCCTCATTTTGCTCTTCTGTTACCGGAGATTCTAATTTTTTTAAAAAATTGAACATATTTATTTTTTGTTTTTATATTATTGTTAATTTTATAATTTGTTGAATAATCTGATTCGCTTTTCGACCACGTCAGATATTTTTTCAACGGCGTTTTTTAGATATCGATAAGGAGCAATTTCGTCTGGGTTGTCTTTTATTGCCTTCAATAATGCTTCCTTATACGCAACTCGTATTTCAGTACTTATGTGAATTATACTTATACCAGCATTTATGGCTTTAACAAAATCTTCATCACTTATACCAGAACCCCCATGCAAAACGAGTGGTATGTTGGAAGATGTTCTTATTGACGCTATTCTTTCAATGTCTAATTTTGGATTCCCCCCCCTTATCATGCCATGTATATTTCCGACAGAAGGTGCTAATAAGTCTATTCCAGTTTCCCTAGCAAAATATTCTGCATCCTCTGTTTTTGTTAATTTTTCTGTATCTATTTCATCAGGAATTTTTTCTAGTATTTTGGATGATTGCCCGATAAAACCTATCTCAGATTCTACTAAAATATCACGCTCTTCCCTTCTTGAGATTTCTTTGGCGTAGACAACACACTCTTTGGTTAAAGAAATGTTTTCTTCTAGGGGTAATTTAACAGCATCTATGATTACAGAATCGAAACCAGCATCTATGCATTTTTTGACTGAAGAAAAAGAATAGTGATGGTCAGCATTTAGAAAGATAGGATAATTATCATTTTCTCTAATCTCTTTTATTAATACCACTATTTTGTTTGTTCCGATAAAGTTCTCTTCTGGCTCTGACACCCCGATTATAATTGGTATTTTATAACCTACATCAGCGGATACTTTTTTAGCTCCTTCATAAACTCCCTTTAATCCCTCTAAATTAGAAATATTGAAATGACCAATAGCAACTTTGTTTGCCTCGGCCTCTTTTATGTATTCTCGTAATGACTTAATCATACTTATTTATTATATCACAATATGATACAATATAAATATATGGAAAACAAAGTAGATATCTTGGCTATAGGAGATATTGCGGCAGAGCCGTTTATTAAAATCAAAGAGGCTGAAATAGAGCCAGAAAAAAATAGTAATGAATTTAATTTGTGTTTAGACTATGGGGGAAAGGTCCCTTACGAATCAGCTTTAGAGTGTTTTGCTGTTGGTAATAGTTCAAATGTTTCTATTGCTGGAAGTAGGCTTGGTCTCAAAACAAGTCTAGTTTCTTATGTTGGTAATGATGACACAGGTTCAAAAGACATAGAAAAGCTCATAGAAGAAAATGTAGATACTTCTAATATCGAAATAATTAAAGATATGGAATCAAATTATCATTATGTGCTTTGGTATAAAGGAGAAAGAACTATTTTGGTTCACCACGTAGATTATCCATATAAATTACCTGAAATCAGAGAGACTCCTCGCTGGATATATTTGTCTTCCCTGTCTTCTAACTCCCTTACTTATCACGAAGAAATATTAAAATATTTAAATGATCATCCAGATGTTTCTTTTGCTATACAACCAGGAACGTTTCAAATAAGACTAGGAGTTGAAAAGCTTAAAGATTTGTACAAAAGAGCCAATATATTTTTCTCGAACAAGGAAGAATCTCAAAAAGTTTTAAGTACAGATAATGAAGATATAAAATTTTTACTATCGGAAATGTTTAAACTTGGTCCAAAGCTTGTGGTTATCACAGATGGTGTTAATGGCTCATATTCTTTTGATGGAGAGAAAATGCTATATATGAAATCTTTCTATGAAGAATCAAAAACACTTGAAAATACTGGAGCTGGCGATGCTTTTTCAGGAGCTTTTGTTTCCGCTTTAGTTTATGAGAAAACTATAGAGGAAGCTTTAGTGTGGGGCACTATAAATTCTAAGTCTGTAGTTCAATTTGTTGGGCCTCATCAAGGATTATTAAACAAGGAACAATTAGAAAAAATACAGACAGAGCTTGGAAACAATGCTTGTCCTACTAGGATTGATTAATTTTTCTAACAGCAATTAGCTCTACTTTTTTGATTATAGATTCGGTATCTAGCCTGTATATTTTTTCGAGTTCCTCAGGAGCACCAGATTGTCCAAACTTATCTTCTACACCAACAAATTCTATTGGCACTGGATATTTTTTAGAAAGAAGCTCTGCCACAGCACTTCCCATTCCACCTGATATTTGGTGGTCTTCAACTGTCACAATAGCCCCTGTTTCTTTTGCTAACGATAGAATGGATTCTTCGTCTAATGGCTTTATAGTTGAGAGGTTTATCACTTTTGTTTTAATCCCCCTTTTTTCTAGCTCACGAGCTGCTAAAAGTGCTCTGTGTAAAATAGGTCCTGTTGCTATTATCCCTACTTTGGCAAGTCCTATTTCTGGAAAATAGTAAACTTGAGCTTTGCCTATTTCAAAAGGAGTTTCTTCTGTTGTGATAACAGGAGTATCGTTACGAGAAAGCCTTATGTAAGTTGGATTTTTGGTTGACGAGCAAGCGATAACTGTTTTTTGAGCTTCTATTTTGTCGCAAGGACTTAAAACAACCATATTAGGAAGGACTCGAGTTATTGCAATATCTTCTAAAGCTTGATGACTTCCTCCATCAGGACCAACGGTTACCCCTGCGTGAGATCCAATTATTTTTACAGGTTGATTGTTGTAACAAATAGTTGTACGAATCTGCTCCCAGTTTCTTCCTGGGCTGAAAACAGCATACGATGCCATGAAAGGAATTTTACCCATAGCGGCTACTCCACTTGCGACCCCAGCCATATTTTGTTCTGCTACACCAACTTCTATGAATCTTTCTGGGAACCTTTCGGAAAAATTTTTCAATCCAACAGAGTCTCTTAGATCAGCACTTATTGCTATAATATTTGGATTTTCGCCACCTAGTTTAGTTATTGCTTCATCAAAACCTCGTCTGGTTGTTTTTTTCTCTACATCAGGATTAAATAATTTTGTATTTAGTTTTAATTTTTGGTTAAGCATGATTTTCTAGTTCAATGATTGCTTTTAATGCTTCTTCTTTTGTGGGAGCCCTGCCGTGCCAAGTAAAATCATTTTCCCAGTTTTTAACCCCCTTGCTCGGAATGGTCTTGGCTATTACAACAGAGACTCCAGCTGTATTTTTCTTTGCTTGATAAATAGCGTTGTTAATTTCTCTAAAATTATGTCCATCTATTTCATTGGTAAAACAGTTAAATGCTTTAAATTTATCTTTTAGATCTTCTAAAGGTAAAACCTTTTCGGTATTACCTCCTATTTGGATATGATTGCGATCAATAATAATAATTAAATTATTTAATTTGTATTTAGTGGCCAAAAGAATTGCTTCCCAAGTATTACCCTCATTTAGTTCACCGTCTGACAATAATGCGTAAAAAGTTTTATTCCCGTCATAAATTTTATCAACAATTGCCATTCCTACAGCTTGAGATAACCCTGATCCCAGTGGACCCGAAGAAGTTTCAATCCAGGGCATGAACTCTTTGTGTGGATGTCCTTGCAATCGTGATCCTAGTTTGCGTAGAGTTAAAAGCTCTTCTTCGGGAAAATAACCTGACTTGGCCATGGTAGCGTACAAAACAGGACATATGTGCCCATTTGATAGTATTAGGCGGTCCCTTCTTTCCCAGCTTGGATTTTTGGGATCGTGTTTTAGGGCATAAAAATACAACAAAGTCAAAATGTCTGCCATTCCCAGAGATCCAGCAGTGTGTCCTGACCCAGCTACAGCTAATATTTCGATAATCTTTTTTCGAATATCATTTGCTATCTTCTTTAATTCTTTTACAGTTGCGTCACTTATTGTTTCCATTAATTATATTTTAACAAAAATAAATATAAAAAACTAGAATTTGTCAAAAGAAATTAGTTTAGTATAATAGTTTCATATGATAGAAAATTTGTTTATTTTTTTTGTATCTTTGTTTTTTATTATTAAAGGTTCTACGCTTGCTATTAAATATTCTTCTAAGATAGCATCATCTTTTAATTTATCTAAGTACATCGTCGGTTTTTTTATTGTTGCAGTTATAGGAATAATCCCAGAAACCTTGGTAGTAATAAATTCGGCAATTCAAAACGTCCCATCTATGGGGTTAGGGACTATTTTTGGTTCTAATTTTGCTGACCTTACCTTGATATTTGCGATAACAGTTTTGTATGCTAGAAGGTCTTTAAAAATAGAGAGCCATATTCTTAAAGATACAGTAATATATCCTTTTATTCTCCTTATTCCTATTGCTCTAGGGGTAGATGGTTTTTACTCTAGGATAGAAGGTCTGGCTCTGATATTATCCGGGGTTATATTTTATATTTTATCTTTTAAAAATGATCAAAAAAACAAAAGATTGTCAATGGGTAATAGTAAGCCTGTGCCACAAAAAGACAACACAAATAAACTAGATTTTTTGTTCTTGATTTTATCTCTAATACTTCTTTTGCTGGGATCTCATTTTATAGTCAGTTCAGGTGTAGAAATAGCAATTATGTTGAATATAAACAAAGTCATAATCGGCCTATTTTTTATAGGATTAGGAACAACTATGCCGGAACTTTTTTTCTGTCTCTCTGCTGTTAAGAATAATCAAGATTCTTTGGCTATAGGAGATGTCCTTGGTACGGTCTTGGCAGATGCTACTATTGTTATAGGCTTGTTAGCTTTGATAAACCCATTTGCTTTTCCTCAAAAAATAGTCTATGTTGCCGGTTTATTTATGGTCGCAGCAGCTTTTCTTTTGTTCTATTTAATGAGAACGGGAAAGAGTTTGACACGAAGCGAAGCAGTTCTTCTTGTTTTCTTTTGGGGGCTTTTTGTCTGTACAGAGTTAATATTGAACACTTAAGCCAGGTTTTCAAATTCCAATATTTTATTTTTAATGTTATAGGTTTTCAAAAGTGCTGATCCTATTACAAGCCTTGAAGCTCCTTTGTCTACAAGACTTTCTGCTGTTTCTTCGTTGACGCTACCATCAATACTAATTGGCATTTCTGGATATTTTTTATGGATAGTAGATATTTGATTTAAAACCCTGGAATCAAAAGGTTGTCCTTGTAAGCCTATATTTTCAATTCCCATACATTGTATAAAATCAATGTAGTTTATAAATTTATCTAATTTTTCTGTGTTGGTAGTTGTGTTGATAGCTAGGCCAATTTCTACGTTATCTCTAGTGTATGGATCAATAGATTCTAAAAAATCTCTAAACGTTTCTTCTTCTTCAGCTTCTAGATGAAAAACAATTCTTTTGGCGCCTAGTTGAATAAAAACATCAAATTGTTCATGAGCATTTTTAATCATTAGATCAAATTCAAAATCTATTTCTGTCCAATAAGGCATACCTTCTTCTTCGTCTAAAATAACAGAAAGGCTTTCAGCGTCATTTTTACTCATAGGCCACGAGATGGTGTCTACAAAAACCCCATCACAAACATCTACTTGAACTAATTTAGAGATATTTTTATAAATAGCTAATTTTTCTTTTAGCTCATCAAAATTTTTTACTAAAATTGCAGGTATTACTTCTATCATTTTAATTATTTTCTTCTATTTTTGTAATTTTTTTTAATCTTCTGCTGTGTCTTTCTTCTTCAGAGAATTTGGTTTTTAAAAATATTTTCACTGCATCAAATGCTTCCTTCTCGTCTATAAAACGAGCTCCCAAAGAAAGAATGTTTGCATTATTATGTTCTCTTCCGAGTTTGATTATTTCTAAATTTCCGCCATAATATTCAATTGCTCGAATACCATCTATTTTATTAGCAACTATTTGTTCACCTTGCCCACTTCCACCAAGCACTATTCCAAAAGAATCTTTATCCAAAGATACGGCTTCGGCTACTAATTTTATAAAATTAGGATAATCATCGTTGTTGTCCAAAACAAAAGCACCCCTGTCTTCTACTTGCCAATTCTCATTCATAAGATATTCTTTTATTTTTTCCTTAAGCTCAAACCCAGCATGATCTGATCCAATAAAAATTTTCATATATTTATTATAGCACAAAAAAATAATACCAAGCATTATGATGTTATTTTTTTGTAAAATTTTATTTTATAGTTTTTCCAGTTTTGACAACATGGTCTAATAGAGTGTAAGTGTACCCCATTTCATTGTCATACCACCCAAGAACTTTTACCAAATTTCCTCCGACAACTCTAGTCATTTCTAAGTCAGCAATACAAGCATATTTTTCCGCAAGGATATCGGATGATACGATTGGTTCATTTGTGGCAGTAAATAAATTTTCCCATCGTGGGTCATTAGATGCTTTTTTCAATATCTCGTTCACCTCTTCTTTTGTAGTATCTCTTTTTGCTATAAAAGTAATATCAACTATAGACCCAGCTGGGACTGGCACACGGATAGAAATACCGTCAAATAGCCCTTTGAGCACTGGAAAGGCCTCTGTAACCGCTATGGCTGCTCCTGTAGAGCTTGGAATAATATTCTCGGCTGCTGCACGGCCTTCTCTTAAATCCTTCTTGCTAGGGCCATCTACGAGAGCTTGAGTCGCAGTGTATCCATGGACAGTGTTCAATATTGCCTTCTCTACTCCGATTGCTTCATGAAGAATGGCGATAAGAGGAGACGCTGCATTTGTAGTACATGAAGCGTTAGATGTAATATCGCAAGTACCAAATTTGTCTTCATTTACTCCAAGCAATATTGTCTCACCTTTTACTGTACTATCAGCGCCCTTTGAAGGTGCAGAAATTACAACTTTCTTTGCTCCACAATCTAGGTGGAATTTCGATTTGTCATAAGAAGTGAATGCACCAGTAGATTCTACTACGACATCTATTCCTAATTCTTTCCAAGGAAGTTTGGTTGTATCTTTTTCTTGAATATATTGTATTTTTTTACCATCTATAATGATATAAGATTTTTCTCCTTCAGCTCCTTTTTCTATTTTTATATCATGATTCCACTTGCCATAGACTGTATCGTATTTTAGAAGGTATGAAAGACTATCGATAGTTCCTAGGTCGTTGATGGCAACTACTTCTAAATCCCCTCTTTCCCATGAGAGTTTTAAGAACGCACGACCAATTCTTCCAAAACCATTTATTGCAACACGAATTTTTTTGTACATAATATAAATATCTTTTTAAAAATTATATATTTTATTGTATCATTATTTTATTTTAAAATAAAACCATAATTTTAGTAGTCCGACTACTAAAATTTAAAAGTATGGTATGATTATATATATGAGAAATCATATATTTGAAATAGGACAATATTATCATATTTATAACAGAGGTTCTGATAAAAGAGATATCATTATAGATAAAGAAGATCTCAATAGATTTTTTCTGAGTTTATTAGAATTTAATACAGTAGAACCAATACAAAGTATTTTTCAGCAACATCTTAAGAAAAAGTTAAAATTTAGTAGTCGGACTACTAAAAAACCTTTAGTAGCCATAATAGCATATTGTATTAACAAGAATCATTTTCATCTTATTTTATCCCCTCTTGTAGATAATGGAATAGAAAAATTTATGCAGAGAATAGGTGGCTATACTAGATATTTTAATGAAAAATACGATAGATCTGGTGTGCTTTTTCAAGGAAAATTTAAATCAAAACAAATAGAAGACGAAAGATATTTAATACAATTAAGTGCATATGTTAATTTTAATAACTTAGATAAAAATCTTAAAACTATTTCTGATTTTAGTAAATCTAGTCTGTGCGAATATACTAATGACTCAGTGGGAATATGTAACAAAACAATAGTTTTAAGTAATTTTAAAAACAAAGAGGATTATTATAAAACAGCAAAATCACTTTGGCTTGAAACCATAAAGAGAAAAGAAGAAGTAGAATTTTAAATTTTAGTAGTCGGACTACTAAAATTTATGATAATAATTCTTTTAATAATTTTAAGGCCAATTGAGGGTTAGCGCTACCTTTTGTTTCCTTCATGACTTGTCCGACCAAAGACATGATTGCATTTTCTTTTCCTGCTTTGTAAGTTTCGACCACTTCTTTGTTATTATCAATTATTTTTTGGATGATTTCCTTCAGTGCCCCCTCGTCATTTTTTTGAAGCAAATCTTTTTCTTCAGCTATTTTCATTGGTGACGCGTCTTCTGTGGCGATCATTGCCAGTATGTCTTTTGCAGCCCTTGAAGAAATTTTATTGTCAGAGATCATTTGGATTAATTCAGCAAAATTATTTTCACTAGGGATTTTTATATCAGGGTTTATTTTTTTAAGACCCAATAAATCAGAAGTTATATAGTTAGAAGCGGTTTTAATTTTCTCTTTATCTTTAAGAATTGAACAAACTTTTTCAAACCAGTTTCCTAACTCCTGATCAATAATATAACTTTCAATATCTTCTTCTTTTATTCCATAATCATTTCCATAGCGAATTCTTTTAGCTTGAGGAAGTTCAGGAAGGTTTTTTCTCAGTTCTTCTAAATTAAATATTTCTGACAAGAAAAGTTTAGGTAAGTCGGGATCTGGAAAATATCTATAATCATTTGCATTTTCTTTTACTCTTTGAGAAAACGTAGCTTGCTTAGTTTCGTCCCAGCCTCTTGTTTCTTGAACTATTTTATTTTTTCCCCCAGATTCTATTAGCTCGATCATTCTCTTGGTTTCGTACTCAGCTGCTTTTTCTACGGCTTTAAAAGAGTTGATATTTTTAACTTCAACCTTAGTTCCAAATTTATTTGGAACATCAGACACGGAAATATTTAATTCAACTCTCATTTGACCTTTTTCCATATTAGCCTCTGAAACACCTAAGTATCGAAGAAGTAATTGTAGCTCTCTTCCAAAATCTCCAGCTTCTTTGGCGCTATGAATGACGGGTTCTGTTACTAATTCCATTAAAGGAACCCCGGCACGATTAAAATCGATAAGAGAAAAATCTCCTCGATCGTGTTTTGAGGTGGCTGTGTCTTCTTCAAGGTGTACTCGAGTAATTTTTACCCCATTTAATTCCCCGCCAGAAACAATCGGATATTTATATTGGGAAATCTGATAAGATTTTGGAATATCTGGATAAAAATAATTTTTACGATCAAATTCTGTAAAATCTGCAATTTTTGCTCCAAGAGCTAGTCCAACTTTGACTACACTTTTAACAGCTTCGGCATTTATAACAGGTAAAGTTCCAGGTTGAGCCATACAAACAGGACAGATGTTAGTATTTGGAGTTTTTTCATCGGGGTTGTTTTTGCAACCGCAAAACATCTTAGAATTAGTCTTTAATTCTGCGTGTATTTCGAGTCCTATTGTAGTGTAGTATTCCTTTGACATATGAGTCGATTATATCAAAAAATAAGCCTTTTGAGAAATTTAAAAAATAAAAACTAATATTCCTATTTAAAAATCTTTATGCTATAATACCTTTTGTTATTAAAAACATTTAATATGTTTTGTTTGCCCGAGTGGATAAAAGATGAACTGCTTCATGTTTTATCCGACTGAAAGGAGGAGGCCGACGCGAGGGCAAACGGCTGTTTAAAATATATTATATGTTTTGTTTGCCCGAGTGGCGGAATAGGTATACGCGCACGACTTAAAATCGTGTCTCGCAAGGGATGTGGGTTCGATTCCCACCTCGGGCACAAAAATAAAAGCCGAAAGGCTTTTTATTTTTGTCCGAGAGAAAGCAAACTGCTTTGCTTTTGTGCGGGAATCGAAAGACTTTTCCGTACGAGCGAAGCGAGGTGGAAAAGTACCTGCCGATGTAGTCGGCGATAAGCGAAGCGTTCCCACCTCGGGCACAAAAATAAAAGCCGAAAGGTTTTTTATTTTTTGTCCGAGAGAAAGCAAACTTTATTTTTTCGCAAAGTAATCCTCGATTATTTTTTCCGCCAAATTTTTAAAACGGCTTAGACCTGCAACAGCTTGGGGAGCATCCCGGCTAATGCTCCTCTCAGAAAAACCTAAATTCTCATCTTTTGTTGTTTTATCAATACCTTGTTCTTTCCTCCACTGCCTAAGAGCTCCAGTGGGGTCTTCCCCTTTATAGTAGATAATTTTCGAAGGGCGCTTACTTTGGTTTTTAGCAAAGTATTCTTCCCAGAATTGTTTTGAGCTAATAGTATTTTTTGCTTCAGTAAACAAAATACCCGATTTTTCTAATGATTCTTCTATAACCGATTCAGGACTGTGAGTACTTACAGGTTCATTTTTTAGACCTGTAAGAGACAATAGTGTGTGATAATCAAAAATTGAATTTTGGAGTCGTCGATCTTTTATTCCATAATTGTTTTCCAGTTTTTGACGAAATGGTTCTAGCTTATTAAATAGTTCTAGCTCGCTTGGTAGTAAATTTTGTTCGTCTTTTTTGCTTAATTTTCCAGTTATTTCCATAACCTGCTTAGCAAAGTCATCAAAATCATCAGAGGCAAAGACTTTTCTTAAGATGTTTAAATATTCTAAATTTTTGATTGGATTTTTGTTTTCATCGAGTTCGTAACGAGAACCTGTGTTTTTATCAACTCTTGCTTCTTCCGGAATAAAAATCAACCCTGCATTTAAATCAATTCCGTGTTCTTCGTTGGCCCAAATCCATTGGTCGTTCCAATAACCACTATTACCCTCTTTTAACTGTCCGTTAAAATAATATTGCGATGCGATAAAAGCAGAAGGATATGCTATAAAAATTTCGTTTCCTTTTTCGGAACCATAATAACTATCTGCAACTTCTTCGGTGGCAAAATGAATTGCCATTCTGTCCGCATAACTTCCGCTTTCGTACTGCTGGACATCTGTTAAAGTAGCAAGATGACCTAAGGCCTCATCTTTATTCTCAAAATTATCTAGACGAAGAAATCTGGTGATCGCTTTTTCCTTCTCGTTCTCCGTTAGATAAACACCGAGTGGTGAACGCAATCTTCCATCTTCAACCATTTTTAAGAAACCCTCGGCATATTCACCTTCTCCTGCAGTATGATACATCATACCAATATGATCTCGAACTCCTTGCCTTGTAACGTGAGCTACCATTTCACGAGGGAATCTTTTTAGTAACAAAACATAGTCTTCTAAAGATAGAGACGACAAGTGCTCCTCAGAAAAATATTTAGCAATATCTTCTTTTGAGTATTCTTTTTGTACCCACTTTTCTTTTTGATTTTGGTAAAAATTGTCTAATATTTTTTTAGATTCTTGCATTACCAAAGGATTCTTTTCATCTTCTAGTTTTTCAGAAAGAGATAGTTGCTCTGTTTTATCTAAGTCCTGTTGTTGTTTTAATTCCTCATAAGTTTTTTGACCAACAACAAGATCTGCTTGTAGCTTTTTTAGTTTAAAATAATTTAAAATTTTAGTAAGTCCTGAGTTCGTAATTTCAGAAATCTGATCATTAAGATTATCAATATTTTTTAGTCTTTCCTTTAAAATTAGTTCTTGATTTTCGATAGATTCTTGTAACCTGGTTTGCCTTTCTGATAGATCTTTTTTTCCTACAAAATATTCCACACGTTTTTCTTTAATGTCTCGTGCTGTTTGTTCGCGTTCTTGATGTGATTTTTCTTTAGAAAATTCTTTTATAAACCGAGGTGTTTTTTCCATATTTTTTTCTACTCTTCCTCTGTTATTTTATTAAAGCTTTTCTGTATATTTTTTGTGTCTAGTAAACTGTCTGCTTTTTCGTTTACGGATTCTTGAATTTTATCTAAACCCTGACTAGCTAAATCTTTAACAAAGTCACCTGTCTTAGATTTAAAAGGACCTGAAATATACTTTTCCCATATTTCCATTGATTTATCTGTTATATAAGAAATATTTTTTTGAAACTGTTCGGATTCTATTTTAGTTTTGATATCGACTTTAAATAAAATGAGAGCAAGAATGATAATAACAATCAACCCACCTAAACGTATCTGTACCCTTGGTTTTTTTGATTCGTTTTCCATATATTATATTTTAACATTTTAATAAAAATAATCTACTTTTTTATTATTATGGAGTCTTTTTGGGCAAATAAAGTATTGGATTAAGGTGAGCATTAGCTCTCGTTATTCTAGGCTGCACTAATATTTTTCCAGGGCATCCCTTGCTTTCAAATGAAGCCACCTCTACTCCATCTGAAGCATAAA
Organism: uncultured Candidatus Saccharibacteria bacterium; assembly: GCA_964412965.1. Lineage (GTDB taxonomy): Bacteria > Patescibacteriota > Minisyncoccia > Phycocordibacterales > UBA9973 > UBA8515. The sequence continues at coordinate 57,351 of CAYPQU010000002.1, read as the reverse complement.
CCGAGATGTGCAAATGTGGGCCAGTAGATGATCCAGAGCCAAAAATTCCTCGAGTGCCACCAGAAAGACCAATCACATCACCCGTCTTAATTATATCCCCCTTTTGTACAGAAATATTAGAAAGATGCCCATAAGAGCTAGACAATCCATTTGTGTGTTTAATGAGAATCCATTTACCAAAAGAAGCGCCCTGGCAAGCGACATCAGTATTTCCTGTTCCCTCGACAACTCCTCCAGCCATTGCAAAAACAGAAGTTCCTGAAGTTGCCCTAAAATCAACTCCGTAGTGATAGGTGTTAATAGCCGAATTAAAAGGATTTACTCGTACCCCAAAAGGTGATGTTATAAAAATAGACTTAAGAGGCCAGGACAATACTTCTGACCCTTCTTTTGGTAAAAATTTAGGATTTATTAGAAGCTTAAGTTGGGTTTCATAATCTGCCATCTCTCGCTCAAAAGATTCTTTCCTTTTGATTTGCTCCGATAACAATTTTTGATAATTACTTTCTTTGTTTTGAGTTTCCTTGAGTAGAATATTTTTTTCTTGTTGATTAGATGAGATAACCTTCTCTTGCTGGCTTAGATTTTTTTTAAGATTATTGAGGTTTTGTCTTTCTAGCTCTTTTTCGTTTTTAGAGGCAAGTAGTTTTTCTTTTTTGTCTAATATTTCAAATATTTTGTTTTTTACTTCTTGGTTGATTGCTAAAAGATTATTATATTCTCTACTAAAATCAGAAAGTTTTTCTCCTGATAATAATCTTTCAAAAAACAAAGTGTTGTCATTTTGGTATAATTTTCTTAAGGAATTTGCCAAAGCAAGCCTCGATATAGTTAAGGATTTTTCTTTTTCACTGATATCACTATCAATGCTTTGTATAACCAAGCCTGTTGCATTTATTTTCTTTTGTATTGCCTCTCGCTCTTTGATTAGCTGATTTCTTTTAAAGTTTAATTCTTTTATTGCATTGGCCAGAGTATTTTTTTCTAAAGAAGTTTCGACAATTTGTTTGGACAAGACTTCAATTTCTTTTTCTATTTGTGCTATTTGTTCATTTGTTTTTTTAATTTGTTCCTGGACTTCTCTAGCTGTTAAAGCCACAGAGATATCTGGTATAAAACTAAAAATTATCGCTATTATAGTGAAGAGTAGTATGAACTTTCGCATTTATTTAATAAGTTAATTTTTTAAAAGATTAACTGCTTTATTTATTCTAGCAATAGTTTCTTCTTTTCCCAAGATCTCTGCTAGATAAAATGGGTCTGGTGATTTATCTACTCCCGATAAAGCATATCTCATAGGCCACAAAATATCCCCCCTCCCGACTTCTTCGGCGTAAGGCCAGATGGTTTCTTTAATTTTTTCTTTTTTAAAATCTATACTATCTATTTGCTCCAATATCTCCGTGGTTTTTTCTAGGTAATTTGCCAATGTGTTATATTTATCATTTTCTATTTTAGTAGACTTAAAGAAAAGACCATCTTTTTCATATTCTGGTTCTGTAAAATAAAAATCGAGATCTTTGTTTTTATCCAATTCCAGTATATCTTTACCTTTTTTAATTCTTTCTATTATTATAGGAGATATCTTTCTAATAATCTCTTCATTGTAGTTCTCTAGTTTTAATATTCTTTCGGGGATAAAGGAGATTACATAATTTTGTTGTTCTTTTTCTGATAGTTTTTTTAAGTGTTCGTGATTTATCCATTCCAATTTTTCTTCGTTAAACATTCCTCCGCTTATTTGTATTTGATTAACGTCAAAAGCTGAGATGAGTTCTTCTTTTGACATTATTTCTCTATTGTCACCAGGGTTCCATCCAATAAAAGTTAAGAAATTAAGCATAGCCTCAGGAAGATATCCATCTTTTGAATATTCTAAAAAGTCTTTAGCCCCATCTCTTTTACCTAGTTTCTTTTTTCCATCTTTACCCAATATAGGAGGAAGAGTTACAAACTCAGGTCTCTCTATCCCCAAAGCTTCATACAAAGCAAGGAATTTAGGAGTAGATGCAATAAATTCATCAGCTCTCATAATATGAGTCACACCCATTTCGTAATCATCAATGATGTGGGCGAAATTGTACGTAGGATATCCGTCACTTTTTATTAAAATAAAATCATCTAAAGCTTCTGCCCCTGCTTTTAAATTACCACGGGTTATATCATTCCATTCGCTATTTTTTATATCCGTAATTTTAAGTCTTAGTGGTTTTGTCCCATCCCAAACTGGAGGATTTTCTGGCCTGTGGTTTCTGTACAAAAACGGTCTTTTTTCTTCTTCAGATTTTTTTCTAAAAGATTCAAGTTCTTCTTCTGTGTATGGGTCAGCATAAGCCAAACCTTTTATGACTAATTCGTTAGCATATTTTTTGTAACGATCTAATCTCTCGGATTGTATGTAGGATCCCGCAGGTCCTTCTTTGTCTGGTCCATAATCCCAATCTAATCCGACCCACTTGAGAGATTTTATTATATGTTCAATCGAACCCGAGACTTCCCTTTCTTTGTCTGTGTCTTCTATACGAAGAATAAATTTTCCGTTGTTTTTTCTTGCCCAAAGCCATGCATAGATAGCAGTCCTCACTCCTCCAATGTGTAAAAAGCCTGTTGGAGAAGGTGCAAATCGAGTAATTATTTCTTTTTTCTTTTTTTCTTCCATATACTTTATTCTTCGTGACTTAATCCTATTTCAATAGCAGACCTCGCTATCTTAAGGGCAGCATCATGATTGGCAAATGACAGAGCTTTCTGGCTCATTTTATATAGCCTCTCTTTATCACCTATAATTCTATCTATTTCAGCCATTAAAACATTAGCGGTTAGATTACTTTCTTCTATAACTTGGCACCCCCCAGATCTTGCATAGTTATAAGCATTTTTCCTTTGATGGTCTCCATTAGAATTAGTTATAGGAATAATAATAGAAGGAATACCCCATGATGCTATTTCAAATATTGCTGAACCTGCTCTAGAAATTACTAGATTAGAACATCCAGCAGCCATTCTTGTATCAAGATTGTTTAAAAATTTTAAAGGTTTATATTTTGAAAAATCTGGATTGTTTTCTAACAAAAATTTTGCACGAGCTGTAACTTCTTCAAAATTCTTGTCCCCTGTTTGGTGAATTACTTGATATTTATTTAATAATTTAGGCAATATATCTACAATAATATTATTAATTTTTTCAGAACCTTGTGATCCTCCTAAAATTAATATGGTAGGAATCCTGTCGTCTAGTTTGTAATAATTGTGAGCACCGTTTGGGTCTCCCCTCAAAATACTTTTTCTAATAGGTTGGCCTGTTAATGCGGTTTTTTCTTTTGGTAAATAATCGGCAGCCTCAGGCCACGATACTGCAACTTTCTCGGCAAATTTAGCCGTCCAAACATTTAGTCTGCCTGGAAAGGAATCAGATTCATGGACTATTATTGGGATTCGCAAAAACCTAGCTGCAAAAACAGCAGGAAATGCAGCATATCCTCCTTTTGAAATTACCACATCTGGATAAATAAAAAACATTACTATTGTACCTAATAAAACACCCGAAAGCGTTTTAAACATATCAAAAAAGTTTTTAATAGAAAAATAAATTCTCATCTTACCAGCAGGGACTTGAACAAAATTTATTTTATTTTCAAAAAGCATTCTTTTATCATAAGGTTTATCGGACATATAATAGAGCTTAAGGTCAATAACCTTTTCTGCTTCTGCTTGCTCTATTAATTTTTCAGCTATAGCAATAAGTGGATAAAAATGACCACCTGTACCTCCTCCTGTTAGTAAAATTTTCATTCTGTTATTTAAATAATTATGTTTAATAAAGGTAATGACATTATAACCTTTTTTCGATATTTTTTCTAGAAAAAAATCACCCCTGTAAAATAGGGGTGATCCTTTAGATTTTTATGAAAAATTAATTTCTTTCATATGTATATATGACATAAAGCTCTGCTCCATAAGTAGGATCGAAAGATGGTTTATCTTTCAACTGCAGTATTTTGTCTGTGTTCTTAACGACAGTAAGGATTTGATCTCCTCTTTGGTATACTCCTAATTTTAAGCTCCATTTTTGTTGCCAAAAGATAGATCCATCTTGGTTTATCACCTTAATATCCATAGAGGGATAATAGTGGTAATATTTTCTTGATAAATCTATTTGGTCTAGTACAAGTTCTCCTAGGTATGCATCATCTTTGCCCCTGTAAAAAGAAATCTTTTTTAACATTAATGGCGGCTCTAGGACCGACAATTTTATAATTCCTGTTTCTATCGCTTCTATATCCAACATTTTATTAGATTGGATATTTTTTAAGGAATATGTCAATTTTTTGTCTGTAGGGATAATGTTCATGTTTACCCCATTTTCTTTTATGGAGTAAACAGAATAAAGGCTATCTGGTTCTATCGTTATGTCAACATTACTACCAGGTACGATCCCAGTCTTTTGCGGAAGCGTAACATGGATTTTACCGATGACGTTAATAGTCACCGTGTACGTAATTGGAGGACTAACCGGTGGTTTGTCCTTGTCACAACTCTGGGCTAACAGAGTCCCTAGTATGAGTATCATTATAGACACCATAAATACTAGGCATTTACAATTCCTTTTCATATTTAATTTACTGTTTAATATAATTAAATAGTAAATTTCTGTAAAAGTCAATTTTATTTTTTACACTCTAGCTTAAATATTGTCGTTTTTCCTACTTCTATATTGGAATAACCTCTGTGGTTAACAACATCTCCGCTGCTTGGTTGTCCACATGACTTGTCTCCATCGTATGTACAGTAGCAGGTAGACCCATTTGAATTAAGGACAGACCATGTTATGGCAACAGGCTCATCTTTGTTGATCGTAATTTCACCAGAGGTGTCGTTGGCTTTTATCTCTACTTTTATAGGAGAATTAGAAATCACGTTATAAGATAAATCTAAATTGATTGCTAATTGTTGAGTTCCGTCAAGAAACGCATTTCCTGAAATTGTTAAATTTCCAGTTGCTATAGCGCCCGACAGAAATACATTTTCTGCATAAAGTTCATCTCCCCCACAAATAATAGTATCTCCGGAATAGTCTATCTTCTGTCTTTCATTGCCTAAAATAGCGTCGAGCGGTAAGGTTGAACAATGATTGTATTTATCATAATAAACCGAAGAGCTTAGTCTAATATCATCCCCGTATAGATAGTCACTTTTATCTAGATTGGTATTTAAGATTATAGTACCGTAAGCTGTTCCAGGGTTGTAATAATTATCTATTCTATCAACAGTAATATAGTAAGTATCCGCCTTTGCACTACCACCAGGAATTAGAAACATAGAAAGAATGAAGAATATAGCAAGCACAGCTCCTTCTATGTGACCACTCTTTGGTTTGTCACCTCCATCTTTGTCTTTTAGATTCTTAAAGTAAAGAATTAATCCAGTTAATACTAGTAGAACAATAATTACAATAGCAATGATACCTAGTTTTCCTGCGAATAGATTGGTTTCTTCGTTAGCTTCAAATATTAAAGCTTTTTGATCAAGTACTTTTCCTGATGCATCATAAAGAGAGATGGTTACTTCAGGATCATCACATGATTTACTAATAGTTACTGGTATTTCAATGAATCCAACTCCTGCCATTTGGGTATTTATTGGACTCTCTATACAAGATCTCTTATTCTTATTAACAATATCAGCTTTTAGAGAGATGGATGTTAATTCCTCTCTATTTGTAGCAGATGAAGTCCAGAAGAATGCAATCTTTGCAGTCTCGTTTGCTTTGTATGAGTTCTTATCCAATGAGACGTTTTGGATTGTGGCACTGAGACCGGAGACGGTGTAAGACATTGTTACGTAATTAGAATTAACCCCAGAAGTTTCAAAGTATATTTTTGTAACATATGATTGAGGAACTGCTATCTTAGGCAAGGTTAGATTTACTAGTTTTTCTTCTAGTGGTCTGAGCAGTATTGGACTAATATCTCCACCTAGCTGAGAAGCTTCTTCTCCATACAGAGTTCTGTAGTGCGTTTCGTAAACAGGAGTAGTTATCACTTCAGTTTCCATGTTGTTCCTTACATAACAAGACAAGATTATCTTATCTTCTTTTGAGACCAAATCCTCTCTGTTTTCATTTTCTTTAACACTGTCTGCTCTCTCTATAACAGTTGAACAAGTCTCGCTTAAGATTTCTAGTGTATCCATTTGTTTAGAAAAAGTCACTTTTCCTAAGTCTGCAGTACCTAAAGGTAGGCCACTGTAGTTTCTGGCTGAAACATAAAGATTGTATTCTCCCTCTAAGTTAACAGGGCCATTATATACAACTGTCCTAGGTATGACTGTGTTTGCTGGAACGCTAAGCACCTCAGGGAAAACGTATTCATCTAGTACTTTTTGTTTTTTACCTATTTTTTCTACTACACGAACCCCATACTTAACACCTGATTGCGCTCCCTGGCGATTAGTTATGTTAAAAGAAATCTCCAAGGTGTTTCCTTCTTGTGAAATGATCTTAGAATCTTGGACATTTATTTCTGCCAAAACTATATTTTTTACTTCATTTGTTTTTTCTGTAGAAGATTGTTCTTCTGCTATTATCTTCCCAGAGAAAAGGAATGGTATTACCAGAATAGTTGCTATTAAAGAGAATTTTATTGGCCTCATATTTTTAAAAATTAAAGTTAATAATACAAACAATTAATTACAATAATTATACCATAAATAGATAATGCTACAAAAGATTATTCAATAATATTTTTATTTTCAGAAGATTTATTTTTATAATGAGATATATTTAAGATTACTCCTATCATACCCAGCGAAAGCAACAAAGCAGTACCTCCGTGAGAGACAAAAACTAAAGGCACTCCTGTTAAAGGAAAAACTCCGATAGAAGAAGCTATATTCATATAAGACTGAGCGGTGATTATGGTTACGAAGCCAATAACTAACAACTTACTAAAAGAATCTGGCGCATTGCGTATTGCGATGCGGTACCCTCTTAGGATAAAGGCCAAATAAAGCAAAACCAGCATAGCACTACCAACAAATCCCGTTTCTTCTCCTATCACGGCAAAAATTGAATCACCTTGTGGTTCTGGTAAATAATTAAATTTTTGTATGCTTTGCCCTAACCCCCTACCAGCAATACCCCCAGAACCTATAGCTATTAAGGATTGTTGAAGTTGATACGAAATTGTTTGACTGTTCTCTTGGGGTTTAATGAAGGTTTCAATACGAGCTTTTAAGTAAGGGGTAAAATATACCAAGATAGAAAATCCAATCAAAACTATTCCAAAAAATACAGCCAAATGTTTTATAGGTGCTCCTGAAACAAAAAGCATAATGAGGGCGGTGACAGTCATTAAAATCAAGCTTTTAGTGTCAGGTTGTTTTAACAGTATCGCTCCAATTGTTCCGATTAAAATAACTAAAGGTAGAATAGAGAAAAGTGGATTCTTCACTTTTGTTTTAGCCCAAGATAACCAGGCAGAAAAATAAACGATAAAACCTATTTTTAAAAGCTCTACTGGTTGAAATGAAAATCCCATAATACTTATCCACCTGCTTGCTCCTTTAAGTTTTAACCCTATGCCAGGGACAAAGACTAAAAGTGTTGCTAAAATAGACAAAATAAAAATAATTAAAGAATATTTTCGGATAAATTTATAAGGAATTTTATATCCTATATACAAAGCAACGAGTCCCCCGGCAAACCCAAGTACAAATTGGCTAAATAGAACATTATTAAATTCAACTTCATTTTTAGCTAAGATCCCAAGAGAAGCAGAAGTAAAAGTGACTAACCCTACTAAAACTAGTGTTATAACTATACCTAAAAAAGTTTTATCAATAGATCCTTTTTTCATTAGCTTATGATAGAAATAATTACTCCGATAACAGAGGTGATAATACTAATTATCCAATATCTCATCGTTACTTTATATTTAGGCCATCCTCTTGCCTCGAAATGGTGGTGTAGTGGAGCGATAAGAAAAACTCTTTTGCCGTGTCTTAATTTCACAGAAAGTATTTGAATAAAAGCAGAAAGAGAAGTTATAAACAAAGGAAATGCAATAATTGGTAAAAGCAAGACGGTGTCTGTTAAAAAAGCAACAACAGAAAGAGTGACAGTTAGTCCTATCATACCTGTTTCTCCCATATAGAATCTAGCAGGAGGAATATTGAACCAAAGAAAAGCCATAATTGCTCCTGTAATAACTGCGCAAAAAGTTGCAATGTCTATCTGATTGTTAAAGTAAGCAATAAGTGTGTACGCCATAAATATTGTCGCTAAAACACCACCAGATAAACCATCAATTCCATCTATGATACTAGTTGACCAAAGAGACAACATTACGAACATAAAAAATGGTGTGAAGAAAAATCCCAAATTAACATCACCCAACCATGGAATATAGAGCGTGTTAGTTCCTAATTTTAAATAAAACCACAGACCAATAATTAATCCGAGTAATAAAATTATTGATATTTTTAAATAGCGTAAAAGCATCGGATCCTTACTCCACTTTCCTGTCCCAAATATTTGTAAAAAATCATCAGCAAGTCCAATTAAGGCAGCTACTATTAAAGAAACAAAAGGCAGCAATGTCTGGTTTCGGCTAATGAATGTTAGTTTTTGAGTAAGGTCGTTTCCTAACAAATAATCAGCTATCAAGACAACAGCTACAGTTAGAACCACAGAAATCCAAATAATCATCCCCCCAACTCTTGGGGTCGAAACCTCAGATTCCACATCGTGTATCTTTGAAAATTTATTGTTCTCATCATTAATAATATTTTTATCTCTGGAAACTTTTTTCCACATTTTATATTTATAAAAATAGTGTGTGGCAATTGGAGTCAAAAAAATTCCTATCGTGAAAGCAATAACTGAAGGTAAAAATATTTTTAATGCATTAGTCATTTTTTTCTGTGATGTTGTTAATTTCTAATAATTGCGAACGAATATCTTCATATTTGGGTAAATCTTGAATCGATTTAATTCCTAAATGAGTAAGTGTATCAAAGGTTGGTTTATACAAGAATCTTCGACTGTCTTTGGGATCTATCACTTTTTCTATTAATCCTCTTACCAAAAGATTTCTTAAAATAAAACTAGAATTAACCCCCCTAATATAATCTATTTCACTTCTAGTTACTCCGTTTTTATAAATCACGATAGATAAGGTTTCTAGAGAGGATTTGGTTAATTCTTTTGTAATCTCATCTTTTCTCATTTCTTCAAGAATAGGACTAAGCTCGCCTCGTATTCCCAAAACAACTCGGTCATCTTTCCTGACCAGTATTAATCCTCTGTTTTCTAAAGATTTATCCAACACCAAAAGAGCTTCTTCTATCTCTGATTTTTCAACTTTAAATATTTCGGCGATTTTTTTAATCTCCATATCTTCTCCTTTATAAAAAAGTAATCCTTCTATTTTTGATTCTAGGTTCATGTGTCAATATTTTTTAACTTACTGTTAATTCTTCACCTGCTTCTTTTTTATTTTGATTAATTTCTATGTCTCCAAAAGAAGAGTTTTGTATTACCCCAATAACCCCTTCTCTGACTAATTCTAGCATAGCAAGAAAGGAAATAATAACCTGAGTTTTTGCTTCTTCTTTTGGTTTAGTTCCGTCTCCTTTGGTTAAGTCTTTAAAAGACAACTGAACAGCATTTTTGATTCTTTCTGTAATGTTGTTGATTACTTCTTCTATGTTAATAATCTTTTTAACTTCTATTTCTGGCAAATTCTCTCCTTTCTTGGGGGCATTAGCTATGGCGTTTTTTACAGAGATTAATAAGTTTTCGGGAGTAATAATCGGATCGGGAGAAAATACGGGGTCACTCCAAACTCTTTCTACTGGAGTAAAAATTATATCTTTACCAAAAATTTTATTTATTTCTGTGCCTGCTGATTTAAAGATTTGATAAATTTTTAATCTCTTTTCCAGGTCACCAATATCTTCTTTTTCTTCTTCTGTTAAAGACAAATTTGGCAAAAGAGATCTAGATTTAATTAAAATAAGAGTGGATGCTATTAAAACAAAGTAGGAAACGTTTTCTATGTGCTTATCATTGGGTACTTCGCTTAATGATTTTAGGTAAGAAATATAATCATTGGTAACATTCGCTAAAGATAATTCGTTAATAAAAAATTTTTTATTTTCTATTAACGAAAGGAGCAAATCGAGAGGCCCCTCGAATGCTCCTGTTCGGACACTATATGGAGATATAACATCCTCTGTACTCATATTATTTTTTGATTTTAGTTATTTCAATTCCCAACTCCTTTAATTGTTTTTCGGATACCAGAGAAGGAGATTCCATCATTAAGTCCTTAGCTTCTCCTGTCTTGGGGAAAGTAATAACCTCTCTTATGTTTGGTTCGTTTTCTAGAAGCATTAATACTCTATCAAAACCCCAAGCGATTCCTCCGTGTGGCGGTGTTCCAGAACTTAGAGCTCCCAACATGTGTCCAAAGTTTTGAGCTATCTCTTCTTCTTGATGACCAATTATTTGTAAAACCTTTTTAAGCATTTCTGGTTCGTGCGCTCTAATACTTCCACCTCCAATTTCAAAACCATTTAAAATGATGTCGTATTGTGTCGTTAAAATTTCTCCGATATTTTTACCTTCCATCAACCAGTTTCTGTGTTCTTTAACTGGCCCAGAAAAAGGATTGTGAGTAAATGTCCATTCACCTTCTGTGTTTGGATTATCTGATTTATCTGTTCTCTCAAAGAATGGGAAGTCAATTACCCAACAAAAAGCCAGGAGCTCTGGATCTTCTTTATTTTCTCTTAAATCAGGCCTGTCGTTTCCATATTTTTCCATTGCTTCTTTGTAGGATATTCTAGGAAAAGGAATTTGTTGTATTTTCTTGTGCGGGTACAATTCTTTTATCATTGAGATGAGAAGTCTTTCGTTTATATCCATAACATCTTCTCTATCTACAAAACTCATCTCCATGTCCAGTTGAGTAAATTCTGGTTGTCTATCTCCTCTTGAATCCTCGTCTCTCATACATCTAGCTAACTGGAAATATCTTTCCATTCCTGCTGACATTAGGAGTTGTTTATATTGTTGCGGAGACTGTGGTAACGCATAAAATGTCCCCTTGTATAATCTAGAAGGTACAATAAAATCTCTAGCTCCTTCGGGCGTTGATTTAGTTAATATGGGTGTTTCTATTTCAATAAAGTTTTCTTTATCAAGAAAATCTCTGACAAATTTTGCCATTTTGTGTCGGTTGCGAATATTTTTTTGCAGCCTAGGTCTTCGAAGATCAATATATCGATACTTAAGTCTTCTGTCTTCTCCTATCTCGCGCCCATCAGTAGTTACGTCAAATTGAGGTGTAATGGCTTTGTTCAACACCTCTATATTTATTATCTCTAACTCTATACTTCCGTTTAATACTTCAGGATTGATATTTTTTTCTGGTCTCCTGTTCACCATTCCCCTGATACCCAAAACCCACTCATTACGGACTTCTTTGACTGCGCCCATGGCTTCTATGTGATTTGGCAAAACGACACACTGCACTTTTCCGGTCATGTCTCTCAAGTCCATAAAAACTAATTTTCCTTGGTCTCTTCGAACATCAACCCACCCAGCTATTGACACTTCTTGCCCTACAAAATTATTTAATTCTTTTATGTATTTTCTTTCTTTCATTTTTTTAATAAATTATTTATTAACAATTTTATCAACCTTATCTGTTATCAGACCTATAAAGTAAACCAAACCCTCTACTATCCAATAAAACGGAGCAAAAGCAATCCATAATATTTTATCTTCCTTCTCAACCCCTAGGTACCATTTTTTTAATTTTTTAAAACCATCTTTTAGCGGAATATTGATGAAATTTAGTATAAATAGAATCAGGGATAATAAATCTTTTTTCATAATTAAATACTAACCCCAATTATTTTTTTAATCTCGAACATTTTTCTATCTGCTATCTTTTGCGCTCTCTTAGCACCATTGGCTAATATTTTCTTTACCTTCTTAATGTTCTTTTGATATCGATCCCTTCTTTCTCTCATTGTCTTGAAGTATCTTATTATTTCATCAAAAAGCATTTCCTTGGATTCCTTGTAGCTAATTTCGCCTTTTGTGTATCTATCGCGTAGCGTAACTATTTCTTTTTCATTTAAGAATAATTTGTGCAAAGCAAAAATATTACAAGTTTCAGGGTCTTTAGGTTCGTTGGCCTCTTTTGAGTCGGTTACGATTCTCATTACGATTTTTTTAATTTCTTCGTCTGTCCCAAACAAAGGAATGGTGTTTTTATAACTCTTACTCATTTTTTGGCCATCTGTACCGGGTATAATTGAAACATCTTCCATTATTAAAGCCTCTGGTAGTTTAAAAGTTTCTCCAAAAATATTATTAAATTTTTGTGCTGTGTCTCTTGAGTATTCTACGTGTTGCTTCTGGTCTTGCCCTACTGGTACTATTTCAGCATCGTAAAGCAAAATATCTGCTGCCATCAACATCGGATAGTTAAAAGTTCCAACATTGATTTCTCTATTCTTCGCCTCTGCATCCTTGTAAGCATGGGCTCTCATTAAATAGGGCATGGTCGTTATTGTGTCAAAAATCCAAGCAAGTTCTGTGTGAGCACTTACATCTGATTGTTTGAAGATGATAACTTTCTTTGGATCTAGCCCTATAGCAAGATAGTCAAGAGCAATATTAATAATATTTTCCTCCATCTCTTTTCTATCCTTTATAAGGTTAAGAGCATGATAATCAGCTATCATGACTAATGAATCGTACTTATTTTGAAGTTCAACAAATTGGCGCATAGCTCCAAAATAGTTGCCAATATGTGGTGATCCTGTAGGTTTTACTCCTGAAAGTAATCTTTTTTTCATACAGTCTATATAATATCAAAAATCTATAAGTTTTGCACATATTAATAACAGTTTTATCCGAAATATTGATTTTTGGGTTTAAGGCTGTTGTGATACAATAATTTCTATGATACAAAAATCATCACAAATAAGAATTCCACCACAAAACATAGAAGCAGAAAAAGCTATATTGGGTTCAATTATGCTTCGACCTGGAGCCATTCATGAAGTTACAGATATTATTACCGTAGATTCTTTTTATACTTCAAAACATTCTCAGATTTTCAAAACAATGTTGGAACTTTCGGCTAAGGGTGAACCGATAGATTTGTTGTCAGTATCTCACAAGCTAGAAGAAAAAAAATCTTTAGACAGCATTGGAGGAAGTAGTTACCTGGGTGAACTAACGAATTCTGTTCCAGCTTCTACTAATATTAAATATTACGCAGATATTGTTTTAAAAAAATATGTTCTCAGAAAAATTATAGAGGCTGGAGATTTTATCACTGAATTGGGATTCCATGATGATACAGAAAATGTATATGAGGTTTTGGACCAAGCAGAAAAGAAAATGATGAACATCAACACTGGTGGTAATAGTGTTACATTTCGTTCTTTGAAAGATAGTCTGCCAGAAGCCTGGGAAAGATTAGAGAGGCTTCATGAGAACAAAGGAGAAATTCGGGGTATTCCAACTGGGTTTAAAGATTTGGATGGATATTTATCTGGTTTACAAAGATCTGACTTAATAATTTTAGCAGCAAGGCCCTCGGTTGGTAAGACCACACTAGCTTTAGATATCGCAAGACAGTCAGCTTTGAAACATAATGCTTCCGTTATTGTTTTTTCTTTGGAAATGAGCACTCAACAATTGGTGGATAGAATGCTTGCGGCAGAATCTAGAGTAAATGCTTGGCACTTAAGAACAGGCAATCTTTCTACCGAATCAGAATTTTCAAAAATTAGAGACTCCTTAGATAGATTATCTAAGGCTAAAATATTTGTTGATGATATGGCCGGCAACTCTATTATTAGAATGAGGTCTGTTTGTCGAAGAGTAAAAGCTGAACATGGCATAGATTTGATAGTGGTAGACTATTTGCAATTAATGTCTACTTCTAAAAATTATGACAATATGGTTAATCAGGTTACTGAAATTTCTAGATCTCTAAAAGCTCTAGCTAAAGAATTTGACGTTCCAGTAATTGCTCTATCTCAACTTTCTCGAGCTGTGGAATCGAGAGGAGGAAAGCCAAAACTTTCAGACTTGAGAGATTCTGGCTCTATTGAGCAAGATGCTGATGTGGTTATGTTCATTCACCGAGAAGATAAAGGTAAAGACGAAAGTGAAAAAACAAATATTGCAGAAATCTTAATAGAAAAACACCGTAATGGACCAGTTGGGAAGGTTGATTTATATTTTGATGAAAAATTCTCCACCTTCACCTCAATAGATAGGACTGATAGCGTGGATCGTATTAGCAACCAAGTAAAAGAAACAGAAATAGAGGGTTTTTAAACAATTGAAACGGATCCCGTTAGAAGCCTCGGTCACGGGATAAAGAGATATAAAATTATTTAAACATTATTAGATTAATTTGCAAATATTGGTTTGTTGTAAATGACAACGACCGAGACCTGCTTCTAACGGGATGGAAGATTCAATAGAAAAATTATCACAATACTTTAAAGAATTTCCTGGCATAGGAGAACGACAAGCCAAGCGTTTTGTATATTTTCTTTTACACAAAAATTCCTCATACGTCTCTGAGTTGGGTAAAAATATTTTGAATTTAAAAAATAATATTCATCAATGCCCTTCGTGTTTTTTATTTTTTCAATCACAAAAACCAGATTTGTGTGAAAATTGTAAAAATCCCAAAACAGACAAAAGTTGTCTTCTGATTATAGAAAAAGATTCTGATTACGAAAACATTAAAAGAAGTAAAGTTTACAACGGCTACTATTTTATACTGGGTGGTTTAGCCCCTATAATTAACAAAGAGGTTTTAAGTTTTTTGAGAGTTAAAGAATTGTTGAACATAGTAGAAGAAAGGGCAAAACAAGGATTTCTAAAAGAAATAATCTTGGCTTTGTCGATTAACCCTCAGGGTGAACATACTGATTTGTTTTTACGAGAAAAACTATCTGCCTTGATTAATAAATATAATATAAAAATAGTTTCGCTTGGCCGTGGATTATCAACGGGAACTGAGCTGGAATACTCAGATAGCGAAACTATCAAGAATGCCCTAAAAAATAGACAATAATAAAACCCCCCAAGCTTATTAGGGGGGGCTTTATTATTTGATTGATGAAATTTTAACTTCTACAAAAGGTTGTCTGTGTCCATTTTTCTTTAAATAACGACTCTTTTGTTTATACTTTACAACTTTAACAGTTTTACCTTTTCCTGATTTTTGGAATAGTGATTCTACTTTTGCTCCATCAATGTAAGGTGTGCCGATTGTGGTATCTTTACCATTATCCACCAATAGAATTTTATCAAAAATTATTTTATCTCCGGTCTTAAATTCTCCTTCTAATTTTTCTATTTTTATAATATCACCCACCGAAACTTTATATTGCTTTCCTCCAGTAAAAATAACAGCAAATTCTTTGCTTTCTATCTCGGTTTTTTTTGTTTTAGTTGATTGCGCCATAAATTTAACTCCCCAGGGGTCTAAAACCTAGGTAAAACTTATAATACACAAAAAGGCTAGAAAAAGCAAGTTTTTAGGCAATACTGGAGGCAAATACAGCATTCGGACACTAAGCGAACGAATTAGTATTCATTTGCTTAAGCTCCTCTCTTGTTGTTATATAGAGTACTATATAACAACAGCGTTCGGACACTAAGCAAACGAATTAGTATTCATTTGCTTAAGCTCCTCTCTTGTTGTTATATAGAGTACTATATAACAACAGCGTTCGGACACTAAGCAAACGAATTAGTATTCATTTGCTTAAGCTCCTCTCTTGTTGTTATAATAACTTTGTGATATCTAAGTATAAAAATAAAGGGATCGTTTGGATAGATTTAACCTCGCCTCAAGAAGAAGAGGTTGTTTATATTTTAGATGAATACAAGATACCTGAAGATATAAAACAAGAGATACACAGTCCTTCTAAAGATCACAACACCTTCATTGAGAATGATACGCTCTATTGTATTATTAAATTTTCACAAAGAGAGCCAACGGAAAGTTCGTCAAAAATGGTCTTTATTAAAAACCAAAATTTTGTCATAACAATACATGATCAACCTCTCAGTTCTATAGAACAATTTTCTAGCGAACTAGAATTAGACACGGTGATAGAATCTGAATCAAAAATCAATAATCAAGAATTACTTTTTGCTAATCTTGTAAGAAAGATGTTGACCGAAATGCACGATAAGATTTTATTAAAAGACATAAACAATAGTTTTCTTAAAAGAAAAAATTTAAGTTTAGAAAAAAAATACAAGATATTATTTATATTAAATTTGATTTTATTAATTTTACTAATTTTAACAATCATATTATGAGCTTAGTTTTATTTAATACACTTAAAAGACATAAAGAAGAATTCGTACCACTAAAAAACGATGAGGTTGGTATCTATTCTTGTGGACCTACTGTATATAACAAAATTCACATTGGCAATTGGAGGGCTTTTGTTTTCTCTGATCTTCTAAGAAGATATTTAGAATACAAAGGTTTTAAGGTTAAACACATAATGAACATTACTGATGTAGATGATAAAACTATAAAAACCTCTCAATCAAAAGGGCTATCCCTAAAAGATTTCACGGAATATTACACTTCCCTATTTTTTAGCGAAAGAGATTTATTAAACATATTACCTACCACAAAATACACTAAAGCCACTGACTATATTAAGGAAATGCTTTTAATCATAGAAGAGCTCTTAGTAAAAGGTTTTGCGTATAAAGCAAAGGACGGTTCTATTTATTTTGATATTAGAAAATTTAATGACTACGGTAAGCTTTCCAACTTTAAAATATCTGACTTAAAAGAGAATGCAGATAATCGTCTAAGTAAAGATGAGTATGACAAAGAAAATGCCGAAGATTTTGCTCTCTGGAAAAAATGGAGCGAAGAAGACGGTGATGTTTTTTGGAATCCTGAAGAAATTTTGGGTAAATCAAGTGAAATAGAAAAGGGTCGTCCTGGGTGGCACATAGAGTGTTCTGCTATGAGCGTAAAAAATTTAGGAGAAACTTTTGATATTCATACAGGGGGTGTAGATCTGATCTTTCCCCATCACGAAAACGAAATTGCTCAATCTAAGTGTTCTCTAGGTGGAGACTTTGCTAAATACTTTATTCACAACGAACATTTACTTGTTGATGGTCAAAAAATGAGTAAATCTTTAGGTAATTTTTATATTTTAGAAGATTTGATAAAAATGGGAATTGATCCTGTTGCCTTTAGAATGTGGTTATATAGTTCTAGCTATACTACTCGAGTTAATTTTACCAAAGAAGCAGTTCACAGCACCCAAACCGCACTCATTAGACTGAGAGATTTTATTGTTTCTTTAGGTAATATAAAAGGAAAAATAAACGAAGAATATAAAAATAAATTTATTGAAGCTATGGATAATAATTTAGAAAGTCCAAAAGCCTTGTCTATTCTATGGGATTTAGTAAAAGATAAACGAGTAAGCAATGAAGACAAACTAGCAACTATTTTAGATTTCGATAGAGTTTTTGGTTTTGGTTTAGACAAAATAGAACAAGAAGAAACACCTGAAGAAATAATCAAAATGGCAGAAGAAAGAAAGCTAGCTCGAGATAATAAAGACTGGATAAAAAGTGATGAGCTAAGGAATAAAATAAAAGATTTAGGTTATGAAATAAAAGACACCGGTGATGGCTATAAAATAACTAAAATATAATTTAAATCCCCCTAGGTCCGACCTAGTGGAATGAAAAATGAGTGTTGTAATATTATCTAGGTTAATTAGCCTCAGCTAGTTTTCTCTGTGATAATTCTTCGGCGTATAGTTTTTGAATTTCTGAAGCAGTTAAATATGAAGAATAAACCCTAATGTCGTCTATCAATCCTTTAAAATAAGAGACGGCGGGGTTATTAAGCTCTACTCCTATTCTTGATGTGTGAGTTGGCCATTTACTAGTACCACTCCAAGTAGTAGTAAAACTACCTTTTACGTCTCCGTCAACAAATAGATTTCTTTTTATTCCATCATAATTGACGCATAAATGATGAAATTTGTTATCTAATAGATTAACAGAAAATGATCTTCCAACGATACTTACCCCGTCATCTATGTAAGAAACAAAACTAGTTCCAGTTAAAAACATGGTTAATCCGTAAGTAATTCCAAAAATACCAGCCCGTACCATTCCAGCCCCTAGACCTGAAGATTTAACCCAAGCACACATAGTAAAAACATTTAAAGGAAAATATAGAGTACCGGAATCTGCGTTGATAGCATCATTTATTCCGTCAAACATCATAGCATCTTTACCGTTAAAACCTTCTCCGGTAGCAACTGTTGGACAACTTGATCCAGAGCAAGATCCATTGTGCCCATTCCCTGAACTATCTATATACCTATTAACTGGATCCTCGAATTTCCATTCCGCTACTAGATAGTTTCTCAACACTCCAACATGGTTAGCTTCAAACATTTTAGCAGTACTCATTCTAGATTTCTCTCGAGCACTGCTAAATGCGACAAAGGTCACAGAGGATAAGATACCTATAATAGCTATAACCACTAAAATTTCTACTAGAGTATACCCTTCTTGTTTCTTGTTTTTCAACAGATTAAAAATCATATCTTTATTATATCATTTCCTAATAATAAATAAATCACCTTGTATTTTGCAAGGTGATTTATTTATTACAATCCTTCTTCTTTTAGTTTTTCGACAAGTTCTCTTTCTTTTCTAGATAATTTGGTAGGAGTATTTATTTCCACTCGAACTATCAAGTCTCCTCTGCCTAAAACAGATGGAACGCCCTTGCCCCTAACTCTTAGCAGTTCATTGTGCTTAATCCCCTCGGGTATTTTGATTTCCAAATCTTTTCCATCTAAGCTTTTGAATTTGTGAGTGGTACCGAGCAATGAATCTGTCAATTTTATTTTTAAATTCATAATGAGGTTATCTCCGTCTTTTCTAAACAAATCATGCTTCTTGATTCTTAATCTCAAAAACAAATCTCCAGGAATCCCATTTTGAATATATTCTCCCCCCTGAGACATTTTTAATATCTGGCCATTTTCTACTCCTGGAGGAATATCGATTTTGATATCTTCTTTTCTATTAACAACTCCATCTCCCCGACAGCGTCCACATTTTTCGTCTGGTATTTGCCCATTTCCAAAACATTTTTCACATACTCTAGTTGTTGTAAAAGAACCCAGAATAGATCTCTTGATTTCTTTAATTTGCCCCTTACCACCACAAGTTTTACAGGTATTCATCTTGCTTCCTGTTTTGGCCCCAGTTCCATTACAGGTATCACACCTGGATTGTTTTTCTATTGTTATAGTTTTTGAAACTCCAAAAATTGATTCTTCAAAAGATAGGTCTAATGCTAATTCGATATCTTGACCTTTTCTTCTTGATCTTTTACCACCCATTCCACCACCAAAAAATTCTCCAAAAATATCTCCCAAGTCTCCCATGTCGAAGCCTTGAGCATTTTGAAATCCAGAGAAATCAAACCCTCCAAAACCTTGCCCACCATAAGCACCTCCTCCCATATTAGGGCCAGTAGAACCGAACTGGTCATACATAGCCCTCCTCTTCTCATCTGACAAAACTTGGTATGCTTCGTTTATTTCTTTAAATTTTTTATCATCACCTCCGTTTTTATCAGGATGATGCTTCATGGCTAGTTTATGAAAAGCTTTTTTGATCTCATCTTTTGTGGCTTTTTTATCTATTCCTAATGTTTCGTAATAATCTTTTGCCATTTTTATTTTTTATCTTCTTTATTCTGATTTTCTTCTTCTTTTACTTCTGCATCCTTGATATTATCATCTGTCTTGTTTTCCTCAGTTTTGTTTTCAGTATTTTCTGCGGAAGCTTTATTCATTGCTTCTCCTATTTTAGACATTTCCGAAGTTAGTTCTTCGATGGCCGATTTTATTACAGCTACATCTTGTCCTTCTTTTGCCGTTTTAACTTTAGCTATCTTTTCTTCAATAGCTGTTTTTATTTCTGGGCCAACCTTATCACCGTACTCCTTTAGAGATTTTTCTGCTGTAAATATCATCATATCTGCAGAATTTTTCTCATCGGCTAATTCTTTCTTCTTTTTGTCTTCTTCTGCGTGAGCTTCAGCTTCATCTTTCATCTTCTTGATATCTTCATCTGACAAACCAGAACTAGCTTCTATCCTTATTGATTGTTCTTTTCCTGAAGCTTTATCTTTTGCTTTCACATTTAATATACCATTAGCATCTACATCAAAAGAAACTTCAATCTGTGGAACACCTCGAGGAGCAGGAGGAATACCGTCTAGAATAAATCTTCCAAGAGATTTATTATCCGTAGCCATTGGTCTTTCTCCTTGAACTATATGAATTTCTACAGAGGTTTGATTATCTGCTGCGGTAGAGAATATTTGAGATTTAGAGCTAGGAATAGTAGTATTTCTTTCTACTAGTTTCGTTGAAACTCCACCCAGTGTTTCAATTCCTAGAGATAGTGGAATTACATCTAGTAATAGAACGTCTCTCACATCTCCTTGTAATACACCAGCTTGGACAGCAGCACCCATAGCAACCACTTCGTCTGGATTGATTGATCTGTTTGGTTCTTTGCCGAACAATTTTTTAACAGCCTCTACTATTGCTGGCATTCTTGTTTGTCCTCCTACAAGTATCACCTCATCTATATCCTCAATCTTAAACGGAGAAGCTGCGATAGCTCTTTTTGTTATTTCAATTGATTGATCAATAAATTCTTGTGCCAATGATTCTAATGTAGCTCTGGTCATTTTCATCAACAAGTGTTTAGGTCCACTAGCATCTGACGTTATAAACGGAATATTAATTTCTGATTCTAGAGTTGTAGAAAGTTCGTGCTTAGCTTTTTCAGCTGCTTCTTTTAGTCTTTGAAGCGCCAACATGTCACTAGTAACATCTATACCTGTTTCCTTCTTGTATTCGTTTGCTATCCATTCGATTATTCTTTGGTCTATATCTTCTCCTCCTAAGTGTGAATTTCCATCTGTAGATTTTACTTCTATAACATCATCTCCTACCTCTAGAACAGAAACATCGAAAGTACCACCTCCAAAGTCGTAAACAACGATTTGTTCATTTTTCTTTTTATTAAATCCATAAGCCAAAGCCGCGGCAGTAGGTTCGTTAATTATTCTGTGAACTTCTAATCCAGCTATCTCCCCTGCATCTTTAGTAGCTTTTCTTTGAGCATCATTGAAGTAAGCTGGCACAGTGATAACAGCACCTGTTATTTTCTCTCCTAACTTAGATTCAACATCTGATTTTATTTTTGCTAATATTTTTGCCGAAATTTCTTCTGGCCTCTGCCATTGTTCTCCTAACTTAACTTCGACACCACCGTTTGTTCCTTTTTGTATTTTGTACGGAGTCATTTTATCATCCTTCTGAATTTCTGCATCATCATATAAATGACCTACGAATCTTTTTATTCCATATACAGTATTCTCAGGATTCGTCACAGCTTGTCTCTTGGCTAAAAGACCCACCATCCTGTCTCCGTTTTTAGCAACAGCCACAACAGACGGAGTTGTTCGAGCTCCTTCTATGTTCTCAACAATTTTTGGCTGACCTCCTTCAATAATTGCTACAGCACTGTTAGTAGTACCCAAATCTATTCCAATTATTTTACTCATATTTTATTTTAAATTAATAAATTAATAATGTTTTTATAAATAAATTCTCACAGAAAAAAGATTAATTAAAATCTCTTTATTTTCTGTTGTGTCTCATTATACACCGATGCTATTTTTTTGACAAGTATTTTGCGACCGCTAAAATATTGTAAAAAATAATAAAAATGTTATAATATCTTCAGGATGAGTAAAAATACACCTATTCAAAAAATAATACTTAAAATATTAGCCCGAAAAAATGTTATCTCGCTAGAAGACTTAAAAAGAGAGGCTTTAAATAGCCTTAAAACAAGCCAAGACGCTAAAAACAAGACAGAATACGCTATTTCCCGTTCTCTAAAGAATCTATCAACCTCGGGCCTTCTAGATTGCTTTCAATCAGACAGGCAGCCTTTTTTTAGATTATCAGAAGAAGGGCGAAAGAAAATTAACAGCAATGCCCTAAATGACGATACCGCTATTATGTTGAAAAACTGGGATGGTAATTGGCGAATAGTAATTTTAGATTTACCAGAGGAAAGAAAAAACGAGAGAGAAGCTTTACGTTATTTATTAAAAAAAGCTGGTTTTGTGTGTGTAAAAAATTCTGTTTGGATTTCTGTTTATCCATACGAAAATCTTTTTATTAATATCAAAAACGACCTCGGTTTAACTACCGAAATGATAATACTTGTCACAAACAAAATAGACGAAGCTACAAGGCTAGAATTATTGAAGAATTTTTAATCTTCAAACTCAAAAATAGAAACTTTAGCAGGGCGAATAGCTTTATCCCCTATCTTGTATCCAATTTGAAAGATTTCATCCACATGATGATCTTTTTCTTTGTCTTTGGTTTTTGTTATTTTAATAGATTCATGGAATAAGGGGTTGAAAGGAACATCTTTTTCTTCTATTCTTTCTATCTCAAGACTTTTCAATCCACTTAGTAATTGTTTGTATATGGAAATCATTCCCGTTCTCCAGCTCTCGTCTACTTTTTCCCAATTAGTTTTATCTTGAAATGCCAACTCAAAACTATCTATACTTGGAATTAACTTTTCAGTTACCTTTTCTTTGGTTATGTTTGTTGTGAGTACTCTTATTAAGCCTAGCTCTTTTTGCAGATTCACGTAATCAGCCTTGGCTCTTTGCCACCCTGTTAAATATTCTTCCTTTTCTTTCTGTAATTTTTTGATATCCTCTCTTAATTTTTTAACTATATCTTTAGGGGGAAGAGATTCGCCATCTTCTGTACTTGCAACTATGTCTATGTCTTTAAAATCAACATCTGGAGTATTTTCTAATTCTTGATTAAGATCTTTATTTAATTCTTCTTCAGTTTTGTTTATTTCTTTTTGATCGTCATTCATATCTTTAGTATACAAAAAACCCAGACTTTTTCAAATCTGGGTTTCCTCTTTTTATCTTTTTGACCATTGAGGAGATTTTCTCGCTTTTTTCAATCCGAATTTCTTTCTTTCTACTTGTCGAGGATCTCTCTTTAGCATTTTTGCTTTCTTTAGAGGAACGCGTAGCTCTTCATCAAAGACAACCAGGGACCTTGCGATCCCATGCCTAACAGCTTCTGCTTGAGCATGAATACCTCCACCTCTTACAGTTGCTACAACTTCAAATTTTTCTGATGGGTTTACAGTTTCAAAAGCTCCAGTAACTATTTTCCTTAGTTCAGCAGTTTTGAAATATTCAACCAAATCCCTGTCGTTTATTTTATATGAAAACTTAGAAGATTTAGTTAGTTTGACGGCCGCAGATGCTGTTTTTCTTCGCCCTACTGCTCTGTAGTATCCATTTTCTTTTGTGTTTGTTTTCTTTTCCATAATAATATTAGTCTCTTATTGTTAATTTTTTCATTATAAGAGGTCTCAACTTGTTAGCTGGAAGCATTCCGTAAACAGCTAAAGTATAAAGTTCTTTCCAGCCTTTTTTTTCAATAATCTCTGCGTTGGTTTTGAATTTTAGTCCACCAGGAAAACCAGAATATTTTTCGTGTAGAGTAGTATAAAGTCTTTTTTCTGTTGTTTTGGTTTTGCTTGCATTCTCTATTACAATCGTAACATCAGCTACTTTATTTGCAACATAATCAGGTAATTTTTTACCCATAAGAGCTTTGGCTGCTTCACTAGCTACTCTTCCAAGTGTTTTTCCCTCTGCGTTAATTGTGTACTTTGTTGTCATATTATATAAATTCAATTAATGCCATTTTACTTGCGTCTCCTTGTCGACGAGGAAGCTTAACTATTCTGGTATAACCACCATTTCTTCCTTTGTACTTAGGGGCTATTTCATCAACAAGCTTAGAAGCTTCGCTTGTAAGATTGTACAAACGAGAAACAACTATTCTTCTAGATGCTACTGTCCCTAAGTTGGCCTTGGTTATTAATTTCTCTATAAGAGGTCTTAGTTCTTTTGCTTTTGCTTCGGTTGTTTCAATTCTTCCATGAGCAATAAGAGCAAGAGCCAAACCCTTCATAAGAGCATTTCTTTGATTTTTATTTCTTCCGAATTTTCTAACATTATTATGGTGTCTCATATTATTACTGAACTTATTACTAATTATTTAAGGGTTATTCCATATTCACCAAGTACTCTTTTGATTTCTTGGATACCCTTATCGCCTATTCCATCTATTTCAAGCAAATCCTCTTTCTTTTTTCGAGCAATTCCTCCAACTGTTCTGATATTTGCTCCTGTTAAAGCATTTAAGGTGCGAGTAGAAAGATCTAGTGTGTCAATTCGTGTCTTAAGAATATCTGTGATTTCATTATCTTCCTTATCTTTTGTTTCTTTTTTCTCTTCAACTTCTTCGCTACTATCAGATTCAATTTCAGTTTTTGGTTTTCTGGCCTCTATTTGGCGCCCAACAATAGATTGTAGTTGTTCCACCATTATAGTGATTGATTGCTCCAGTGCATACTTAGGAGTAATAGTTCCGTCAGTTTCTATTGTTATTCTTAAGCGGTTGTGGTTTGTTTTATCACCAACACGCATGTCTTCTACGTCATAAGACACTCTTCTAATGGGTGTGAATATGGCGTCTATGGAAATAACACCAACCTCGTTCTTGTTTTTTTGGTGTATATCTTTTGGCATAAAACCTAATCCTTTCTCAACTGTCATTTCAATAGAAAGGCTTGTTTTACTTGTTATTTCAGCAATATAAAGATCTTTGTTAAGAACTTCTACTTGGCCAGGTAGAGCAATATCTCCAGCGGTAACTTTTTGAGGTCCTTTTACCTCTAATTTTACTATTTGTGGTTCGTCTGAGTTTAACTGAAATCTTATTTGTTTCAAATGGAGAAGAATTGTGACAACGTCTTCTTTGATACCATCAATTGTTGAAAATTCATGGTCAACACCATCTATTTTTAAAGATGTTATAGCTGCACCCGGTAAAGAAGATAAAATAATTCTTCTTAGAGAATTACCCAGAGTAAACCCATATCCAGGATAAAGCCCATCAATTTCATAAACACCTTTTGTTTCATCTTCTGAAACAATAGTGAATTTTGATGGTAATAAAATATTTAAATCAGACATAGTTATATGATGCAAGAGAACAGTGTTCTCAAATTATTTATAAAAATTAACCATATGCTATTCTTATCGACTGTAAAACTCTAACACGGTGTTAAGGTCGATAAAGCCTTCGGTATTTTTAGGTTTACCTTGAACCTTACCAGACAAACTCTCCACGTTAAATGTTAGCCAGTTTGGACAATTATAATCTTTGGTTTTGTTAGCCATGTCACTAAACAAAACACTTTTTTTGCTTCCCTCTCTAATTGCAACAACATCTCCCACTTTTAATTTGTGAGAAGGTATAGTTGATTTAACCCCATTTACTGTTATGTGGCCATGAGAAACCATTTGTCTTGAAAGTCTTCTTGAGTTAGTCAATCCAAACCTGTAAACAACATTATCTAGTCTATTTTCAAGGCTTTCATAAAGAACATCGATGGCTGATACTCCTTTTTTCTCAACAGCTTCTTTAACGTAATTAGAAAATTGTTTTTCGCTCAATCCATACAAGAAGCGAACTTTTTGTTTTTCTATAAATTGTTGAGCATATCCTGAAAGTGGTTTTGCTCTTTTATTTTTTGAATTTTTAGCGTGGCGAGCTTCTGATTGAGCAAATTTAGCTGTTTGACATTTTTCAAACACACCAGCACCTAATCTTCTTCCTATTTTATACTTTTTGACTTTTTTCATACAATTTTATACTCTTCTTGGTTTCTTTGGTTTTGGTCCATTGTGCGGAACAGGTGTCATGTCTTTGATATCAGTGATTTCTATATCTAAAGCCATGAATGCACGAATAGTAGGCTCACGACCGCTACCTACACCTTTTACTATTACATTTACGTCTTTTATCCCTATTGCTTTTGCTTTTTCACCAACTATAGAACCAGCTTTTGATGCAGCAAAAGGAGTTCCTTTTTTAGCACCCTTGAATCCTAAAGATCCAGCTGAAGTCCAAAACAAAACATTACCTTCTTTGTCTGATAATACCACCTTTGTGTTGTTGAAAGTTGCTTCAACGTTCAAAGTCCCAGAAACTATCTTTTTCTTAGGGGTTTTTGATGAAGCCTTTGGAGTGCTTTCAGTAGAGACATCACTAATTTTTTCTTCTTCTTTTGTTACGATTTTTATCTTTCCCATAGTTACTAAGTTAATAATAAGATTAAATTAAATTCTAAGTTTTTTCTGCTTTTCTCCTACCGCTTCCCATTGTCTTTCTGACGTTACCTCTTACAGTTCTAGAATTTGTTTTAGTTCTTTGTCCCTTAGCTGGTAATTTGTGCATATGTCTCAACCCCCTATATGCTTTGATATCTTTTAGTCTTTTTATGTTAGCAGCAATTTCTCTTTTAAGAGTTCCCTCTATTGTAAGAGATTCTATTATCTTTCTAATTGCATTTTCTTCTTCTACTGACAAAGAATCTGCCTTTCTGTCTTTATCAACTCCGGCTTCTTTTAATATTTCTCTAGCTCTTGAAATACCAATACCATAAAGGCATGTTAGACCAACGTCTAGATGTTTATTATTCGGAATAGTTATACCTAGTATTCTCATATCTAAAATTATTGTTTTTGCTTATGCTTAGGGTTAGAACAAATAATACGAAGATGACCACTTCGCTTTACCATTTTACAGTCCTTACAAATTTTTTTTACTGCTGCTTTTATTTTCATAATCTATTTAAAAAAATGACAACAAATATAAAGGTTTGGAACCCTTTATATTTGTTTGAACATACGACTTTTCATACTACACTATTTTTATAAAATAAGCAAGAGCTATCTATATTCTTTTCACGATTCTGCCCTTTCCTCCGTATGGATCAATAAGGACCTCAACCCTGTCCCCAATCAAAACCTTAATTCTGTTCATTCTCATCCTACCTGATAAATAAGAAAGAACTGTTTTGTCATTACCTAGGTCAACCCTAAATAAAGTATTCGGCAATGCCTCTATTACAGTTCCTAAAGCTATATTATTTTCGTCTTTTTTAATCATCTAATCCCAAAAGTATAACAAAAATCACAAATTCCGTCAATTCTTATTGAATTTTTATATTTATTTTAGATGGATTTTTAGGAATATACTTGCTCCAAGGTGGAAAAATCTTAACCATAGATTTAGTAATACCCTTATTTTCTCTAAAAACTGACAAGACCATATCTTTGTGAAGACCGGCTAGTTTACTTTTTATTATTTCCTTATTAGGATTCCAAACTGCTTCCAGATTACCAGTTAAAGTAAATTGGAAGTTTTCTGTGTCTTTATCAATTATTGTTTCTGTTACAAAATTAAATTTAAGATTTTTTATATTGTTAATTACTATTTCAGGAATTTCGTTTTTATCTGCTTCTGGCAATGACACCCTAATAACATTTTTTATTAACGAATCTTCTTTCAAAAGAATAGCTGAAATCTTGCCTTCTATTGGTATTTTAGCTTCTGCCGTCTCAGACAAAATGTTTTCATCTATTAAATAACTGAATTTAATAGCTTCGGGGTATAAAATATATCCGGAAGGTAAAAGTGCTTTTAGTTTACTGTATAACTCTTCTCTTAGTGATGATTCAGCTATGTTTTGGATCTTGGCTTTATCTTCCTCGCTTATATAATAAACAATACCTTGCAATCCTCCTACCAACTCTGTCTTCAGCTTTCCATATATTTTGCTGTATTTCGTAGTACCTTTAAATGAATTAACTGTAAATTTTTCAGAGGTTCCATTATAGTTTTCACCAGCCAAAAAAGAAGTTATGTTAACTTCTACCTGGCCCGGTATCTTCTTTTGTTTATCTAATTTATATCCCGGAATTGTAACGGTATTATTCAATCGATATGTTTTACCATCTTGGTCACTAACATATGTTCCTTGAGATAATTTTTCTGGTTTAGTACTAAACTCGTTATAAAGAATGATAGTTCCTGTTGCCTTACTAGATACCTCCTTGTTCTCTGTTAGAATATAATTTTTTAATTTCTTTTCTGACTCTATCATTATTTCAAAATCAACGACATTGGCAGCATTCTTTCTGTCAGCGTTAAAAACCTTGGATTTATATTCAATGTTTTGATGTTTAGCCGTAATGGTTACGTAAGCACTATTGAAAAATACCCCTGTCCAATAGGCTATACCACCAACCAGAGAAAATAAAAATATAATTCTTAGAAAACCCCTCACTGGTCTTTTGTCAGACGATCTTGGAGTTAAACTCATTCTTTTTGAGTAGTGGACATAATCAGAATCATCAGAGTTTCTTCTCTTTACTTTTTGTATAGGTTCTTTTGGCAACTCTTTTTTTCCTGGTGTTTTTTTTTCTCTAACTGATGTTTGTCTAAAAGATTTATTAATTTTTATATCTTCCATTAAAATTTTTTTCATCTTTATTTTCTAGACAAAGCTATTGCTTCTATCATTATAAATGGATCGTGACAACCTTCTTCTAGGTCGCATATGTTCACCATATCTTCTTTTTCTAATATTATAATTTCAAATTTCTTATCCAGTGTAATCTTATTAGAAAATTCTGTATTTTTGAAAATTTCAAAAAACCATTTTCTCATATCTGGGTCTATTGTTAAAAACACAACACTAGGAAGATTGTGGTACTTGGGGATGGTTGTTAAACATTTTTTAAGTTCCTCACTCCAATATCTTTCTTTCGATTCAAAATATTTTTTAAGCTTCTCTCGATGACCTAATGATAAGTTGTTTTGGTAATATAGTTTAAACAACTCATATGCATCTCTTTTTTCTATTTTTAATTCTGAGGCAAGCTCTCTTAACAAGGTTTTTTTTCCAAAAGGAAATGAGAATTTTTCCCCAAAGATACCTTTGTTAATAACACTAATATCTGTCGATTCTCCGGCTACATCCAGAATCAAATGTGACTCATTGCCTGGATGAGTATCTCTTATCATTAAATAAGTTAATATCGAAAAAGAAGAAAAAGAAATGGGGGTACTATGAAATACACTCATCAGAGTTTCTTTTGATTTGTCTACAAAGTTTTTATTAGCAAAAGAATAAGAGAGGCTTAAATCCAAGAATTGACAACTTTCCCCTATCGGATCTGCTGTGGGTTTGTCATCTAAGCTAATTTCGGTAACTAGTTTTTCTATGATATCCTTTCCTTCCAAATTTTTTGAAATAGAATAAATCTCTTTGTTAATTAATTCGTTAATTAATTCCTCGGTTACTTTAAAGTTTGAATGTTTACAGGAACTTATTCTCTTGGTTTTTGAGTGACTCCATGGAGTTGTTATCACACAAACCACCTCATCTAATTTTCCTATCTTTCTGTTAAACAAAGCCTCGGCTGTCTTTTTTAATGTAAGCACAGCCTCTTTTTCTAATTCTTCGTTTGAGCTTTCGGTATTATCTCTCATTTCAAGGCGGACGGAATCTAAAACAATAGGAGTGCGATTATCTCCTTCTCTTCTCAGCTTAACCCGAGCACCTCCAACACTAGTAGAACCAACATCAAAAATAGCAATTATTTTATCTTTCTCTTTTTTATTTTTGAAGGATATTTCCATATATAGTTATTATACTACATATTTAATAAAAATATTAATTTTTTATCCAATATCAGCTTTAATTCTTCTTATTCCGGAAGCAACGGCTTCTTCTTTTAAAATCTTAAAATGTCCCAAAGATGAGATTTCTTCAACATGAGGACCACCGCAGAATTCTTTAGAATAAATTCTGCCATTTTCGTCTTGCGCAAAGTATACAGACACCATCTCTGGATATTTTGCACCGAATTCCATTTCAGCTCCTATCTTAACGGCTTCTTCTAGTTGCATTTCTCTCCTAACCATTTTTAATTTTAAATTTATCTTTTCGTTTACCCAATCTTCTACTTTTTGTTTTTCTTCCTCAGTTAATTTTCTGTCAAAATTAAAATCTAATCTTAATCTCTCTTCTGTGATGTTACTACCCTTCTGTTTAATGTCTTTATCTATTACATCTTGAAGGGCAGCCAAAAGTAAATGGTGGGCTGTATGAAGCTTGATTGTCCTGTCGCTGTGATTAGCTAATCCACCTTTAAACATTTGAGAACTTGATTCTCTAGATAATTCTTGATGTTGTTTTATTTTCTCTTCAAAATCTTCTCGATTTATTTTCAATCCTTTTTCTTTAGCTATTTCTTCTGTTAGTTCTATGGGAAAACCATAAGTTGTAAACAGAACAAACGGATCAGTCCCTTTTTCAAACTCTTTTAAACCTTTTTCTAAAGTATTTCTGAATTTATTTTCTTCTTTTAGAATCTCTTGTTTAATCAAAATTGAATTTAAGCTTAACTCTGTATAAAATAGAGAATATTTTTTGATTATCAAATCAGCCAGTTGAGACAAATTTAATTGGGGACAAATTTGATCTTTAAATCTTACAATTCGTCTTATGATACGACGCAAAACATATCCACGTCCGCTATTTGAAGGAATTACTCCATCACCTATCATAAATACTGCAGTTCTAGAATGATCTGCTATTATCCTCTTAAGTCGTTCATTTGAAAAACCTGACTTTAGTTCGATAAAAGCGAGAATTTCAGCAAACAAATCAGTTTCAAAAACAGTTTTAGCTTTTTGTGATACCAAGCAAATCCTCTCCAGACCCATTCCTGTATCCACGTTGTGTTTTGCCAATTTTCCAATTACTTTACCATCTTTTTTTTCATATTGCATGAAAACATTATTCCAAACTTCTAAAACCTTTCCTTCGTTATCAGCACCAACAAACTCATCATGATTCAAATCTCCAAGCTCTGTTTCATTTATGTCATAAAAAATTTCAGTATCTGGCCCGCAAGGCCCATTATCCCCAGCACTCCACCAATTATTTTCTGCTGGTAAATAATAAATTCTATTTTTAGGTAAATATTTTTGCCAAATCAAAGCTGCCTCTTCGTCTCTGGGGGCATTTTCATCACCTTCAAAAACAGTTACATATAATCTATCTTTGTCCAAGCCTAAACCTTCTTCTTTATTAGTCAAAAATTCAAAACTCCATCTAATTGATTCTTCTTTAAAATAATCTCCTAAAGACCAGTTCCCTAACATCTCGAAAAAAGTAAGGTGACGATTGTCCCCAACATCTTCAATGTCTCCTGTTCTTACACATTTTTGCACATCAGCCAATCTATTGCCCATAGGGTGTTTTTGTCCCAACAAGTAAGGCACCAGTGGCTGCATTCCGGCAGTATTAAATAGCACCGAAGGGTCATTTTCTGGAATTAAAGAAGCTGAAGGTATAATTTCATGTCCTCGATTTTTAAAAAAATTGAGGAATCGATTTCTAATATCAATTGAATTCATAAATCTAGTAAATATCTGGTTCTATGTAATTTTCTTGGTAGGTTTTAGATTTTTTAATAGCCGTCTCTACAAACCATAGAACGATGAATATAAATAAAGTTAAAAGTGTTGCGATAATGGCTAGCTTATATAAACCAAAACCTACCGCCATTCCTATTCCTGCTACAACCCATAAACTAGTAGCTGTGGTTATACCTGTCTGAACAGAATCTTTTGAGAAAATAACTCCAGTACCAATAAAACCAATACCTGTAATTATTTGAGAGGCCATTCTCAAAGGATCTGCACCTCCAAAATTTGAATAATAACTAGCTATTGTCTGGGATATTATAATAAACAAAGCAGAGCCCATGGAAACCAAGGCAAAAGTTCTCATGCCTGCTGTTTTTTTTGCCCAAACTCTCTCTAAACCAATAATAACACCCAATATTAAAGCTATTGATAATTTAATAATCATATCTCCCGTAGCAATATCTAATATATTTTCCATACCTAACTATTATATCAAATTTTTTAATCGGCGACACCACCCCCTAAACAAATGTCATTATCATACAAAACCAAAGATTGACCAGCATCTATTCTAACACTATTTTTAAAGGTAATTTCTGCATTTTTATCATCTATATTTTCAACATAACAATCAATTAATTCTCCATGATATCTGATTTGTGCTTGATATTTTTTATTTTTTTCAGGCTTACTGGATATCCAATTATTTTTACTAATACGTATCATGATAAAACCTGATTCTTCTCCTAAGAGTGTTGGGGATTTTTCTGAAACAGTTATGGTATTTTTCTCTATGTTTTTAGAAATAACGTATAGCGGTTTAGAATTTTGACTGTCTTTTTTTATAGAAAAACCATGTCTTTCCCCTATGGTAAAGAAAACAGCTCCGTCGTGAGAACCAATAATTTCTTCTTTTGTATTTAACACATTACCTTTTTGTGTTTGAATGTAATGCATTAAAAATTTCTTCATATCTAATGAACCCAGAAAACAAACACCCTGGCTGTCTTTTTTCTTTGCATTTGGTAAATTGTGTTTCTTGGCCAAACGCCTTACTTCTTTCTTATTTAAATTCCCTACAGGAAACAAAGAATGTTTCAGGTCTTCTTGTGTTAGTGTCCACAAAAAATAAACCTGATCTTTACCTTCATCTATATTTTTTCTCAAAAAATAAACACCATCTTTTTCTTCTTTTTTAACATAATGACCAGTTGCTATAAAATTAGCCCCGTGATGTTTGGCAAAATTCCAAAAAACTCCGAACTTGACCTCTCTATTACACATAACGTCTGGGTTTGGAGTTCTTCCTTTTTTATATTCATCAATCATATACTTAACGACACCTTCCTCGTACTCTTTTTCTGCATCACATTCTAAAAAAGGAATACTCAGATGGGCACAGACCCTCATAGCATCTCTCCTCTCATCTCTCCACGTGCAATTAATAAAATCAGGAGTCCAGGTACGAATAAAAACACCAACAACCTTGAATCCTTGTTGTTTTAAAATCAGAGCAGCCACAGCGCTATCCACACCACCTGATATTCCCACAAAAACTGTTTTGTTTTTATTGTTTACTTTTTTGACCATCTTGCAAATATACCACAAGGTAATAAATTTTCGCTATTAGATTGTTTGATCACTAACTCTCCGCCTTCTATGATGCCTTTTTGGGATGAGAATATATTTCTGAGATTATTTTGATAAACAATGTTAGAATAACCGGCAGCATATCCATTTATTAAGAAAAACAACGGATCATTTGATAAAACCTTACTGCATAAATCTAAAAGTTCTAGAAAGCCTTCTTCTATTTTCCAAAGTTCATCTTTAGGTCCATGACCAAAAGAAGGTGGGTCCATTACAACAGCATCGTATTTACGACCTCTTTTTATTTCTCTTTTTAAAAATAATATAGCGTCATCGATAATCCATCTTATTGGAGCCTCTTCTAAACCTGACAATTTCGCATTTTCCCTTGCCCAAATAACCGACTGTTTCGAAGCATCGACATGACAAACCGAAGCTCCAACCCTTGCACAAACCATTGTAGCTCCTCCAGTGTAAGCAAAAAGATTAAGAACGCTAATCTCTTTCCTGTTTTTCTTCTCCTCTTTTATCAGAGATTCCATCCAAGTCCAATTAACTATTTGTTCTGGGAATAATCCTATGTGTTTAAATGAAGTTGGTCTCAGGTTAAAGATTAATCCAAAATATTTTATATTCCAATTTTTAGGTGAATCTTTTTGAGTTTTCCAAACGCCTATTTTTCCTTTTCTTTCGTAATAAAAATCAGCATTAGACCATTTTTTTTTGTCTAACTTTTTAGTCCAGAGACTTTCTTTATCAGGCCTAGCCAAAATATATTCTCCAAATTTTTCTAATTTTTCTCCAAGGCCAGAATCAATTAATTCGTAGTCTTTTTCTTTAGGTACTTCAATAATCATTCTTATTTTAAATATAAATTAATATTTTTTTTGTGTTCTTCGTAATCTTTAGCGTAGTAAACATTGCCGTTTTTATCGTGCAGATAGTATAAGTAATTTGTATCTATTGGGTCTAATGCCGCTTTTATAGAACTTAATCCTGGATTATTTAGAGGATCTGACGGTAAACCTCTTGATTCGTAAGTGTCTTTATCAACATCTACTTGTAATGGCATATTTATGTGTAATCTTTTCCACAATATACCAGAAATAATCCTATTGTCTTTTTCTCCATTTGCTTCTCCTTCCAATATCGAGGCCATTATTATTATGTCGTTCAAATTTTTACCAGATTGTTCTATTTTTTCTTTAAGTGAGTTTATTCTATTGTCAAAATTGTTTTTAAATTCTTTAATTGTTTCTTCTTCTGTGGTCATCGGATAGAAAAAATAAGAATCAGGGAAAAGACGCCCCTCTAATTCTGATGCCCTAGCAATAAATTCCTCCTTGTCAAAATCTAATAATTTTTCGCTCAGCAAATCGGCTATTTTTTGATTATTTAAACCTTCTCTAATTATAATTTTAACAGGTTTAATCTTATGGTTATTCATTTTAAGTTGAAGTAAAATCTCTACGAAAGATGAATTTTTTTCAAATAAATAATCACCTGTTTTCAAATTAATTTTTAAAAACTTCGAAGCTAATTTAAATAATTTTGGATGGCGGACAATATTCTCATTTTCTAATATTTTTACTGTTTCAGAAAAGGTCTGATTTTGTGAGACGTGAATGATTTTCTGCTCTTTAACAGGAGAAAAGAACAAGACAAAGCTCAAACCAACAACAAATAGTATCATTAGTAAGATTATTTTACCCATTAGACCATCTTTTGTTATATTGTTGTTATCTTTTTCCATAATATTATTTAGATAGGAAGATTAGATGGTGGTTTAGCGATTTTAGTCTCAACTCTCTTAAAGCTAGGAGTTTCTGATACCATGCCTGGGAAGTGATAAATACTAGCTAGTTCTTCTGATGACAAAACAAAAACTTTCGGTTTTCCCATTGGACTAAAAATTTTCAAAAATTTTGGAAAATCTAAACTTAAATAAAAAGGCGGGTTGAAGAACATTCTTAACCTGTATGAATCTAGTAATCTGTTTTTGTATTTAAAGATTGAGGTGCCAAGTGGGTCTTCCCAAACATTATCAAACTCTGTTGAGTTTATTCTTTCTAGTTCATTTGAATTTGCCAGCGTAAATTGTCTAAAAATTAATTTGGCGGATCTATTTAATCCATTAAATTGGTCTTCCGAAATAATTTTCTTGTCTGATAAAGCTATCACACGTACTCCGCATTCAAAATGAAGTTGCCCCAATTGATCGTTGATAGCCTTCACTACAGGTTCAACAATTTTAGGTGTTCTAATATCAGTGTCTATTTCACCCTTTTCATTCTTTTGAACCTTAGTGTAGGGCTTAAGATAATTCAGCAAGAACTCAGAAGCCGCTTCGTTGAAATCAACCTTCTTGTCTTTCTTTTGGCTATAATATTTTTTAGAACTATTTTTAGCTAATATTTGAATCCAGAGCTGTTGTCCTTTTGCAAGAGATCCGAGCAACTCAATTATCGGTGTAATTGGGTCTACCTTAAATTCTTCCTTGGTACCAGCTCTCATCTCTTCGCCATAAGACTTGTACGTTTTTAGTGGAAAAAAATCATCTTTTTTCTTGGCGTATTCACATCCCCACATATACCAATCACTATCTTTTGTAAATTTCGGTATTTCGTAAACATAATCTTCAACCTCTAATACTTTAGCTTGAGGATACTGAGCATATATTTGAGTTTGAACAAGGTCTTTTATTCCATTTTGAGTTCTTATATAAAAATGTACTCTTCCATCAATCGAAACCATTTCCAGAGAAAACCAGAGTTTAGGGTCAAAAGTATTTGAGAAAAATAATTCCATTGCTGAAGGGCTTTTCGATATTTCTCTCGGAACTTGGACTTCTAAAAGAGTCCACTTAAGATCTAGTTCATTCGTTTCTTTTTTATAATAACCCCAAAATTTAAGGGCCATAATAGCTAGCGGTATAGGTAAAACATAGGCAACAAAAGTCAGAATTGCCTTCAACATGTTAACTCCTTCGTTTGCAATTATTGTTTCTACCATATATATAATATTATATCATATATATAACTATAAAACACCTAGAATCCTAGGTGTTTTATATATTATTTTAAACCGTGGTGTATTCTCCGTTTTTATTTTTCTTGAAGTATTTATTATTTTG
Source organism: uncultured Candidatus Saccharibacteria bacterium (assembly GCA_964412965.1). Lineage (GTDB taxonomy): Bacteria > Patescibacteriota > Minisyncoccia > Phycocordibacterales > UBA9973 > UBA8515. Next base: position 21,050 of record CAYPQU010000002.1, on the reverse strand, counting down.
CAAATTAACCAAAATAGTATTCTTTTTTAGATATCTTTCTTTCATAACCTGTTCGATGATATCTTCTTTTTTCATTGGGCCATTTTTCTTCAACAAATCTTTAATAACATCTTTTACAACACCAGTTTTGTATCCCCATTCTGCCAATGCATAAATACCTCTACCAACCAAAACAAACCTTTTATCTTTTATTAATTCGTTATGACAAGTAGCAATATGGCATTTTTTGCCGAACGTTTCAGATACTGCCTTGGCTACTTCTCTAAAGTGCATTGGAGAACCGTGCTTTTTCATCATTAAATAAGCATAGTCTTTCACTCCTCTAGTTTTTATTCCAGGTGCCGCAGATTTACCCCATTCCCCAAGAGGATTTTTGTTTAATTTTTTAGAAATAGATAACCATCTTCTTGCTATTTCTTCATTTCTATATTGGTCTGAAAGTTCGCTAACTTCGTTCAAGAATCTTGAAACCAAGTCTCCTTCTGTAACCAATTGGTCATCTGATAAATTTTCATATATACGATCTAGTGCTTTCCTTATTTTATCAGCAGTCTCGTTGTCGATAGTCCAGTGTGTTTTAAAATGATCATCCTCTTTGTGTTTAAAGAAGTCGTTTCCTAGTGTTAAGAAGAAGTGGAGGTAATTTTGAGTTAATTTATCCTTAGAAAGGTGAGCAAGTAATTCTTGTTCTGAAACAATTGCACCCATAGCGTGCATTAAATTTTTTAGTTCATCAAAAATTTGTTTTTCTGTTTGAAAATTTTCAGATTTTCGAATGAAAGAAATTGCAGCATTTTCTATTTGCCTAACTCTTTCTCTTGTTATTCCATATTTTTTACCGATGGCTTCAAGTGTTTTTCTTTGAGTATCATCTGATAGTCCAAATCTGTTTACGATAACCTCATAAGCTCTTGGTTGTAAACCTGAAAGTATTTTTTTTGTAACCTGTTTAGGTTTAAAAGTTATAGTGTGCGTCATTTTTAGTAAATTGTCGATAAAATTACCTCTTAATAGTTTTTACAATATCATTATTATTTAATTAAGTCAATAGCTATTAGAATTATTTATTTTTTAATACCGATTTAGATTTTGCTCTATCGGCTTCCTTTAAAATCTTTTTTCTGAGACGACTGCTTTTAGGTGTAATTTCTAGATATTCGTCCTCGGCCATGATTTCCAATCCCCTTTCTATTGTTATTTTAAAAGGAGGTTTAACGATAATAGCTTCGTCTGTTCCAGAAGCCCTCATGTTACTTAGCTGTTTACCTTTTGTCGGGTTTACTGTCATCTCATCGCCCTTAGTAACGTTTCCAACTACCATTCCCTCATAAACTTCGTCTCCGTGTTCAACATAAAGAACACCTCTTTCTTGCAAGGTCCAAAGAGAGAAGGCAATAACTTTTCCACCAACCATAGCCGTCATTGACCCCACATCTCTTTTTTTAATCTCTCCTGCATATTTTTTAAAGCCAACAAACCTTGCAGCTAGAATTCCTTCTCCTCTAGTGTCAACAATAAACTGGTTTCGATATCCGAGCAAACCCCTTGTTGGTATTTCTATTAGCAATCTTATTATACCATCTTTTTCATGCATGTGAGTGATTAACCCTCTTCTAGTTGTTAATTTCTCTATAACAACTCCAGAATATTCGCTTCTAACATCGATAGTGACTTCTTCGTATGGTTCCAACTTTATACCACCTTCTTCTTTTGTTATCACTTTAGGTTGAGAAACTTGCAATTCGTAACCTTCCCTTCTCATGTTCTCCAACAAGACAGCTATGTGAAGCTCTCCTCTTCCATAAACAAGGAAGCCCTCCCTTTCTTCTTCAAGATTTTCTTTGTTAAAATTCACCCTCAATCCAACGTTCATCTCCAATTCCTTTTCTAACCTTTCCTTTATTTGTCTACTAGTAACATATTTACCCTCTCTCCCCGCAAAAGGAGAGTCATTAACCAAAAAGTTTAGAGAGATTGTAGGCTCGTCGATCGTAATTGACGGTAGAGGCTCAGTGGTTTCTTTATCACAAATAGTTTCTCCTATATACACATCTGAAATTCCTGCTATAACTCCAATATCACCAGAAGTTAGTATGGCTGATTCTTTACGACTTATACCCTCAAAAGAAAACATTTTTGATATTTTAGAGACCCTAGTTTGACCGTCTGCTTTTTTAACAAAAATTGGGCTAGCTGTTTTTATTGACCCCGAATAAACTCTGATAATAGCTAGCCTTCCTAAAAAATTATCGTAACCCAAATTAAAAACTTGAGCTCGAAAATCTTTTTCTTGATCAATAGATGCTTCTTTTACTTCTTTTAAAATTAAATCAAAAAGAGGAGTTAAGTCTTCTGATTTATCTTCTAAACTTAATTTTGCAATCCCTTCTCGACTTATAGCATAAACAACCTTGAAATCTAATTGTTCATCGCTTGCACCTAATTCTAAAAATAATTCAAACACCTCATCCAGAACTCTTTTGGGATTAGCCGCAGGTTTATCTATTTTATTAATCACCACAATGGGTTTTAAACCTAATTCTAAAGATTTTTTTAGCACAAAACGCGTTTGTGGCATAGGACCTTCCTGTGCATCAACCAACAACAAAACAGAGTCTATTGCCCTTAAAACTCTTTCTACCTCAGATCCAAAATCAGCGTGACCTGGAGTGTCTACAATATTAATCTTTGTGCCTTTGTAGTTTACTGAAGTATTTTTAGAATAAATAGTAATACCCCTTTCTTGTTCTAGGGCATTAGAATCCATAGATACTCCTTCATCAACCATTTTACATTGCTTCATCATCTGGTCAGTTAAGGTTGTTTTACCGTGATCAACGTGAGCAATTATCGCAATGTTTCTAATTTCCATAAATAATTTTAATTTAATAATAAATATTTTCTCAAACAATTTCCATTCTTTTTTGTTGCAAAAAAACAAAATCGCCACAAGGCGAATTTTCATCTACTCTATATATTATATCATAAATGAATAGAAAAGTAAATGAAAAACGACTTAGCGATTTTGTTATTCAGTAATTAAAATAATTTAGTTATATCTTTGTATGTGATAAACAACATCAAGAGAATGAGTACCCCAAAACCAATACTATTTATTAGTCCAGCCACACTAGATTTTATTCGAGAGCCTTTAATTTTTTCTATTACAAGGAATAATAGCTTGCCTCCATCGAGGGCAGGAAAAGGAATCAGATTTATTACTGCCAAGTTGATAGAAATCAAAGCAGTAAAAGATAGTAAATAAATAAATCCAAATTCTACAGCATCATCAACCACTCCTACTATGCCGATGGGTCCTGTAATTGATTCAAAACTACCTTCTCCTTTTATAGAGTTTTTTAATAAATCAAAAAATCCTACTGCTGTGTTAATAAATAAATTACCAGAAAGTTTTAACCCTTCATAAACAGCCATGTGTACTGGTAGTTTTAATCTACCAATCATATCCATAGATATACCGATTCTTGTATTTCTCTCTTCGTCCAAAGATGGGCTAACCAGCAAAGTCATTGTGTCTTTTGCTCTTGTGATATTTATGCGTATTTCTTCATTCGGATGAGTTTTGATAAAATTCTGTACCGTAGTTTGATCAAAAGATGATGACAAGATTAGCGTAGAATCTTTATCTGTCTCTAGATAGTTTATTTTGTCCCCTGTTTTTAAACCTGCTTCTTCTGCTGGAGAATTCGATAAAACACTTGTAATAGTTAATGCTTGATTTTTAATTTTGCTTTGATCTGGAAACGAACTAGTCGAAGTAGGAAGACCTGAAATAAAACCAATAGACAACAAAGCCCAAGCTAAAATGAAATTCATAGTGACTCCAGCGATTAAAACAAGAGCCTGATTCCACCTTGGTTTACCAATAAAACTTCTTTGGGCATCTTTGTTTAGAGTTTCTTCATCTCCGTCTTCTCCATAAATTTTTACATAACCACCAAAAGGAACCGCGTTTATATTATAGTTAGTTTCCCCTATTTTTTTACCAATAATTTTAGGTGGAAAACCGAAAGAAAACTCATCTACCCTTATCCCCGATTTTTTGGCAACAATAAAATGACCAAACTCATGAACTACTACAACAACAAAAAGAATAATGATGAAAATTAAAATAGACATAAATATTTAAAAATTAGTTTTCCATTAAATCTTTTTCTTTTTTATTAAAAATACCTTCGAGATTATCATTGACCTCGTCTACACATTTTTGTATTTCTTCCTTTGCTCTCTTGGTTTCATCTTCAGTTAATCCTTCAAGTGTTTCCATTTCTGATTGTCTTTCCTTACGAACACTAATACGAGCATCTTCTAATTTTTCTTTCAAAACTTTAACAAGTTTTGTCCTGTTCTCTGTCGTTAACATCGGAAAAATAACACGAACTCCATCGCTATCAGATATTACAGATAAACCGAGATTTGCTTCATTAACGGCAGATTCAATAGATCTTATCTGGCTTTTATCCCAAGGGGCCACTCTTAATGTTTTAGAATCTTCAACTGTTACACTAGCCACATTTTTAATTGGCATTTTAGACCCATAACTATCTACCATTATTCCATCTAAAATAAGGGGGGTGGCCCTTCCTGTGTGCACAGAAGAATATTCTTTTGAAAGCCATTCTTCTACTTTTTTTAATTGATTTTTAAAATCTTGTGTATTGTATTGCATATAAAGATATTTTACTATAAATAAATTATTATTAAAAATTATAAAATGATAGCGATGTGTTCTAAGATCATCTTGACGGCAGCCCCTGGGGAATTTAGATATTTTTTATTTTTTGATATTTCCTCCAAAACAAAAATATTATCTTTATTTTCTGAATCTTTTTTAAATTTTAGATAAACAATCTTTTCAATTTCAGATAATAGAAGAGTTGCATATCTACGAAGTGAGCCGCTAGAATCTTCATTTTTATTTTCTTTAACTAAACCAGAAATAATTTTAAATCTATTTTCTAGAGGTGATGATATTATTTTTTTAGCTATTTCGCTTATTTCTTTGTTTTGTTCATCTAGATATTTAAGAGAGTGTACTCTTGATTTGATTGTATCTTTCAAGATAGAAATATTAGGGGTAATAATAAAAAAGTGAGTATTTTGACTCGGTTCTTCTATTATTTTTAGAAGTGCCTGTTCGGCTTCTCGGTTTATAAAATTCGCTTCAATCAAACAAACCTTCTTCCCTTCTTTTTTCACTGATAATTGACTATGCCAGCTTTTAATTTCTCTGCTGTTTTGGATAGTAAGAGATTCATATCTTTGATAGAAAAAATCAGGATCCTTGTCAGTAATTATTTTTTTTTCTTTTAGGAATTCTACTAAATCGAACCCAGCTTGTTCAAAACTTCCTTCGATGAGGTAGCTGTGATACAAGTCTTCAGGTAGTAATTTTTTAAAAATATTCATTTTGTTATTAACTTTTCTTGGAAGATAATTTTTATCAATAAACTAATTTTATTTTTTACTTAAAATACTTTTCTTGTATGTATCTAGGTGATTTAATGCCTCACCAGTACCTCTAGCTACACACAAGAGAGATTCTTCTGCCACCTTAGCCTTAACACCTGTTCTTCTGTATATTAAATCTGCTAAATGCCTAAGCTGGCTAGAACCACCTGTCATTATTATTCCATCATCTATAATATCAGCAGAAAGTTCTGGAGGAGTAAGAGAAAGAACATCTTTTATCGCTCCAACCATAGTTCTTAACTCTTTATCTATGGCTCGTACTATTTCATTAGTAGAAATAACAGCGGTTCTAGGCAACCCTTGTATGTAGTCTCGTCCTTTTACTGTTATCGAGATTTCCTCTTCTATGGGAATTGCAGATCCAATTTTTATTTTTATTATTTCAGCTGTTTTGTCTCCTATAGCTAAATTATATGTTTTTTTAATATAATCAGTTATCGCTTGATCTATTTTATCACCCGCACATTTTACTGAAGTAGAAGCGACAATTCCTCCTAGTGAAATGACAGCCACATCGGTCGTTCCTCCCCCTATGTCCATTATCATGTATCCACGAGATTCTTGTATTGGTATTCCAGCCCCTATTGCAGAAAGAATTGGTTCTTTCACTACATAAGCATTCTTAGCCCCAGCTCTTATGGCTGCTTCAACTACAGCACGTCTTTCCGTAGAAGTAATTCCAGCAGGAACAGAAACCATTACATCTGGTTTAAAAAGATTAAACTTACCTAGAGTCTTAGAGATAAAATATCTAAGCATAGCTTCAGTCACTCTATAGTCTGCAATTACTCCATCTTTCATTGGTCTATAAACTACGATATTTTCAGGGGTTTTGCCCACCATTTCTTTTGCTTCAGATCCTATAGCTAAAATTGTATTATCTTGTTCTGATACCGCTACCACAGATGGTTCGTTCAAAACTATCCCTTTGCCAGGCAAAAAGACCAGTGTGTTAACCGTCCCTAGATCAATTCCTAATTTTTTAGAAAAAATACTCATACAAAGCAAATATAGCACAAATTATTAAAATTTTAAATGGTGAAAAAATCTTATTTTGTGTTACGATGTAAATATGTATATAGTGACCGTTATCCCAATCAAAAAAGGTTTTAAAGGAGAATACTTATCATATTTTTCTTCTTCGGATTTGGCTACTGGAACAATAGTAACAATCCCCCTTCGGTCTAAAGAGGAATCAGCTATCGTCATAGATTCTGAACAGGTTTTAAATATAAAAAGCGATATCAAAAACAGAGTCTATCAACTTAAAAAAATAATATCCGTTAAAGGAGATTTACCTTTTAATCAGAATTTTTTTCTAGCTTGCCAGATTGCTAAAAAATATTTTGTCAGTAGTACGGGCTCCATCATCAAATCCTTACTGCCTGTTTTGTTTCTAGAAAAGATAGATAGACTTAAAAAAAATAAGAGCTCGCAAAAAGTAGAGTTCGAAACTCAAATTGAAAAATTTATTTTTCAATCAAATGAACAAGACAGGTTGGCTTTTTATCGAACTTTAATAAGGGAATCTTTTGCTAAAAAGGAATCGGTTTTTATTTGTTTACCTACAAAGTATGATATCAATATGTTTTACAAAGAATTATCTAGAGGTATAGAATCTTTTACTTTTTTATTTCATTTAGAGTTGGGCGAGAAAAAAATAATAGAAAATTACAATGAGACTATAACTAAAGATCACCCAGTGTTAATAATAGGTACTGGTATGTTTTTTTCTATACCAAGACACGACATAAAAACTATTATTATAGAAAAAGAAAGTTCCGAAGCTTACAAGCAAATTTCTAGACCGTATTTAGACATCAGAAGTTTTGCTGAAATATTTTCAACTATAAATCATATCAAAATAATTTTTGGAGACACCTTACTAAGACCAGAAACACTAGAGAGATATAACAACGGTGAGTTTTATGAAGTATCATCTCCTTCTTATCGTTTATTTCAAACAGACAATATAAAAATAATAGACATGGTGAAGAAAGAAGATTCCAAAAAAGAATTTCAGATAATATCAAAAGAGGTGATTTCTTTGGTTGAACAAGCTCAAAAAAATAAGGAATCAATATTTTTGTTCACTTTAAGAAAAGGACTAGCACCAATGACTGTGTGTAATGATTGTAAAAAAATATTACTATGCCCTTCTTGTTCTATACCAATTGTTTTATACGGCCCCAAACAAAATAAAGACAACAAAGATGATAAGACAAGAATATTTATGTGTAACAAATGTGGGCGCAAAGAAAGAACTGAGATAAATTGCCCTAATTGCAACAGTTGGAATCTGGTTCCTTTGGGAGTAGGCATAGATAAAGTTTACAGTGAGCTGAAAAACATATTCCCTGAAATAGATATTTTCCAAATAGACAAGGAAAACGTAAAAACATCCAGGGAGGCAAAAGAAATTATTAGCAAGTTTGATAAAACCCCCGGGTCTATACTTTTAGGGACTGAGATGACCTTCTCTTTTCTTGAAAATAAGATAAAAAATAGTGCGATTATCTCTCTAGATGGATTATTTTCTATTCCTAGTTTTAATATTGGTCAAAAAATAATTCACTTAGTAGAGAAACTCGCTAATATTACTGAGGACATGGTTCTAATTCAAACAAGAATACCTGACAGTAAAATATTACAATCTATTTTGAGTGGAAATGTTTTGTCTTTATTAAGAGAAGATATTAATGAAAGAAAAATTTTTGGATACCCACCTTTTAAAAGATTAATAAAAATCTCTTTTGAAGGATCTTCTAAGGATACAGAAAAAGCCAGGGACTTTTTAGAAAAAAATCTGGCTTCGTATGAACCTCAAATTTTTAGCGCATTTGTTAGTAAAATAAAAGGTAACTATATAACTAACACTGTTTTAAAAGTAGATACTAATAAATGGCCACTCGTAGAAAAAGGTATGAAAAAAATTGATGAAGAACTATACAAAAATTTACACAACCTGTCTCCTTCCTTCTCCATCAATGTCGATCCCGAAGATTTATTATAAACTACCTCTTTGTGAATGCTTCTTTAGGAGAAAGACTGGCAGCTCGATGTGCGGGCCACCAACCAGAAACTACCCCAATAATAATAGAGAAAAGTAAAATTAATCCAACAAAGGCCCACGGCGTCATGAATAACCTAATAGTATCACCCCCAAATTGTTTTGCAAAAATAGAGATTAATAAATTAAAAACATACCCTCCCCCAACACCAATTAAAATTCCACCCAAAAGGGCTTACTTCAACTACCTCCTCATAATCTTTAATATAATCCAAATTTGCTCTTTTAATAAAAAAGTTGTTTTCAGAAGAATAAGAAATTTCCATGCTAACTATTAAATCCTTTAATAAAAAAGAAAGAGTCTATAAATTAATAGTTATACACTGAAAAGATTAACTTGCTTTAGTCATAATAAGATGTTAATATCATCTTATATGATAACAGTAATAGAAGTAAAAAAGAATGCCAATGAGAGCAACATGAACCTAGTAAGAAGGTTCACTCGTAAAGTTCAAGAATCTGGCATTATCCAAAAAGTAAAAAGCAAGAGATACAACAAACGAGCAGAGTCTAAAGTTAAAACAAAGCAAGCTGCCCTTAAGAAAATCTCTAGAAAAAAAGAGCTGGAAAAACTCTTCAAACTAGGTAAAGAAAATAAATATGCAAGAAGAAGGGCTCGAAAATAAAATGAAATCAGAATTCTTCACAATTCTAAACAAAACAAAAGGCAAGCTTCCGCGCTTGCCTTTTGTCTCTGTTAAAAATAAAATTCTCGGAGAAAAATACGAACTTAGCTTAACCATCTTAGGAGCAATAGAACAACGTAAAATTAATAGAATTTATCGCGGAATAGATGAAACAACTAATATTCTTTCTTTTGTTCTTAGTAAAAAATCTGGAGAAATAACATTAGATCCTGTAAAAATTAAAAAAGATGCTATACTGTTTAATATGACCTACGACCAGTTTTTGATCTTTCTGTTCATTCACGGGTGTTTGCATTTGAAAGGTTTAAAACATGGTAGTAAAATGGAATTGCAAGAAGATAAATATTTTAAAATTTTTAATCCCAAAAAATAAATATGTCAAAAGGCCCTTACACATGTGGAATAGACGTTGGAACCAACTACACTAAAGTAGTGGTGGTTAAATACGATAAAGACAAGAAAGAAAACACTATTATCGCCACAGGCCTTTCAGAGACAAAAGGTATGAGACAGGGTTATGTCATCAACACCGATCAAGTTGCTGATAGTATAAAGAGAGCTGTTAAACAAGCAGAAAACTCTCTTGGTTATAAAATAAATAAAGCTTATGTATCTATTGGTGGTATTAGTTTAAATTCTACCATTTGTTCTGGGTCTGTAATGACCACTAAGGCTGATCAGGAAATTACCTCTTTTGACGTAGAAAAAGTAATATCAAATAGTGAAAACAATTTAGATATAACAAACAAAAAAATAGTTCACGCCATTCCATTAAGTTACAAATTGGATGGAAAAGAAATCTATGTAAAACCAGAAGGATTAAAAGGTGCAAAGCTAGAAGTTAAAACACTCTTTATCACCTGCCTAAAACAAAACCTGGAAGACCTGATCACCGCTTTTGGACTATCTAAAATAAGCATCGAAGACATAATTGCATCTCCTTTGGTTACTGGTAACCTTATTTTAAGCAATAAACAAAAAGCTGCTGGTTGTATTATGTTAGACATAGGGGCAGAAACTCTGTCCACTATAGTTTTTGAAAACAATCTTCCCATATCTCTTCATGTTCACCCAATAGGAAGTTTAGATATTACTAAAGATATTGCCTTAGGATTAAAAATTTCATTAGAAGAAGCAGAAACTATTAAAATGGGAAATGTTATAGGCGGAGATTACTCTAAGAAAAAAGTTGATGAAATTATTGAGGCTCGACTTGGTGACATGTTTGAACTAGTAGATAACAACCTGAAAAGAATAAAAAGAAACGAGCTTCTTCCTGCTGGAATTATTCTAACCGGAGGAGGTTCTGGGGTAAATAACATAGACAGCATTGCAAAAGCACAATTAAAACTTCCAAGCAAAGTAGGTACATCTGATTTTTCTTTAATAAATAAATTTAAAGTCAGAGATAATTCTTGGTACACAGCATTATCTCTCGCTCTATATAATACAGACGAAGAATTTTATGATTCTTCTATCAAAAACGATATCAAAGAAGCAAGAAGTTTTTTTAAAAATATAATTTCTCGTTTTTTGTCTCAGCTTTTACCTTAAGTATTTTTTATATATGAATACATAATATATTTTTGTCAAATTTCCATTTTTTGGAATTTCTGTTATTATGTATTACACAGTTTTATTAATAACAATATGACATTTGTCTTTAAATTATATGCCTAAATTAAACCCAGAGATAGAATCATTCGCTAGAATTAAAGTCATCGGAGTTGGAGGTTCAGGAAAAAACGCCTTAAACCACATGATTAATTCTAAGGTAAGAGGAGTTGAGTTCATAGCAATGAACACTGACACTCAAGACTTACATAATTCATTAGCAGAGAAAAAAGTTCACCTAGGGAAAAACCTAACTAAGGGTCTAGGAGCAGGAATGAATCCTGAAGTTGGCCGACGAGCCGCAGAAGAAACAAAAGCTGAAATTCAAGACGTGATAAAAGGGGCCGATATGGTCTTCATAGCATGTGGAATGGGCGGAGGTACGGGTACAGGTGCAGCTCCTATCGTAGCTCAAGCAGCTAAAGAACAAGGAATCTTAACAGTGGCAGTTGTCACTAAGCCTTTTTCTTTTGAAGGAAATCAGAGAATGAAAATAGCAGAGAGTGGGCTTGCTGACTTAGAAAAAGAGGTAGATGCAATCTTGGTTATTCAGAATGACAGATTGCTTTCAGTGTCAGACAAGGCTGTTGGTTTTAGACAGGCTTTCGCTATGTGCGATGAAGTATTAAAACAGGCAGTAGAAGGTATTTCTGATCTTATCACCACACCAGGAATGATTAACGTTGATTTCGCTGATATTAGAGCAATCATGTCAGATGCCGGAAGCGCTCTAATGGGTATCGGTGTGGCAGCCGGAGAATCACGTGCAGAAAAAGCAGCCTTTGCTGCTATTAATTCCCCTCTTCTTGATTTGTCTATATCAGGAGCCAAGGGTGTCTTGTTCGCTATCGCGGGAGGAGAAGATATGTCTATAATTGAAATACAAGAAGCTGCAAAAGTTATTACCGAATCTATCGACAAAGATGCTAAAGTTATATTTGGAACTATCCAAGACGAAAGACTAAAGAAAGGAGAAATCAAAGTTACTGTAATTGCTACTGGCTTCCCTACTGATATGCCTAAAAGATCATTATTTCAAATAACCTCAAAGCCACAAACATCAGAACTGCCCCTTTCTTCCCTAACCAAAGAAGATGTCATGCAAACAATAAAAGAAACCCCTAAGGCAGAAACAAAAGAAGTAGAAAAAAATAAAGAAATTATAGAAGACGATTTATTTGTTGACGACACAGATGACTGGAGTACTGTTCCCGCTTTTTTAAGAAGAGGTAAAAAATAATAATTGGTAAAAATTATCACAATTGTTATAATAAAATCACGAGCAAAAACTCGTGATTTTATTTATTTAACTTACTTAAAGATATGTATGATTTAATTATTTTAGGAGGAGGTCCAGCGGGAAGTGGGGCTGCGGTGTACGCTGCTAGAAAATTATTAAAAACAGCTGTTATTACTAGCGAATTTGGTGGACAATCTACAGTTTCTGAGAATATCTACAACTGGATAGGAACAAAGGAAATATCGGGTAAGAAGCTCGCGGATGATTTAAGAAACCATGTTGTTTCTTATAAAAGTGAGAATTTTAATATATTTGAGGGTGAAAAAATTAAAGAAATTAAAAAAAATGAACATGGATTTATCGCAACATCTGAAAGAGGAACTGAATATAAAACAAAGGCCATTATCATTACAACTGGTAGTGGGCGTAAAAAATTAAATGTCCCAGGATCTGATATTTATGAAAATAAAGGTATTACCTATTGTGCATCTTGTGATGGCCCAATGTTTACAGACATGGACGTTGTGGTTGTCGGTGGTGGCAATTCTGGTTTTGAAACAGCTATGCAACTGGTGGCCTATTGTAAATCTGTAACTTTGATTACATCCGGATTAGATTTTAAGGCAGATAAAATTATTGTTCAAAAAATCTCTGATAATCCTAAATTTAAATCTATTAAAAATGCAGAGGTTTTGAGAGTGGATGGAGGTCAATTCATAGAATCTATAACATATAAAAATAACGAAAACGGAGAAACAATCAACGTTCCTACAAATGGAATATTTGTAGAAATAGGGCAAACTCCTAACACTAGTTTTGCTAAAGATCTCTTGGAGATAGATAATCATGGAAAAATTATAGTTGATCCAACTACTCAAGCTTCTTCTTGCCCTGGAATTTGGGCAGCTGGAGATTGTTCTAATGGTAGATATCATCAAAACAACATTGCAGTTGGTGATGCAATTAAGGCCATCGAGGACGCATACATTTGGATAAAGAATAATTAGCCCAAAAAAATCTCCCCTGTGGGAGATTTTTTTTACGATTGTGCGCGATAGAGGATTTGAACCTCTGACATCGTCAACGTCAATGACGCGCTCTACCAACTGAGCTAACCGCGCAAAACAGGTAAACTTGCGTCCAAAGCGGAGGGTACAGGATTTGAACCTGTGATCCCCTTTCGAGGATTCCGCTTTTCGAAAGCGGTGCAATCAACCTCTCTGCCAACCCTCCGCTTTTTACACAAATAGCAAATCTGTTAAGAAGAACTTTAATGATTATACTAAAAATAAATCATTTTTCAACTTTCCATTTTTAAAAAATTAAAACAAACTTTCTCCTGTCATTTCTTCTGGTTTTTTAATTCCAAAAATTTTAAAAACAGTTGGGGCCAAGTCTGCTAAGGTTCCATTGCGAATAGGCTCTTCCATTCCAACCAAAATACAAGGCACTGGGCTTGTCGTGTGTGCAGTATGTTTAAAACCAGTTACTTGATCAATGTTTATTTCAGCGTTTCCATGATCTGCTGTTACTATGGCTACACCGCTTCGCGCAATTAAGGCTTCTATAACTCTACCCAACTGGAAATCTGTCTCTTCTATCGCCTCTATTATCGACGGAACAACTGCTGTGTGTCCCACCATGTCTGGATTAGCAAAATTTATAAATATAAAATCCGCGCCTGCTTCTATCTTTTCTATCGCACTATCTGCTACTTCTTTCGCAGACATCTTTGGAGCTTCGTCATAAGTTTTTATATCTTTGCGGCTTGGAACTAAAATATCTTCTTCGTTGTCGTATATTTTTTCTTTTCCACCATTTAAAAAATAAGTTGCATGAGCAAATTTTTCCGTCTCGGCTACATGAACCTGAGACAAACCATTTTTAGAAATAACTTTTGCTAAAGTATTTTCAACATCTATAGGAGAAAAAACTGTGGTGGTTTTATATTCATCTCCGTAATCTGTCATAGTAACAAACATTATATTTTCGGTTAAACTTTTCCCCAGTATTTTGGTAGTCATCATGCGAGACCGATCTGCTCTAAAGTTAAAGAAGAATACCCCATCGTTTTTACCTAAAACATTTTTATTCCCTTCTTTATCTAGACAAACAAAAGGAACAAGCAACTCATCTATTGAGCCATCTTCGTATAAATTTTCTAAATATTTTGATGGATTAATTTCACAAACTTCTCCCAAGCCAAGGACTATTGCTTCTTCTGCCTTCTCTAATCTTTCCCAATTTTTATCACGATCCATAGCATAATACCTACCAGAAACACTGGCAATTACCCCTAGTCCAATTTCGTTCATTTTGTCTTCTAACTTTTTTAAATAAAAACTACCGCTTTGAGGAGGAGTGTCTCTGCCATCCATAAAAGCATGAACAAATAATTTTTCTATGCCGTGTTTTTTAGCACTTTCGATAAAAGCCAAAAGGTGTGATTCGTGACTGTGAATTCCTCCATCTGACAACAATCCCATTACATGTACGGCTGAATTATTTTCTTTTACATGGTTAAATAATTTTACAAAAGATTCATTATCTTCAAATTCTCGATTTTTTATAGATTTATCTATTCTGACCAAGTCTTGATCAAGGGGCCTTCCAGAACCAATAGTCATATGTCCAACCTCACTGTTTCCCATTTGGCCTTCTGGAAGCCCCACGGCAAGCCCCGAAGCCTCAAGTAAGGAATGTGGCCACTTATTCCATAAGCCATCAAAAATAGGCTTTTTAGAAGCTTCTATGGCATTATCTTTCTTATCTTCTCTATACCCCCATCCATCTAATATGATTAAAGCTACCTGTTTTTTGTTCATAAAATTATTATAACATAATAAACCCTACTTATTCTCCTATTAAATATTTCTGGATATTTAATATATGTTCTTCGTAAGTAACAGCACAGTGAGTGTTTCTGTTTTTATCATGTATATAATACATACATTCTGTCTCTGCTGGGTTTAATACAGCCTCTATGGCCGCTATACCAGGATTAGAAATAGGGTGTGGAGGCAATCCTTTATATTTATAAGTATTAAAAGGAGAATCTATTAGTTTTTCTGATACACTAATCGGAGCCCACCAGCCATTACCCTTATCCCCTCTTAGATACTGTAATGTTGCGTCTACCCCCAGTGCCATATTTTGTTCGAGTCTGTTCCAAAGTATTCCAGCTATTAGTGGCATGTCTTGATTATTAGAAGCTTCTCTTTGTACAATAGAAGCCAACGTCAGAGCTCGTGCCCATTTAATATTTTTAGAAGTAAATTGACTTAGATAATCTGAAAATTTTTCATTAAATTTATTTATTAATCTTTTTGCCACAAGAGCTGGTTCTTCTTCCGTTGGAATAAGGTATGTATCTGGGTAATAAACACCCTCTGTGTATTCTGGGCTAATGACTGTATCTTTATTTATCCAATCATTTTTTTGAGTATTATTCCAGCCTAAATTGGTTGACAAAATTTCGGCTATCTCCTCTTTTCTTAATCCCGGTTTAATAGTTACCCACTTCATGTATGGCGCACCAGAAAAAACTTTGACCAATTGTTCATCTGTCATCTCTTTAGAAATTTTATAAGCCCCAGGCATTATTTCTTTTTTATCGCTTTTTAATATAGACAAAAATTTATTTTTATCTTTCAGATAATCACCAGAATCTAAATTATCAGACACAACGCTGTTGTCGGTATTTAAATAAACAATGAACCTATCTGTTCCTTCTGGTAGCAGCACCTCCACTTCTCTAACTTCTTCTTTTTTGGGTATCAAAACCTCGGGTTCTTTTATCTCGTCTTTAGCTTTTTCAATTAAATCCTTATCTCCTTTTAAGTTTTCTTCTATAATTTTAATTTCAGATTCTTTTTCTTTACCTTTATTTTTTTCAATATCTTCCACCCCTTTTTGTATCTCAGAAAACAAAGCTGACATTATAAAAATAAAAGCTATTGCTGGAATTAACCATTTCGCAGTCTTTAATAAATAATTTATTGTACTGATATTTTCTTTCATATAAATATTATATCATTTATACTTATCTATATTCAACAATTATAAAAACCGCTCATTTGAGCGGTTTTTATAATTTAGCATTATTCTACTGATTCTGTAGTGGGAGTAAAAGTCATGGTACCCTTATCTTCTTTCATCATTATAATCAAACTACCATCATCTCGGAAAAAATAACTTTCTGCTTCTGACAACATAGATAAATATGCTTTTTCTTGAGCATAAGGATCCTCGCAGGCCATTTGGGTTGAGGCTATATCTGACATGGATAAACTCTTTTCTGCTAAAACATAAGTTCCCATGAATTTATTACAATCAGTCGTAGTTGTAAACTTGTCTCCTTTAATAAATGACAGTACGAACATCTTAGGATCTACTGGGTTAATGATTTTATCCCCATCATTAATATAAGTTTCCTTCCATGACCATTGTTTACCAGTAAGAACTGGATCGGCGGTGTTTTGATCTAAGTCGGTAAGCTTAATATCTTTAATTAGTATTTCTTCTCCTGTTGGTGTTATTGCTAAATTTTCAGCTTTTCTGAAATTTGCATTTTTTAAATACAAAACAGCAGCCAAAATAATTACAAGAACAGCTATTATAATATAAATATTCTTTTTATTCATAATCTTTAAAAATTAATTGATAAATCAGACCTTATTAATTATTTATATTATACTCCCAAAAAACTTAAAAGGCAATTTTACTCAAAAAAAAACAGGATTGTTGTTTAAAACAACAATCCTGTTAAACATGAAAATAAATTACTTTTTTGAAGCTGTGGGAGAAGGATTTTTCCCTATGCTGTTTGATATGTCCAGCAAAGATTTAATTCCTAAAGCTTCAATGGGGTTAGTAGGGTTTCCTTGTCCCCCACCAAAAGTCATTACAGCTGGCCATTGAGTCTTACCTATTCCTTCTGCAAGAGCCTTAATACCGTCTACATGCTTTTTATAATCCCACTCAGCTTGTTCCTGAGGGGTCAAACCTGCAGCCCTTAAAGCCTGGTTAGCAATAGCTTTTGCCCTGCCTTCTTGCTCCACTTTATCTGCATAAAATTTTGCCTGTAGGGCTTCCTGTTGAGCTACTGCTTTTGCCTTCTCTGCTTGAATCACCGCCTTGAGTTTTTCTGCTTCTTCACTCGCTCTCGTTTCTTCAAGCAATTGAGTGGCACGAGCTTTGGCAGTCAAGGCCTCCTGCTGTGCTGTTATCAGGGTTTGTTTTGCAATCGATTCCTTGGTAGATTGTTCAATTTTCGCTTGTAGTTTTTCATCTACAATTGATTCGTAATCCACCTTTGGAACTGCCGCAAACACTGCTTTTACTTGGTACATCTGGACATCCGATGGTATCCTCAATGGTTGTCCGTTGGCGTCTCTTCTTAAGTCAGTGTTAGTTATCTTAACCCTCTCATTACGAATTGAATCGTACATGAAAGAAGTGTTGGTAGAGAGCACATACTGTCCGTTAAGAAGTTGGTCTCTGAAATCCTCCTTCAGTTTACTCTGTCCTCCAGAGTAATGCACTTCGCTCTCCATCAGTTGAGCAGCGAAAGCCAGACACTCCCTAGTGTAAGGTTCTAGTGTACGAAGCTGTAAATTTTCAGGTCTTAAATAAGATTTGTGCAAGTTTATCATAGCAACTTCATCTTTAGGTAAATCCCAGCGTACATTAGCCCAGGCTTCTCCTTGAGTAGCGTCATTAAACCTTATCGACACAGTGTTTGTCGAGTCAAATTCTGTCGACATTACATCCGGCCACTTTTGTGTCCTGCAAAATAATCCACCCCAATTCAATCCTGGGTTAAAAACCACCTTTTCAGACCCAAAGATCGGGTCCTGAGCATAAGTACGTTCTCCGGCAGAATTATAGATGATCGGGTTTGTTATAAGGAACAAACCAAATCCTACTACAGACCAAATAATCCAACTTTTTTTAGTGAGATCAAGTCCACCTTCTGTTACGTTTTTAATTCCTTCTTTCGCGAAAAATAAAACGATCGCAATGATAAGAATAATAATACCTAGTACCATTTTTTAAAGAGTTCAGTTTTCCCCTGTCCCCGGCTTTAAATTTTATTTATTTAATTTTTCTAGAGCGCAAAATAAAAAGGGGTAGCCTTAAAAAGTTATCCCCTAAATTTCAATCTTAATTTAAGAATAGCATATTTAACAGATTTTGTCAAGGTGTAAAAAGATGATTCAAAATCCTTTTGTTTATTAAAGGCAAAAAATGATTTTTATACTTATCTTGAAGCCCTGGAATTAGATAATCTTTACCGGTAATTATGCCGCGACAATTTGAAGATCCACATGAGCATTTCCATTTAGAAACCTTATTTTCATCAGTTTCCCATATAGCATAATCAGCTACCAGCTCTTCTCCTTTGTTTATGTTCCTCATTGTTTCTAGTGAGAAGGTGTCGTGCATCCAAACATTGGGATTACAAGAGTGGTTTATAAAATATGTATCACTCTCTCCTCGATCCTCCACTGAAAATAAATTTTCATCAAATTGCATCACTAATTTTCCGTTATTTTTTTCTATGTCTGCCTTGTTTTTATCAACATAATTTCCACCCCAAATAACAACCACTTCTCCCTTTTTTATAAAATCGATAGCAAACATACCCTTTCCTTTATTTTGAGTATTTCGAATTTCTATTTTGGGGTTTAGCCAATCTTTTTTAGGTATTTTAATTTTGGGTTTTAAGAAATTAAACATATTAATATTATTTACCACAAGATTATAAATATACATGGTAATTATATCATAAATTAATTTATAAAAATTATGCCTGCACTTTCACAAACGTGAATTCTTTTTGGAGAAAAAGGAATATTTATATTTCGGTAAAGCCGAAATACCCTCTTAGTCTATATAGCTTGTTTATATTTTATTAATTATTTAATCTCTCCTCGCTTTTTAAGTTCCTCTTTGTATTTTTTTATTGGTTCAAGATTTTCCCATAAAGCACTTACATCGGTATAACCGCCGCTACTAGGTTTTTTGTTAAGATATTTTTTGGGTATACCAAATCTAACTTGATCATCATAATCTTCCGGTTTATATACTAAATGACCCATTTGAGTAATTTTTTGAGGAATACCATAATCATTCATGCCAACTCTCGGATCATAAATATTATCTATGTAAACTCTGCCACTTGAATCATAAGCCATAGCAAAAATCAAAACATCACCTTCCTTGCTTTCAACTTTATACTCTTCAACAGTGATACCTTCTTTTGGATTTTTACTGCTAATTTCTCGTTTAAAATAAGTATCAATTCTATTTTTTGTAGAAAAATCAGGAACCATATCTTTTGGAAATGGTATATTAAAAAATTTTTCAACATAGCTTTCGATGTTTTTATCATATACATCAGTAATCTTTTTTAATTCAGGATTTTGCCGTTCTAAAAATATTAAACTTGTTTTTTTTAATCGCTCAGCATATTCTGGTTTTTTATTTATCTCTTCAAGGCAATTTTTTATATTTTTAAATTCTAGGATGCTCTCTGCTTGCGTAACCCATTTATAAAGTTCGCCCTCAAGCGTAAAATTTTGAAAACCATCTGAACTTTGGACAAAACGTTCATATACTTTATAAAAATTTTGACAAGTTTTTTGTAATTTTTTCCACTCGGAGTTTTCAAGTTCTTGATATTCTTCTTTAAACTCAAATTCATCAACATATTTTGGGTCTTTTTCATAAAAGTCTGGCAAGTATTTCACTGCCGAATAAAGACTATATTTTTGAGGAAGCGAATCTATCATCTCATACAATCTTTTATCAAGTTTTGCACTTTGGACGTAATGATGCAATTCATTACTCTCATCTCCTTTCATTACTCCGCTACCGTCTGCGCGGTATCCTGGCAAAACTTTCCACTGATGATCTGAGCCCGAAAAACGGAAAATTCTCGTTTTGTATCTATCAGAATTTTTCTCATCTTGCACAAGAGTTAAAATATCATTACCGTTAAGTTGAGTAAATATAAAATTTTTTCCGTCAATTATTTTGTTAATATAAAATTTATCTTTCATTTCTTGAAACATATCTTTTACAGATTCTGGTTGTTCATTTATATGAGTTTCAATATTTCGCAAAGTTTGTTGGAGTTCAGAAATTTTTTCTACATTATCTTGTTGTTGTGATTGTAGAAAAAGTTGATAAACAGATGTTAATGTTTTTACAAAATATCCTCCATTTTCTTCCTTAATTTCTTTAATCGGACTAGTGTTTGAATTTTTCAATTCAATAGGCATACCAATATGGATGTCTCGGACAAGTTTACCTTCGATTTTTTGACCAATACCAATAGCAGAACTTTCGGAAAGCGATCTTTTGATCAATGAAACTTCCTTGCCTTTTTTCAGACCAAGTTTTTCAATAAGCGGTTCACCGAAATCACCGCTTTTTTTTCGTTTATATTTTTTATTATTTTATTGAATCCCAAATCTTCCATAAAATGATTTTATCATTTTATGGGTATTTTTTCCATTTACCCGCCTTGCCAAAAAAATTAGCCGAGGTTTTGCCAATCTTTTCCTCACAAAATAGTTTTGCAAGACTGAGTCCATTTTATTGGTATTGCGTGCCTCGTTTTTTCTCATTTGGAGAAACTGTGTGCATACACAGGCGTGCGTAGCACGCGCGAGGCACGCTATTTCTTTCGCTCGTAAAAGTTCGTGCAAATGATATAATTAGTTCACCTAAAGAGAGATTCGTGAATTCAAAAAGGCTGGAGCAGTCCAGTCTTTTTGAATTCGCGCTTTTGTGACCCTACAGAGACCGCGAGTACGCTTATCGATCCTTACACGATTAGTGGTATGCTTAGCATGCAAAATCTATGTGGTCACAAGTCACTAAATATTTTACTCCAGGTGTTCGTAAAATATGTAAGTGCTCGCGACCCCAGCTCGGCTATTTTTTTACTAAAAAATTATGCCTGCGCTTTCACAAA
>CAYPQU010000001.1:91770-144550 GCA_964412965.1 uncultured Candidatus Saccharibacteria bacterium | reverse complement strand
GTTAGCCGTTACACCACACCTCGATGATAACCACTATATATTAGCATATTTTTTAATAAAAACAATTTTTTTATCTTGACAGCTTTGCTATAATAAAAGAATGATTACAAATTATTTATACGCAATTCTAAGTGTGGCCATTGTTGGCCTCGTTTCTTTTATCGGAATTATATCTTTGGCTGTCAAAGAAAATATTCTTAAAAAATATATTGGGTGTTTTATCGGTCTTGCTATCGGAGCTCTCTTGGGTGGAGCTTTTGTCCACATCATCCCCGAATCATTTGAAAGTGGCTTAGATGAACATATTGTTAGTCTTTTAATTATTGGTGGTATCCTTATATTTTTTATTATCGAAAAATTTATCCATTGGCACCATCACGGCGAAGATTGCGAACATTCAGAAATTCACCCAGCCGGAAGAATGATTCTTTTGACCGACGGGTTTCATAATTTTATTGATGGTATAATTATCGGTGCAAGCTTTATCGTCAGCATTCCTCTTGGTGTCGCAACCACCATTGCGGTAGTCCTTCATGAAATACCTCAGGAGATAGGGGATTTTGCTGTTTTAATTCATTCTGGTTTTTCAAAGAAAAAAGCCCTTCTTTACAATTTTATTTCTGCCAGCGCGGCACTCTTAGGAACAATAGTGGCCATAATTTTCGGATCGACCACCGAAGGATTTGCGCTTTGGCTTATGCCCATAGCAGCAGGAGGGTTCATATATGTTGCCGTCGCTGATTTAATACCGATACTTCACAAAGATTCAAAAACGCGAAAGTCTGTTATGCCTCTATTTTTTATTGGCATCGGCGTAGCCGCGATGATTCTCTTAGCAGGAGCTCATTAATCTTAAATTAAAAAACAAAAAACCATCCAGATAGAATGGATGGCTTTTTTAAAAGCAATTGTTGTTTAACAATTATTTAACAGCGTCCTTAAGAGCTTTTGCGGCTCTAAACTTTGGAACTTTCGTAGCTGCGACTTTAACTTGTTCTCCTGTTTTAGGATTACGAGCCATGCGTGCTGCACGAGCTTTAACTGAAAAGATTCCAAGACCTGCTACTGATACTTCGCCACCTTTTTTCAAGGTAGCAACGATAGAGTCAAATATGCTATTCACTACATCCTCTGCTTGAACTTTCGTTCCGCCTAGTTTTTCGTGAACCATTTCTACTAATGCTTGTTTATTCATTATTTTAGTTTTGTATTTTTTTTACAAACACAAATGCTAATTAATATAATACTCGACCGTTTGCAAACGATCCCTAATAAATAGGTATAATATTATTATATACTAAGCTAATTTTTTCACAAGGGCCACAAGCATTTGTCCTGATTTGCTTTTTTAGTGATTTTATGCTACTATTTTGGAGCAATGTTAACAACAAAGAAAAAACAAAATGTTATCAAGAAAAGCCAAAGACACGACAAAGACACCGGTAGTCCTGAGGTTCAAATTGCTATCTTAAGTAAAAAGATAGATGAACTTGCAGATCATTTAAAGGTCCACAAAAAAGACAACCACTCTCGCCGTGGATTGATAAAAATGGTTGCTGATCGAAGAACACACTTGAAATCTATCGAAAAGAAAGATAAAGAGAAATTCTTAGAAGAAACCAGAAAAATCAAATCATAACAAAAACCTTCGGCTTGTCCGAGGGTTTTTGTTTTTAATCTATATTATTGTTTTAAAAAGTAGTATCATTAATATTGTGGTCGAGTTTTTTAATAATAGGAAATTTTTTTATGAGTATAATCAAACATAAAGAACAGCGGGTTGGAGTTTTTATAGATACATCAAATTTATATCATTCCGCTAAAAATTTATATAAAAGAAAAGTTAATTTTGGAGCTGTTTTAAAAGATGCTGTTGCTGGTAGAAAATTAGTCAGAGCAATAGCTTACGTAATCACAAGTGAAGGTGGTGAAGAAAAACATTTTTTTGATGCATTAACAAAATTAGGCATAGAGACTAGAACAAAAGATTTACAAATTTTTGCTGGTGGTGCCAAAAAAGGCGACTGGGATGTTGGGATGGCTGTTGATGCCATGAAAATGGCTCCCAAGCTGGATGCTGTCGTTTTAATTGCTGGAGATGGAGACTTCGTTCCACTTGTTGAGTATCTGCAAAGTACTTCTGGTGTCCAAGTTGAAGTTGTTTCATTTGGTAAATCTGCAAGTATGAAACTAAAAGAACAAGCCGACGATTTCTTAGACCTTTCTGCCAACTATCGTAAATATTTAATTTACTAAAAACACCCCGACCAAAAGTCGGGGTGTTTTTGAATTAATCACTATTTTGTGATATATATATTAATATTAAAAGATAATTTATTAATCTTCAGACAGTTAGAGTTGAAGCCTTCGCAAGTTTCAAAACTAGAGTCTGAGGATTAAATTATCCTGGGCAATCAAAAGATAGCCGGATAACAAAATCATATGCAAAGCAAAGAATACGAAATAGAAATAGGTGGTAAGAAAATTACTGCTTTATTCACAGACCTAGCTGACCAGGCTAATGGATCTGTGATTTTAAAAAGTGAAGGAACAGTGGTAATGGCAACAGCTGTTATCTCAAAATCTGCAAATGAGAATCTTGGATTTTTTAATCTTACAGTAGAATATCTAGAAAAATATTATGCAGCTGGAAAAATTCTTGGTGGACAATATAACAAGAGAGAAGGACGTGCGAGTGACCAAGCAATACTTGCGTCTAGAATGATTGACCGAACCATCAGACCTCTTTTTGATCAAAGTATCAAAAATGCAGTCCAGGTTATTGTCACAGTTATCGCCGTAGGAAAAGCTGATCCAAAAGTTCTTGGTATTAATGCTGCATCAATAGCAACTCTCGTTTCAGACATTCCTTGGAATGGACCAATCGGAGCTGTTCAGGTAGGTGTCACAAAAGGAAATCAGGAAATCAAGATCAATAACTATATTCCAACCGAAGAAGAATCTGTATACGATTTAGATTTATTGGTCTGCGGAAAAGATGAGACAATCAACATGATTGAAGCCATGGCATATGAATACAATGAAGAAAAAATTGGCGAGTGTTTTGATTTGGCAGTTAAAGAAATATCTAAGTGGGAAGATTTTCAAAAGAAAATAGCACAAGAACTAGGTAAAGAAAAATTAGTTTTCGCAAAAACAGAAATCAAGCCAGAGACAATAAATCTGTTCAACGAAAAAATCCGACCAATATTAGAAGAAAAATTATTTACTAGTGAAAGTAAAAAAGTTTCTCACGAGGCAGAAGATCTTTGGAAAAATATTTTGAAAGAAACATATGCCGAAGAAGAAAATTATATTGGAGTAGCGGAAGATTATCTTCACACATATCTAGATGCAGAGTTTCACAGAATGGCCCTAGAAAAAGGTGTTCGTGCTGATGGAAGAAAACTAGATGAAATTCGTAAGCTTTTTGTAAAAGCGGGGGGCATTTCAGAGATGTTACACGGTTCCGGAATATTCTACAGAGGAGAAACACACGTCTTGTCTATTCTTTCTCTTGGTGGCCCAGAAGACAAATTAGTCATAGAAGGTATGGAATCTCAAACAAAAAAGAGATTTATGCACCACTATAATTTTCCTCCATACTCAAGCGGTGAAACAGGTAGGGTGGGAAACGTAGGACGACGAGAAATGGGTCATGGATTTTTAGCAGAAAAAGCTCTTATCCCAGTTATCCCAGAAAAAAATGTATTCCCTTATTCAATCAGAGTGGTTTCAGAATCAACGGCTTCAAATGGATCAACCTCTCAAGCTTCTATCTGTGCTTCTACAGTGGCTTTGATGGATGGAGGGGTGCCAATCAAAACTCCAGTAGCTGGAATTTCAATTGGATTAATGTCTGACGAAAAAGATAGTGACAAATATGTTCTTCTAACAGACATACAAGGACCAGAAGATCACTATGGGGATATGGATTTCAAAGTAGCCGGCACTAAAAATGGTATTACTGCTATCCAACTAGATATTAAAGTTGGAGGTATTAAACCAAAAATATTAAAAGAGGCTTTAGAAAGAGCAAAAGTGGCACGTGCTCAAATCTTAGAAACTATAGAGAAAGAAATCCGCACGCCTCGATCAGATATTTCACCTCATGCTCCAAAAATACTAACTATCAAGATTGATAAAGATCAAATTGGTATGGTTATCGGACCTGGGGGAAAAAATATAAATGGAATTAGAGAAAAAACTGGAACAGAAATTACTATTGAAGAAGATGGGACAGTATTTATTACAGGTAAAAACGGAGGAGCCGACAAAGCACTGGCAATAATTGCTGAAATGACTCACGAGTGGAAGGTTGGCGAAACGGCCACCGGACAAGTGGTCAAAATAACAGACTTTGGAGCCTTCGTCCGAGTAGGGCAAGACACTGAAGGGCTAGTCCACATTTCAGAAATTGCACCTTTCCGAGTAGAGAAAGTTTCTGATATTATTAAAGGAGGTGATATGGTTCCCGTGAAGGTTATTAAAGTAGACGAAAGAGACAGAATCAATTTCTCTATTAAAGAAGCAGACAAAGATTTCTTTAAACCTAAAACTATAACCAAATAATATTCTCTAAAAAATAAAATTTATTTCATGGAAGAAAAGAATGAACAACAAAAGAAAGGGTCTAACCTAAAAACAATCAGAACTTTTTCTTCTGATATGGCTGAAGCCGTACGAGAGAATCAAATTTCCGTGATTAAAATTGCTATGGCCGAAAAAGAGAGGCGAGAGCAACAAGAAGCCCTTGCCAAGTCAGGCAATTCGGTATTTTCTAAAATCATGTTCTTCTTAGGCGGAATAATGTTAATTGCTGGATCAGCTTACGGGGCTTATTATTTTATAAACCAGAAAAAGATACGCGAGAGTAATATAATTCGCCATGAACCTAGAATTGAGACATTCATTAGTTACGACAACGCTATCAAAATAGACGCCACAAAAGTGAGCGGCCTAATGAATCTTGTTGGAATTATTCATTCTGTAAAATCCGAGGAAAAGAACGGGGCTAATGCCGTCTTTATAAACAAAAAAGAAAATAATGAGGAAGAGCGACACCTAACAAAAGATGAGTTTCTTGCAATCTTGAAATCTACGGCACCTGGGTCTCTAATTAGATCAATGAACAATGATTTCCTTTTTGGAAAATATAAAGGCGATTCTGCCGTGAATGGATCAACGGGTTTTCTTATTTTTGGAATTAACGACTACAACCTAGCGTATGCATCAATGCTTGATTGGGAAAAATCTATCTTCTCTGATTTATTTATTCTTTTTGACATAACACTTTCTGACTCTGACACAGCATTATTCGAGAAAGACTGGAAGGATATTATTGTTAATAATAAAGACGCCAGAGTCTTGTATGGGATAGACGGAGAAGGAGTTCTTTTTTATTCTTTTGTTAATAAAAACACTCTAGTTATTACTGAAAACTCCGAAGTCTTAAAAAGAATAATAAATGCAATTTTAATCAAAAATCCTAAATAAAGCCTTTATTAAATGACTTAATTTGTGGTTGTTATTTATTTAATAAATGATAAGATTAAAGTAAATTTTAAGGTTGTAATTATGAAGATAATACAAGTGGATGTAATTCACTCTTAGACATGAAAACAGAAAAATTCAAAGAAAAATTAATAGCAGAAAAAACAAGAGCAGAGGAAGATATTTCTCTAATCGCCAAAAAAGATGAACACGGCGACTGGGAAGCTGTACCTGAAACAGAGATAATCAACCAAGAAGTCCCTGACGAAGCAGATATGGCCGAAAGATCAGAAGACTATGAAGAAAGAACAATCAAGGTTAATTCTTTAGAGAAAAAATTGATAGATGTAAACGACGCTTTAGACAAAATAGAAAAAGGTGAGTATGGAATTTGTGAGGTTTGCGGAAAGAAAATTGAGGAAGAAAGATTAGACATAAATCCTTCTGCAAGAACATGCACAATTTGTATGAACAAAGTTTAAGTAATAAAAACCACGGAATATCGTGGTTTTTATTTTAATAATATGTCATTCTCAAGAATATATTCAGCTCAAACAAATCTCTTGCGAGGTAAACTCGTAACCATCGAAGTGGATATCACAAATAAAACACTTCATAGTTTTACGGTAGTTGGATTACCCGATAAAGCTGTTGAAGAATCCAAAGACAGAATGAGTTCTGCTTTAAAAAATTCCGGGTATCCATCTCCCAAAAACCAACAACAAAAAATAGTTATCTCATTGTCTCCTGCTGATTTAAAAAAGGAGGGGCCATATTTTGACTTAGCTATCGCGCTCGCTTATCTTTTGTCTGCTGAAGAAATTAATTTCAATCCCGAAGGAAAAATATTTTTAGGAGAACTTTCGCTAAACGGAGATCTAAGGTCAATCAAGGGAGCATTGCCTTTGGCAGAAGAAGCAAAGAAGCTTGGATTTAAAGAAATATTTTTACCAATAGATAATGCCAAGGAAGCTGCTCTTATAGATGGAATCATGGTATTTGGCGCTCATAATCTTAAAGAGGTTGTCGATCATTTACACACCACAAAAATAGATAGGGGCGAAAAGCCGTTAGAAAGAGAGAGACAAAAAATTTCGCCAACACCAAGAACGGAAATTGAATATAAAGAAAAAATAGAAAGCTTAGATTTTTCTGACATTAAAGGACAAGAGGCTGCAAAAAGAGGATTGGAAATAGCAGCGGCTGGTGGCCACAACATAGCCATGTCGGGACCTCCCGGAACAGGAAAAACAATGCTGGCTAGGGTTTTCTCTCAAATATTACCAGGGCTTAGCAAAGAAGATTGTCTAGAGATTATGGGAATTCATTCTGTGGTTGGTCTTCTCGATGACAATCTCATAACCGAACCGCCATTTAGGGCGCCACACCATACAGCTAGTTATGTTTCAATGATTGGTGGCGGTCAAAACATTAAACCAGGAGAAGTAACTCTTGCTCATCGCGGAGTGCTATTTTTAGATGAATTTCCTGAATTTGAAAAAAGAGTTTTAGAGGCACTTCGTCAGCCACTAGAAGATAATTTTGTCTCAGTTTCTAGAGCTAAAGGCTCAGCGATATTTCCTTCTAATTTTATTTTAATTGCGGCTATGAATCCGTGCCCTTGTGGGAATAAAGGTAGTAAACAAAAACAATGCATTTGCAAACCTTCTGACTTGGATAGATATAAAAGAAAAATATCTGGACCAATAATCGACCGCATCGACTTATGGGTAACAGTAGGTAATGTTGATTTTGAAAAATTATCTAACGGGCAACGAGAAGGTGACAGCACAAAAGACATTAAGGAAAGAGTGCTGAAAGCCAGAGAGATTCAAATTAAAAGATTTAAAAATGCTACAAGAAAAATAAATAGTAATAGTGAGATGAATGTTAAAGAATTAAATATCTACGCTCCGCTAGACGATGAAGCTAAGAAAATTCTGAATCAAAGTGCAGAGAGACTTCAGCTATCCGCAAGAGCATATCATCGAACAATCAAGCTTGCTCGTACAATTGCTGACCTCGCAGGTAGTGAAAAAATTTCAACATCTCATATACTAGAAGCTCTTCAATATCGTCCTAAAGAAATTTATTAAAAACAAAAAAACCAGAATCTCTTCAGTTTCATGACAGGGAGGGTTGTTAAAAAACAAAAAACGCTTATTAAATTATTCAACTTAATTATTTACTATCTAAAACCACCATCGCTGCAAGCGATCGCTTGCAGCGATGGTGGGGTGAAGTTTTTAATTAGTTTTTAAAAAATAATTCTATTGCTTACTTAAATTAAAAGACCAGATAATAAATCTGGTCTTTTAATAATATTAGATTTTAAAATGGAGGACGCATCTTTGATCCATTAGCATTTTCAATTTCAAAGTGCAAGTGTGGACCAGTAGACCTTCCTGTGTTTCCAAGTGTTCCAATAGTTTCTCCTTGAGAAACATTTTGACCGTAAGATACTCCTACTGTATTCAAGTGTGCGTAAATTGTTTTTGTTCCATTGGCATGTTGGACAGCTATATAATTACCATATCTTCCTCCACAACTAGAATTACCCTCTTTACAGCCAGTGACAATTTTTACCACTACCCCTGAAGCTGCTGCTTTGATAGGTGTGCCTCTTTTATTGGCAATATCTATTCCGTAGTGGAATCCACCTTTTCGAGAACCGTAAGGAGAGGAAACAATACCAGAAACAGGTCTTATGTAATATCCACTTTCTGCTTTAGTGTTTGATGATTTAGTTGAGGAAGAACTAGAAGTCTTAGCGGATGAAACAGACACTTGAGGCTTAATAATACCGTTAGGCACGAACACTATATCCCCAATCTTAAGAGTGCTTTCTTTGGTTAAATCATTAAAGATATAAATATCTTCTGATTCTGCTTCGTACTTATTAGCTATCTTAACTATAGTATCCCCTTTTTGAACAGTGTGTCTAACACCTGTAACCGGCAAAATATTTAATTTTTGACCAACTGATATTTTTTCTCCTGAAATTTTGTTTTCCCAACGGATAGTATTTGTAGAAATATCAAAAAGTTCGGCTATCTCAGAAAGAGTATCTCCTTTTTGAACAGTATAAACATACATCTTGTCAGAGATTGAACTCTTCTCGTATGAAATACCCATATCAATAGGGGCGTTGTTATATATAAAAGAATCATCTTGAATAATTATGATATCTTCATCGATTGAAATATTTTTTGTATCAGGATTAATAGAAAGTGTTTCCAATAAAGGCATTGTTTGCGAGTTGTGAACAAATCCTGTTTCTCCGGTTGCGACAGAAGATCCTTCTGCTTTATTGGTCGAATCGCCCAATAAATTAGAAAAAAGACCAGCACTGGCTACGCCTGGGGTGCTGGTAAAAGCAAAAATAATGGCAAAAAAGAACCAAGCCTTTGTGGTTAAAGACTTATTAGATAAGGCTATTTTAGCAAAGGGGCTTTTTGAAGAATATGAACCCTCTTCTGCTTTTGTAGTTTGGTTTTCTATAAAATAAATATATTACACATCCACACCTCCACAAAGGAACTTCTAGTCCGACCGCCAAAGCGAAAGCTGAAGTCTGAGTGTTTATTGTGTAAAAGTTACAATCTTTCGGAAAGCCCAATAAAAAATAAGGCTATTTCTAGATTTCGGCACAAATTAGGGCTCATCTAAGAACCCTACTATTTAAGGGTAGCCCAGAAGGAGATTTAAGTCAATCGAGTTATACACAGGATAAAGGAAAGTAATAATATGGGCATAGGTCTTGACTTTTGAGCTTGATTGTGATACAATTTTTATTAAGATTAGTTAAAAATTTAAACCGGGGACAGGGGGGCAATACTGAACACAAGTAGAAATGAAAAATATCATTTCTTTCTTTTTGGTCATCTTTTCTATTGTCCTTATGGCTTCGTGCCAAAACAAGGACACTAAGACCACAACTGTTGTGAAAACAACAGTTAAAGAGATTGGATCCGAAGGATTCGTTCTCAAAAAAGTGGTTAAAGGGGACACCATCTGGGGTTACTCAGATGAGGCATATGGCACAGGAACTCAGTGGCGTGATATCGTCGCTGAAAATCCATTTCTCAACGAGCCCAGCCGTATTTATTACGACCAAGGACGAGAGAAATGGATAGTACTTATCTATCCCGGCGAACAAATCAGAATAAGGGGGCAGGTGGTAACACCAACCTTCATTTCGGAAGAGACCCACGTTACCACAACCACCGAAACAGTAGGTGTGCCATGGTGGGGATGGCTGTTGATTGCTGTAGGATCAGTAGTAGTCCTGTTCTTCCTATTTGGATTAGTAGGATTGTCGTCATATCACAGACAGTGTCGTCCATGTGGTCTACACTCAATAGATCATTGCTGTGAGCCATTCTATATGGTGGGAAGGCCGGCAAGCATGGATTATCAATCATGCCCCGACGGAGGTTTTAGTCTAACCTCTAGAGGGTTTGGAGAAACAACTTTTAATCGGGACGCGAACGGCAGAACAAGCCTTTCCGTTCGTAGATAATCGAATTTCTCACGAATAAATTAATAGCGTTAGCTCAACCGAGTTAGCGCTATTTTTATATATTGACAATATAAGCAATAATGTGATATAATATAAATATAAGTAAACAAATTATTAAATGTTTGTTTTAATATAAAGGGGCTAATGGTACTAATAAAAAATGAAAAAAATTAAAGGGATACAAAAAAACAACTCTCAAAAAGGAAAATCAGAACCAGCCAAACACCTTTGGCCCAAATTTGATTTAATGGTTTTCGCAGAAGATGTCGACATAAATAATAATCAAAATAATATGGAAACAACAAACACCACAAACAACGCCCCCGAAAACATAAACCGAGCCTCATTGGAGCCCGAAAGAATTACTCCAACAATAGAGAGCCCCAACAAAAGTCTATGGGGCAAAATTTCAAGTGGAGCAAAAGAAATAATGTCTAATGCTTACGAAGGAATTTATATGACGCCTGGACTAAACAAGGTTGTTGGAAAAATGGAAATCGCCTACAATCAATTTTGGATGGACAAAAAAGAGGGAAAGGCTGCTCGTCTCAAAGACAAGATGGATTCATTCGGATCCCAAAACAATGTTCTTGAAAATGTTAAGTCTGAAATTTCCAAAGCTTCATCAATATTAGAAGAAATGGGGTTGCCCGGCGTAGCATCCAACCTTCGAGCAGAAAAGAGAGTAGAAAATCAAATCACTAAAAATGAAAAGAAAATGGATAAACTGCAAGGAAGAATTGAGGATCGAGAAAATCGAATAAAACTTTTTGCCAACAAAAGAGATGCCATCGCAGACAGGCTTATCACTCATTACGAGAAGAAACTTTCTCCAATCGAGGGCAGGCTTGGTATGTTAGAAGATCAAAGAAATGAAATCGAACTTCTTTGTATGTCATCAGAAGTTAGACTAGATGAACAAAAGGCTAAAGTCAAAAAAATTGAAGAAACTAGAGCTAAGATAGAAGCCGCCTACATGAAAGCTGGTTATTCAGACAAACAAATCAGAAAAAACGACTCCGTAAAAGCACTGAACGACCAGATTAATAATATTTATACTGGGATACAATTAGAACAAGCTAAAATAGCAAACAGAAGGAAAGAGATCAACGCAAAAATAGCTAAGGTTAATAGAAAAGCTGAACCTTACAGGAATAAGAAAAATAATTTCATTAGAGTTAAAAATAATCGACCAATCGATTTTGGGTTAAAAGAAAGAAAATATGCTGATGAATGGAAAGGAACCGAAGAAACAGAAGGTCACCCACGTGAGCCGGGAAATGACATATATGAAAAACAATATGGTTATAGTGATTCAGAAAATAATTCTGAAATCGTATATAAGGGTATGGAAAGTTTTGAAAATCTAACAGAAAAATGGAATATTCTAGTTGTTGAAAATTCAGAGCATGTAACAGACGAGCAAGGAAAGGTTAGACAGAGCTCTGAATTCTTAATGATTCCACCAGAAGAAATAATTCGAGCAACAAGAATGCCTCCGAAAAATCAAATGACAAAAGAAAATTTTGTAAGAATCGTAAAACAATACTACAAAGTCAGAAAAGTAGAAAAGTCTATGTATGGAAAAATTATAAATAAATTTATAGAAACAAAATGAACGATGAAGATAAAATAAAAAACGAAGACGAGTTAATCGCCGACATTGAAGCTCTGGTCAACGAAGCAAAGAGTATTAGCGCAGATGTAGAAAACATTGCAGGTGATTTTGAAAAAGAAATAACCCAAAAAGATGCTGAAATAAATCAAAACATAGATGAAATTAATCGAGGCTTAGAAGAGTTAGACGAAGCAGACAAAGAAGCCGAAATTGATTTTGAAAAATTAATGCTGGAAGAATCTGAAAACATAGCGAACGAAGAAAAAGAAGCTAGCGAAGATACTATAATCGCCGAATAAACAAAACTCCTTCGACACAGTCGGAGGAGTTTTGTTTTTATCTCATTTCCGAATATAATAAAAACCTATGGATTATCTGGAATCATTAAACAACCAACAAAAAGAAGCTGTTTTATACACCAAGGGACCTCTTTTGATAGTAGCTGGGGCAGGGGCAGGAAAAACAAAAACTATTACTTCCAGGATAATGCACTTAATACACGAGGGCATTAATCCTGAAAATATTTTAGCTATAACCTTTACAAATAAAGCCGCAAAAGAAATGAGGGAAAGAGTTTTCAAAATGATTGAAGAAAAAGAACATGGGTTTGATTTGACTTTTAAAAACGAAATTCCTTTTATATCCACATTTCATTCTCTTGGCGTTTATATTATAAAAGAAAATGCTCATCTCATAGGATTAAATAAACATTTTTCTATTCTTGATGAGGGGGATGCTATATCTAACATTAAAAGCATCATGAAAGATTTTGATATTGATCCTAAAGAAAATGAACCTAAAAAAATAAAATCTATTATCTCTAGAGCAAAAGGGGATTTTGTTACAGTAGAAACATTTGGTGTAAATTCGAACGGGCACTTCCAAGACATGGTGGCCAGAATTTGGCGTGAGTACGAAGCCAGAAACAGAAAAGAAAAATCTTTGGATTTTGATGATCTTTTACTCGAAGCTGTTTTGATTCTAAAAAAATATCCAGAAATAAAACATAAATATCAAAATCGTTGGCAATATATTCACATAGATGAATACCAAGATACCAATGAAGTTCAATACGAACTTACTAAATTACTCGTTGGCAAAGATGAGAATATTTGTGTTGTTGGTGATACAGACCAAAATATTTATAGTTGGCGCGGAGCTAATATTAAAAACATGCTTCACTTTGAAAAAGATTTTCCAAGTGCAAAAATTGTAATGCTCGAACAAAATTATCGTTCAACAAAAACCATAATCGAAGCAGCTAATTCAATTATCGAAAAAAATCAATATAGAGTTCCTAAAAACTTATTTACCGAAAACAAGGAGGGGGAGACGATTACTATTTGTGAATCTTTTGACGAACAAACAGAGGGATCTTATATAGCAGGCAAAATTGATGAACTCTTAAGAGACGTGGACCCAGAAGAAATCGCGGTTTTATACAGAGCAAATTTTCAATCTCGTGTTTTAGAAGAAGCTTTTTTACAAAGACAAATACCATATCAAGTGCTTGGAACAAAATTTTTTGAAAGAAAGGAAATAAAAGATGTTCTGGCTTATCTTAGAGCTGCTTATAATCAAGACAATCTTTCTGACATCAAAAGAATAATTAATTTCCCCACTCGAGGATTGGGAAAAGTCACTATTGCAAAATTATTTGCCGGACAACAAGAAGAGTTACCTAAAAAAACTCAGGATAAAATTAATCTTTTCTACAAAACCCTTAAAGATATTTTTGAATTTTCAGAAAAAAACAAACCATCTGAAATTATTAAATTTATTATTGAAAAAACCGGAATTAAGTCAGAGTTAGAAAATGGTTCAAGCGACGATTTAGAAAGACTAGAAAATATTATGGAGTTAGTAACACTATCCCTCAAGTATGACAATCAAGAAAATGGAGTTGAAAAACTTTTGGAAGATGCCGTTTTGTCTTCAGACCAAGATACCCTTCTTCATAAAAGTAAAGGTGTCAGGTTAATGACAGTCCATGCTTCAAAGGGGTTGGAATTTAAATATGTTTTTATAGCCGGATTAGAGCAAGACCTTTTCCCCCACACCAAAGATGGCTCAAAAACAAAAGAGGATAAAGAGGAAGAGAGGCGTCTTTTCTATGTTGCAGTCACCAGAGCTCGAGAAAAATTATTTTTAACCTATACTTCTCTAAGAACAATCTTTGGGATGAAGCAAGTTAATTCTCCAAGTGAATTTATCTATGACATTCCATCAAGGCTAACTTCATTTGAACAGGCTCACAGTATTAGTGGGGAAAGAATTGTCTATTTATAAACTTTATATAAATATAGTTCAGTGATAAAATAAAAAAATGGAACATAAAGCCAAAAAATCTCTCGGGCAAAATTTTCTAAAATCAAAAAAGATTTTGGCTCGAATATGTGAAGCAGGTGAACTATCTTCAAGAGATATTGTTTTGGAAATAGGGCCAGGCAAGGGGGCTCTTACTGAAAAACTTCTAGAAAGAGGGGTTCAAGTCATTGCAATAGAAAAAGATGATTCACTCATACCGTTTTTGCAAGAAAAATTCACTAATGAAACCAAAACAGGTCAATTTATCTTGTTAAATCAAGATATTTTAGATTTTAGTATTCCCAAAAACATAAAAAAATATAAACTGATAGCCAATATCCCATACAATATTACTGGTGCAATTTTTAAAAAATTTTTAGAAGAAGAAAAGCAACCCGAAAAAATGGTACTGTTAGTTCAAAAAGAAGTAGCCGAAAGAATTGTCGCGAGAAACAAAAAGGAAAGTATTTTGTCTATCAGCGTAAAGATTTACGGATTACCCAAATACATAACGACTGTTGGCAAAAAATTCTTTTCCCCGTCTCCCAAGGTAGATTCGGCTGTTATTTTAATATCCGATATCTCAAAAAATACCTTTAATGGCAATATCTCAGAAAAAAAATTCTTTGAAATACTTAAAGCGGGTTTTGCCCATAAACGTAAACTAGTCTTAAGTAATTTAACTAAAACATTTAAGCAAAAAGATGAACTTGAAAGAATTTTTAACAAATTAGAAATAAATAAAAATTCTCGAGCTGAAAATTTAACAGCTCAAAACTGGGTCGACATTGCGAAGCAGGTTAACTTGTAGCTTTTTTATAAAATAAACAGTATAATATGTGAAGATAAATTATGTCTACAATAGATTTTAAAAAATATCTTCCGAGTAAAAAATTCACCACGAGCTTGATAACAATAGTTGTTGTAGCGGCTCTTGGTTTTTTAATAAAAGAAGCTTTTTCTTTTGCTAAAAATCTAATTAATAAAAACAAGGATAAAAATGGACAAGTCGAGGTAACAACAGTGGCTGATATCATACAAGAAGACAGTAACAATAACGGAATTCCTGATTGGGAAGAGTATATTTGGGGATTAGACCCTACTAAAAATGGCCCGGAAAATAAAGCTTTTATCCTGGCTAAGAAAAAAACAATGATAGAAAGTGGTGAAATTACACCAGAAAAAGAGAATAACATCATTTCAGACAACGAAATAATGACCAGACAGCTCCTGGCTACCATAATATCACTTTCTGGGTCTGACCAGATTAACGACGAAAACATTAATTCTATTTCTGAAACCATCGGTCAGCAAATAATAGCAGAGGAACCGCCTGATAAATATAATCAAAATAATATTAAAATTGTCGCCGACACAGAAGATTCTATTGCGGATTATGCCGCTGACATGATAATATGGTATAGTATCTATGAACAAAATGATCTTGGCAGTGAGATGGTTCTAATTTCTCAAGGAATAGCCAACCAAGATGCAATTCCTTTGATTACAGCAAAATCAATGGCAGATGTTTATAGAGGCTTGTCAGAATTCATGTTGTTATCTGAAGTGCCGTCTACTCTATACCAGCATCATTTAAATTTAATAAATAATTACGAAAAACTTGCTCAAGCAATTGAAGGACTATCAAATTCTATTATTGACCCCCTTACTGGACTAAAATCAATTATACTCTACAATAAAATTAATGAGGAAATAGAAGCTACAATGAATAGTTTACAAAAAAAATTTTCAGAATAAAAAATAATCAAAATGTTTAATAGACAAATAAATTTAAAATCATTAGTTTGTTTAACAATATTTTTGTTTATTTTTTTGTTTTCAGGGGCAACAAAACTAGAGGCAGCTGTTTTAAACTGGGAAAATCCAAACAGCAAAGTTTCTCCTTATAAAGTCAAAATTACAGATATAGTTAATGCTGATTTGTTTGGACAGATACTTGGTTGTACAGGATTTGTAAACACATTCTCCACCGCATTCACAGACCTAACTTCTTCAGCTTGGGATTCTTTAGTGATGGGAGCAAAATTGACTAATAAAATAAAAGCTCAATGCGACAGAGCGGGAGGGAAAGTAGCTACCGTAACAGCCGGAACAGAAACTTCTCAAACACCATCAGCTGGAAAAACTACGGCAATTGTTAATGGAATTAAATATCTTTGTCAAAGCGAAACGAAAACCACAATGGGAACTTTTGATTACTATTGGGAAAACAAAAAAGAAAATAGGGAAAAAGCTGAACTTGACTATGCCCAGTGTCTAAAAGGAGTGGCTTTTACTCTAGCAAAAAATCAATTAACCTCCATGACGAGATACGCTATCAATTGGGTTAATTCTGGTTTTGGAGGAGATCCTTTTTTTGTCCAAAACACTCAAAGTTTTCTTGATAATATAGAGAGAAATCTTTTTGAGGAAGCTCTTAATTATTTAATGCCAACCACAGATGGAGCCTACCCATATAGCAATGCTTTTGCTCGAGCTTTTGTTAATGATAAAAGTATAAAACGAAGCGGGGTGGCTGCTCTTCAAAATCTTACCTCTACGTTATCCTATTTTGTAACTGACCCTAGAAGCTACTTGTCTAATGAACAATTAAACAATCTGGAAAATCATAAGCAAACAGAACTAGAAAAGTCCCGAAGAGCAGTTGAACTTTATTATGATAGTTTTAATCGAGGAGGGTGGGATGCTTGGGGAGCTTTTACCCAAAATGAAGCCGATAACCCTCTTGGATATTTCATGAGTGCTTCAGATATCATTCACGAAGATGCGTTTACAAGGAAACAAGAAGTAAAAGAAGAGTTAATACAAAACGACGGTTTTTTAAGTCAAAGAATGTGTGTTGAGTATTCAAAAGAAGAGACTAAAGATCAGATCAGTGCAAAAGCCCCCCTAGCTCCTATATGTGAAGACATTAGAAGCCAGGAATGTAAAAATCTTCAAGAAAATTACAGAAAACAAATGACTGATTACCAAAACACGACAAACTCAAAAGCAATACAGCCTAGAGTGTGTATTAAGTGGGAAACAGTTACCCCAGGAAGTATTATTAAAGATAAGACTTCTCACTATTTGAATTCTCCAGAAAGACAATTGGAGCTGGCTGACGACATTAACCATGTGTTAAACTCAGTTTTTTCCATGTTAGTAAGCAAATTAGAATCTCAAGGGCTAAGTGGTATTAACACCAAAGAAAGCTTTGTCTACGAAGATGATCGCTTCAATTGGACTTCAGGACTTTCTACTAGTAGAGCATTAGATGCTGGGGAATCCCTTACTACTGGGTACACAAATGGCTCTTTTGATTTAACAAGAGATCTAGGAAATCGTTTTATCTTTGGCATAACAAAAGAGAATAATCTTGGTACTTGGGATGTAACTACTAATATTGCTACACAGAAAAATGGGGCGAGAGAAAACCTGGTAGAAGGAATAGGACCTTTAGTGATTAAATCAGATGGTAGTATAAATTATCCGCTCAATGTATATTATGTGGTATCTAAACCCGGAAGAGCTAAACTTTTTGATAACGGATACACTTATTGGGAAGTAGGAGACAGAGCTTTTTGGGACGGGGAGAAGTGGCAAAATTGGAAAAAATGCAAAACAAATATGGAGGGTAAATGCATTTCAGAAACTTATCCAATTAGAAAGAGAGGTGTTATCCAAATACAGTATGATTACATCGTTGCGGCCAAAGAAATACTACAAAAACTTCCCTCTATCATGCCTAAAATAGGAGAGTTAGACTATTGTCTTCCTGGACCAAACAGAAATTGGCTGCTAAATATTGAAGAATACCAAAATGCCATGGTAGATTTTGTGTATTCTTTAAAAACAACGACAACACAAGCAAGGTGGTTTAAAAGAGGATATACAGACTTTGGAATAGCTAAGCCTGGAGAAGACACTTTCGATAAATATTTAAATGTCTTTAAAGACACACCATCAATGCTAAACGGCGTAACCGTTGGTTTTAAAGATATGGTAACTTATGGATCTGGTAAGATATCCAATACCTCTACTTGGAGAGAAATAATCAACACAGGAAATATAAGAACAGAGAAAATTAATTTAAAAGAAAATCATTTAATAGAAAAAGTTGATATGCTTATTTCCGCAATAGAAGACGGAATAAAACAATTTGAAAAAGACTACTCTTCGATTGTTAATTTTCTTTATGGAACAGACGGTTTAGTAAATATAGAATATTTTATTCATGAAGATACTGCAGAAAAAATCCCTAACAGTGCCTATCTGCCCGTGGGGAAGGTGGCCTATCCTATAGCTGGACAAATTATGGATTATAACCAGGAAATTACTGATAAAATTAATGCTTATAAAGATAATATTGCTACTGTCCAAGCTGGTGTCTACGAGTTAGAAAAAATAAAAACAGAGGTTGATAAAATTATCAAAGCTGCTCAGCAGAGAAGAGATGCTAGAATGATAGAAATACTAAACGAAGAAGCAGAAAGAAGGGGAGGAAAAATTATGGAACTCTCTGATTATAAAAACAAATACTCTAGCTGTCTAGAAACCGAACAAATTATTTTTTATGATGATTTAGAAATAATGAATGGTGATGGAAATACCGAGGACAGATGTTATGATGGATTAGACAATGATTTTGACGGGTTAACTGACTCTCTAGACCCAGACTGTTCTCGCATAATAAGAGGTTCAACCACTCCTGGTGGAACCATGAATCCAAGTGGTGATGCTTTTAGTAATACTGGTGGTGATGCTTTTAGTGATCAAAATAATAATCAAGGCAATGGTGCCTTCCGTAGATAATTATGGAAAACAAGAAAAAAAGAAACAAGGCAATAATAATTTCTCTACTAGTATTAATAGTACTAATCTTGGTTCTGTTTCTAGCTTATAAAAATAAAGATTCTTTCGGAGTAAAAACCTCTTCTGTTTTAACTAAGATATTTAACCCTCTAGAAACTTCTGAAAATCTAAAAAGGGAGCTTGTTATAGCTGAGGAATACATTAGTGCAGGAGACAGTGTTATTGAAACAGGTAAAGATGGCGACATTAGAAAAGTTAAAAAAGGTTCTGACAATAGTATCGGTAAGGCTATTTCTAACATAGAAGCAGGGGCGTCAGGAGAAATAGAAATTGCAGAAGCCGATTTTAATTCCTTCTGGAATTCCTTTTCTCAATTCTTAGGTAATGGATTTAAATTCAATCAATTTTGCAGTGACGGAAAAGACAACGATGGGGATGGACTCATTGACATCGAAGATCCTCAGTGTCACGTAGGAGGTGATTTAAATAAAGAATATGTGCCTGATCACTATTCAGAATCAGTAAGTCCTTTTGATCCTAGCTCTATTTGCAGTGACGGAAAAGACAACGATGGGGATGGACTCATTGACATCGAAGATCCTCAGTGTCACGTAGGAGGTGATTTAAATAAAGAATATGTGCCTGATCACTATTCAGAATCAGTAAGTCCTTTTGATCCTGATTTTGGAATTGAGGGAGTGGATTTAACTACTGGTATAGTTTATCCAATTAGCTCACCCGTCAATACAGAAGTTGAACTTTCTTCAATTATAGAAAATAGGGGCAATGAAAATTCAGGACAAGACGTAAACGTATTGTTTACAATATCTGATACAAAAGAAGGAAATTCTATTAATAGTTTATTTTTATTAACAACTATTCCACAAATCAATTCTCGAGATACTGCGATAGCTAAAGTAAAAAATACTTTTACTTCGATTGGAAATTATTACATAAGAGCATGTGCTGACAAAAAAGATTTATCTGATGAAGGTTCCATAAACGAAGCTTTTGAAGACAACAACTGTGGCGGATGGACAACTTTTTCGGTAACCAATGTTCTTCCAGACACGGGAGGCAGACCAGAGTGCAGTGACGAAAAAGACAACGATGGGGATGGACTCATTGACATCGACGATCCTCAGTGTCACGTAGGAGGTGATTTAAATGCAGAGTACTTGCCAGAATATGATTCAGAGTCAAAAAACTCAACGGAATGTAGTGACACTTTAGACAACGACAATGATGGATTGATAGACGAAAAAGATCCTGTTTGTCACGTAGGAGGTGATTTAAATAAAGAATATACACCCAACTATAACTCAGAATCAATTTTGTCGTACGCTTGTAACGACACTCTTGATAATGATGGTGATAAATTTATTGATATAGAAGACCCAAACTGTCATATAGATGGTATTTTATCAAACGAATATAAACCGACTCACGATTCAGAATCCGAATCACCAACAGAAGATAAGTGTCTGTTAATAGAACAAAATCCTATCACCTTTACTGAGGAAGAGAAAGCCAAGCTAGCTGATTTAACTAAGAAATTTTTCTTAATAGCACCAAGCCTTCAGTCAGAAGAAAGTATTTCGAGTGTGTACTTGGATATTTTAGATCAAGATAATTTTATCGGCCAATTAGACACTTTAATTAAAGAGTGCTATGCGGAAACAAGTAGCCCTAGTTATACAGGCCCAACAGCAAAATATGGTAACCCTTGGTATGATTACGACAATAGAGGTTCTTATTTGGATGAAAAAGCTATTGCTGATTATTTATATGAAGATCCGTATGCAAATCGCGGAATAGAAGCAATCCAAGGATGCACCCCCGAACTATCGGGAACAGAGGCTTGTAAACCTCAAATAAGTGACACTTTTGGATATTGCAGAAAGGGGAAAACAGACCCTCATAATAAAAACTTTAACTGTAGTAATTTCAAAACTTTTGAATCCTGTCGAATGTACGGAAGAGGATACGCGACCGGGTGTGAATGGGTTTATACATTCCCTATAAAAGAATACGAGGCTTTGCTTAATGTTTGGTAGCACATTGGTAGCATATCTGTTTTTTAATTTTCCGAACAAAAAGTATGAGTTATTTCGCGAAAAAAATGTTATAATAAAATTGTGAAAAGATTTTTGCCTTTCATTTTAATATCTTCAGTAATAATGCAATTCTTTGCGCCTTTTACGATTGACATTCTAAACAAAAAACTCTCAGCAAGAATAGTTCGAGCAAACACAATGAGAGCAGATGTTAATAATGTTATTTTTGTAACAGACAAGACAATAACAGTTACCACCACAGTAGGAAAAGCAGAAAATGTTTCTGAATTATGGAGGTCTTTAAAAGGATCAGAAAAGGCTTCTATTAGAGTCACCGCCATCCTTTATGATAAAGATGAAAAAGAGATTCAGACAAAGTTTAAAACAATTAGGGAGCTAGACATTGGAAAACCTTTTGACTTATTGTTCGACGATAAAAAAATATTACCAGAGACCCAATACAAATTAGTCATTAATCTTGAAAAAAGTCTTATAGAAACAAGTAATCTTGGCCTAGAAAAACCAGATGTTGCAGGGAATACTATAGTGATCGAGACCCAGGAGTTTGGCCCTGAGACATTACCAGAAGGAAATACAACACCAGAAAACACTGGCTTAGGAGGAAATTTAAGTGGTGAAACAGAAGGAGTTGCTCCTCAATCAAATCTCCCACCTTGCGGATTTAGAAACATAGGGGGTTGTATTGCCAGAATTTTCTACTATGTTTTATTTGTTCCAACATCTTTCCTTTTTGGATTAGCAGGTACAGTAATGGACTTTACTATTATGTATTCTGTTTCCGATAGTTCATATAGAACACCTTTTGTTTCAGAGGGCTGGCAAGTGGTTAGAGATCTTTGTAATATGTTCTTTATATTCATTCTTCTTTATATTGCTTTAACTACAATATTAGATTCTGGTGGTTCAAAAAATAAAGCTGGTGTTGTAAATGTAATAATAATTGGTCTGTTAATAAACTTTAGTCTTTTTGCCACACACTTAATCATCGATGCTTCAAATATAATGGCTAGAGTGTTTTATAATCCAAAAGTTATTGTTATAGGAGAAAAAGATGCTAGTGGAGAAATAAATAATACTCAAGATGAAGAACTTGAACACATACCATTGTCTGAAGGAATAGTTGCTAAAATCAATCCGCAAAGATTGCTTTTGCAAGAAAACCAGAATGTGGCCAGAGACAATGCGCAGAAGATTACAACCAGGGCAAATATAGAACAAGAAAGTAAAGGCATCAGCGCTGGAACTTTTATTCTTGTCACCATAATGGCTTCAATTGTGAACTTTGTCGGAATGATGACTTTTTTAACAATCTCTCTTTCTTTCATAGGAAGAGTTATTGGATTATGGATCGCGATGGTTTTATCTCCTCTAGCCTTTCTGAGTTATACGGTACCCGAAACACAAAATTGGAGTTATGTTGGGTGGTCTAGTTGGTGGTCAGAAACAACTAAGGCTGCCTTTATGGCACCTGTCTTTGTTTTCTTTATGTACATCATTGTAATGTTC
Source organism: uncultured Candidatus Saccharibacteria bacterium (assembly GCA_964412965.1). Taxonomy (GTDB): domain Bacteria; phylum Patescibacteriota; class Minisyncoccia; order Phycocordibacterales; family UBA9973; genus UBA8515. The sequence goes on along the minus strand of CAYPQU010000001.1, from coordinate 122,211 downwards.
TTGGAGTCAAATATGGGGTTAGACCTACTAACAAAATCATCTTCTTTAACTGATTTTAACAAAGTCCTTTCAGTTATTATTCCTTTTATAGTAATCATTGTTCTCCTAAAACAAGCTGAAAAAATCTCTACTAAACTAGCAGGACAAATATCAGGAGCAATAACTTCAAAGATTGGAAATATTGGTGGTAAGGTCGGAGGATTAGCTCTTGGGGGAGCTCTTGGGCTAGGTGCTTTTGCAATGAGATCAACGGTAGGTAAAATGGGTGCAAGTATTGCTAATAGCGAAAAACTCCAAAACGCAGCGGCCAAAGGAGGTGTCTCTGGGTGGGGAGCAAGACAGTTAAGAAACATAGGTAGTTTTACTAGTAAGAGTAGTTTTGATGCAAGAAATACAGATGTTGGGAAAAAGGTAGCCAAAGAAGCAGGAGTGGAGAATCTTGGAAAAGGAAAGACTGGAGGATATGTTGACTATCAGAGTCGAGTAGAAAAGAAGAAAACAGAAATGGCTGAAACATTAAAATCTTCTGATGCAGAAGCAGCAAAACAAGACGCCGCCGCAAAAGAATACAACGATAAGTATCAGAGGAGTATGTATGCTAAAAAACGCGAGGTAGAGAATAGTGGTGGTACTTTCGACGAGAAAGCATACAAAGAAGAATATAAAAACAACATTAAGGATCAAGAGAAGAACGAGAGGATTCAAGAACTTGCCAGGAAGGGTAAATCCTTTGATCAAAAAGAACAAGACAAGTTCGAAAAAGAATACACAGAAAAACATAAAAACGACGGTAAAACATCTGATCAGATTTATCGAGAAAAGGTTCAAACATACAGAGAATCTCTTAAGAGGGGTGTATGGGGCGCAAATGATAACACAATGGCCAGAATTGATAAAAACCTAAAGGATAAATCAAAAGATCCTGACGCCGAGAAACCTGTGACTCACAAAGAAAACTTCTTATCGGAAAAAAACAAACTTCGAGCAGAAAACAAAGTTGAAGAAGTGGAAAAAATCATAGAAAAAATGAGGGGTCGTCAAGAAGATGTTGCTAATGAAATGGAGGATATCAATAAAGACCTGGAAGATGTTGCGAACACATTAGGTCAGCCAATAGCTATAGCGGATATCAACAAAGAACACATTAAACAAGCAATGGAAAAAGTAAACAAAAGTGTCTCAGAAGCAGAGGCTCGAATAATTTCACTAAGTAATATCTTAGCTCAAAATCCTGGAAGCCAGGTCGCCCAAAGAGAGCTTGCTGAAGCCAATAAGACAAAGAGAGATGGTGAGGCTAAAATAAAGAACATTTCTAGTGTCCTAGATAGAAAGAATAAGAGCAAAGAAAAAGAAGCAATGCTACTAGCTAACATAGAAAGGCAAGAATCCATTATAGCAAAACAGAAAGAAATTATTGAGAAAGAACAGGAAACCATAGATAAATATGAAAAACAACAACAAAGTTCATCTTAAATGATTAATCTAACATCAGAACAAATTAATACAGCTTTCGAAAAACTTCCAGACGAGGTTATCTTGGCAATGAATAAAATAAACCTTGACTCAAGAATAAAGGAATTTTGTGATCAAAACGAGCTTGATGAAAATATTACAAACAACATCAACTTCTTGGTTAACTTAAGAATTGTAAAATTAATCGACGAGAATGAGCTAGAGGAAGAGATCAAAAATTCTACAGATAATCCTTCTGTAAGAGAAAAAATAATTTCTTCAATAAAAGAAATTCTGAATCTTTTAGATAAAGAAATAAGAAGAAAAAAAGAACTTGCTGAAATTTTATCTCAAGAAATAATAGACACAGAGGAAGATATTAGGTTTGATGTTTTACCTCAAACCGTACAGGAAGCAATATCCCTATCTGGATGGCAAGAATCTTTATTGGAGATTGCAAAGGAAAATAAACTAAACATCGAACAATCCGGAATTCTGGAAGATATCACTATCAAGACCATGAAAAACGAAATTTCTCATAGTGATTATCCTTCAAAAATTTCATCTCTGCTCAGACTAGATAATGAAACCTCTTCAAAAATAGTATCTTCTGTGGCAGAAAAAATATTTAATGAGATCAGAAACATAATGAGGGAATTGGAGGATGACACAGATGACAACCTTTTGGACGTGCCCCTACCTCCATACACAAAAGAAAATAGAGTAAAAGATAATGAGGTTTATCATGACGAACCGCCTAAGCCTCCTTATGCAGAGACAGACACACTGGAAGAAAAGCAGGGATTCATTGAGGGTAATGAAGAATTATTTAAAAACAACGTCAAAGAAGTTTTATCAGATAAGACAATGACTTCAAACATAGGCGGCATACAGAGTCATGATTTTTCTATACCCAAAACACAAATTAATAACGACAATAAGGATATTACCGAAGACAGCGTGGACATGCCATCAAAAATAAACCACGACCCTTACAGGGAAATAATATAGAAATATGCAATTTAAAGTTCCACAATTTATAGACGTAGAAGACAAGCTTTTTGGACCACTAACCTTTAAGCAATTTGTTTATTTGGCCGGAGGAGCGGGTCTCATCTACATAGTATACAAAGTATTTCCTTTTTGGGCAGCAATTCTATTAATAGTTCCTCTGGGGATCCTGACAGGACTTCTAGCTTTTTACAAAGTGAACGGCAAGCCTTTTGTTTTTTATTTACAAGCTGGTTTTAATTATCTTTTTTCAAATAAGCTTTTTATATGGAAACAAAGATTGGTTCATGCCGAAGATAAGAAAAAAGAGGAAATAGAACCAACATTAACTACCATTGTCCCAATGACAACCACAAGCAAACTAAAAGATTTGGCTTGGAGTTTAGACATTCAAGAACAAGAAGAAAGGTAAGCTGTTTTTATATCTTAAAAATGCTACAATTAATTTGTAACATTGAATAAATTACATAAACATTATGGCTATTAACGCAAAAAGTTCACAAGACTTTGTTCCAATAAAAGAAGTTAGAAACGGAATCATCGTACTGAAAGACGGTGGCCTTAGGGCAGTTTTGCTTGCTTCTTCCTTAAACTTATCTCTTAAATCTTCTGATGAGCAAATAGCAATAATCAGAGAGTTCCAGAATTTTTTAAACAGTTTGGATTTTACTGTACAAATATGTGTTCAATCAAGACGATTAGATATTAGGCCATATTTATTAACGCTAGAGAACAGAATGAGAGACCAAGTTGAACCTTTATTAAAAATACAAACGAAAGAATATATTGATTTCATCAAAACTTTCACTGACGAAGTTAATATTATGACAAAAACTTTTTTTATAGTAGTTCCTTATACTGAAACAACGATTAAAACTGGAAAAATTTTTGATGATCTTTTAAAGGGGGCCAGTAGAAGTGTTAACGTTGGTGGAGGGACTGGTAATAAATCAAAAGAAGCTTCTGAATTAATATCTTTTGAAGAAAAAAGGACTCAGCTAGATCAAAGGGTAGGGGTAGTAATAGGAGGGCTGGGAAGGATGGGTATCCGAGCCACAGAATTAAAAACAGACCAAGTAGTAGAATTGTTTTATAAAACATTTAATCCTGGTGATATTAGCCAAGGAATAAGAATCGAGTAATAATATGGGAATATTTTCTTCATTATTTAACAAAAAACCAGAATCCATAATAGACCAAAAGGTTGTTATGCCTATTCTGCCTAACGAAATATACAAAGCTGCAGCCCTAGAGCTCCAAGATATTATTGCGCCTTCAGCAATGCAAATAACCCCGAAATCACTGAATCTTGGTGACAAAATAGCTCGAACCTTTTTTGTTATTTCATATCCAAGATACCTAAGTGATAACTGGTTTTCTCCAATAATCAACCTAGATAAAGTTTTTGATATATCTATTTTTGTCCACCCAATTGACACTTCAGAAATATTAAGAGCTTTTCAAAAAAAGGTGGCAGAGGTTCAAAGCCAGATATCTGTTCGAGAATCAAAAGGGCTGGTTAGAGATCCCATGCTAGACACTGCCAACAGAGATCTTGAAGAATTGCGAGATAATTTGATGCAAGCTCAAGAAAAAATGTTTGATGTTAGTCTTTATATAACTGTTTACGCAGATAGTGAAAATGATTTATTTAAGATTGAAAATGAAATTAAATCAATACTGGAATCAAAACTTGTCTACCTAAAGCCTGCATTATTTCAACAATACGAAGGATTTAGGAGCTCTATACCTATTGGAAGTGATGTTCTTACTATTAGTCAAAAATTAAACACAGAGCCACTTTCTAGTATTTTCCCATTTGTTTCTTTTGATCTTACAGAAGACAAGGGAATACTTTATGGGGTCAACAGACACAATTCTAGCCTTATTTTACTTGACAGATTTTCGCTTCCAAACTATAACTCTATTACTTTTGCAACTTCTGGTGCTGGAAAATCATACGCAACAAAACTAGAAATTTTAAGAACACTGATGTTTGATACAGAAGTTATTGTAATTGACCCTGAAAAAGAATACGAGTATTTAGCAGAAGCAGTTGGTGGAAGGTTTTTTAACATATCTCTTTCTTCAGATCACCACATAAATCCGTTTGACCTTCCGATCCCAACAGGAGACGAAACAGGGGCTGATGTATTAAGAGCTAACGTAATCAATCTTGTTGGCTTGTTTAGAATTATGCTTGGAGGATTGACCCCCGAAGAAGACTCAATAATAGATCATGCTATTACTGAAACATACGCACTAAAAGATATCACTGCCGAATCAGACTTTTCAAACATTGAACCTCCAATGTTGTCAGACTTTGAAATAGTGCTATCTGGCATGGAGGGAAGTGATTCTTTAATGCAAAGACTGGTTAAATACACGAGGGGTTCTTGGTCTTCATTCTTAAACCAACCATCAAATGTTGATATTAATAGAAAGTTTATCGTTTTTTCTGTTCGAGACATGGAGGACGATTTAAAACCAGTCGCAATGTATATTGTGACACACTACATATGGAACGCTGTTAGAAAAAATATAAGAAAGAGACTTCTGGTGGTGGATGAAGCTTGGTGGATGATGAAATCAGATGACACAGCCTCGTTCTTGTATTCAATTGCAAAAAGAGGGAGAAAATATTGGCTTGGTTTAGCAACTATTACCCAAGATGTTGGGGACTTCATGAGAAGCCCATATGGAGTCCCAATAGTTACAAACTCATCAATGCAACTTCTTTTAAAACAATCTCCTTCTACTGTTGATGTTTTACAAAAAACATTCAACTTAACAGATGAAGAAAAATATCTTTTGTTAGAGGCCAATGTGGGGGAGGGTATCTTTTTCGCGGGACTTAAGCACGTAGCAATCAAAACAATTGCTTCATATACTGAAGACCAGATAATTACGTCTGATCCTTCTCAAATTTTAGCAATTAAAAAGGCCAAAGATGAACTATTGAACTCTGGTGGAGCATAAAGGTTTAAATTGTTCACAAGTTAATATTAATGTATAATAGAATAGTGGGTAAGCTTAAATTAAAAACTTTTTTAATTAACATTTTTACACTAGGAATCATCTTTTTTCAGGGTGTTCATTTTGCAGATTCTCAAATTACCGTGCAAGAAAATGAAATTAATTACGAAATGATACCAACAAATCCTGAGCCATACGAGGAGGTTACTATAAGATTATATAGCTATGCTACTGATATCGATAAAGCTTTTATTACCTGGCAGTCAAACAATGGCATGACACAATCTGGTATAGGGAAAAAAAATATCACATTTAATGCACCAGGACCAGATTTGTCTATTAGTTTTGATATCACTATTAATCCAGCTGAACAATCTGGAGCAATAAAAAAGAAGATTGTTATTAGTCCATCAGATATCGATTTACTGTGGGAATCGTTTGATGGGTACACACCTCCTTTTTATAAAGGAAAATCTTTACCTTCTAGGGGTGGAGTAATCAAAGTAGTAGCATTACCTAATTCTAATACTATCACTTCTGGAATTGGAAAGATTGATTATACATGGAAAAATAGCAATAAGACACAAGAAGAAAGTTCTGGATATAATATGAATTCTTATTATTTCAAAAATAGTGCGTTTGAGACAATAAACAGTATTGAAGTAGTGGCATCTTCTGTTTCTGGTAATTACAATGCGACAAAAAAAGTTGGGATTCCATTATATAATCCATCTTTAATTTTTTATAAAAAATCCCCCACAGATGGAATCCTTTATAATAGAGGCATCACGACAGATTTCAGTTTGGAGGAAGATCAGGCGACCTTTGTTGCTTCTCCTTACAATCTAGCAACTGGTAACAACGATAATCTTTTTGATTACACTTGGTATGTTAACGGGGAAATGGTATCCACGCCTAAGAAAAACGAAATATCCATAAGGCCAGCATCTAGAGATGGATATGTAGAAATAGGCTTAACAATCGAAAATCTTCAGGAGTTATTCCAAAAAGTTACCAATGTTTTTAATGTAAATCTATAATATGAAGAATATAATTACAACACTAGCAATCTTTATAATCCTTTTTGCTGTTTTAGAAAAAGATGTTTTTTCTGCTGATACTTGGACTTTTACTGAATCACCAATAAAAACAATCCACACATACAATACAGAAACAGAATGTAATGTCGAGCGAAATAAATTTTTAGCTAAACCGCTAAGACAAGACGCTGGTCCTTGTGTTTTGCAAAAAACACCAGAAATTCCTAAAAATATCACCACAGGAACAACACAAACTACAACCACAACTACAAATAATCCTAAGGCCTCCACCACAGGAACAACACAAACTACAACCACAACTACAAATAATCCTAAGGCCTCCACCACAGGAACAACACAAACTACAACCACGCAAGATAGTATCACAAAATATTGGAGTTATTATCGATCTGACAAAAAAGACCTTAGTGGCGAGGTGTTTATGGACGAAGCTTCTTGTATGAACGCATCTTCAAATAATCCATTTGCCGACAAGTCTCGATTTGACACTACATGGCAAAACTGTTTCATTTCCGATAAAAACGGCAAACCTCTTGAAGAAGATACTTATTATTTCCAAGACACCGACAATGGCATAATACAAGTAAACCCTAGGGTTGCAAAAAGTAAACCAAGTTGGGAAAAATATACACTACTAGCACCTTTTGCAGGATTCAATGAAGCGCCAGAAAATGTTGGTGACTATTTAAACAAGATTTTTGTGATAGGAATAGCCTTGTGTGGAGCATTAGCTGTAGTAATGCTGGTAGTTGCTGGTATCCTATATATGGGGGAAGAATCCATTTTTGGAAAAACTAAATGGAGAGAACAAATGAAAAATGCTTTGTTTGGACTTTTGATTGCTCTTAGTGCTTATGCACTTTTAAATACAATTGACCCTAGATTGCTTGGTGGAGGGGGCGTGAACATAAGAGCCGTCGAGATAAAAATAGATCCAGAAACAGAAAACGTTCCATGGTCAGAATACTCGTCTTCAGGAAGCAAAATACTTTGTCCAGAAGGTTTCGTAGACGTAATAGCTCCTGGAACCCCATCTCCTATTAATGTTTGTAAAACGATAGCAGCAGATTTAACAAAATTATTAGAAAAAGCTAAAACCGAAGGTGTAAAACTCGGAGGATTTGGCTCTAGAAGCACAGCACAACAAAAGGCTCTTAGGATTAGGCATGGTTGTCCAGATGACAACACTCCGTCAAATCAATGTAATCCCGAAACAGCTCGCCCTGGTTATTCTATGCACGAGTCTGGTAAGGCTATAGATTTCCGCTGCGACGGTGCTCCAATTAACAATAAAGAAAATACCTGTTTTAAGTGGCTATCAAAAAACGCCGGGCCCTTACTTATTAATCTTAAGTCAGGGAAAGAACCTTGGCACTGGTCAACAACAGGTCAATAATTTATATGTCTTCAAAACAGAAAAAAATTTTTATAGTCACATTTATAATAGCAGGTGTTCTAATACTACTTGGATTTTTCTGGTTTAACAGGGGGGGTAAAAATACCCCCGAAGCAGAATTACCTTGGTATCAACAATTTAATCCCTTCGGCACTAGTGAGAACACTGGGCAACCAACAGGTCCAGGTGAGGGTATCGATTTAGGAACAGAGACAGAAACACCCACGCAAAAATCTAGACTATTTAAAATTACAGACTTTGCTGTATCTGGAGTGTCTATAACAACAGAAAGATCTCTAATAGAAAACTCACTCGAGCCAAAAGAAACACAGTTTCCAATTAGTCCTAACACCAAAGAAGGGGTTGCAAAAATTCAACAAATCTTAAACAAAAACATAACGCTTTTAAAACCCCTAATAGAAAACGGAGTAATTGACCAAGCTACCACAGAAGCCCTAAAGATCTATCAAAAAGAAAGAGGCCTTCCTGTAACAGGCAAAATAGACAAAGACACAGCCCCCACTTTTACTGAAACAAAAATAATACCCGGGGAAGCAGCATACGAAATGCTTCCAGCTATACGCTATGTGGAGAGAAAAAATGGACACCTATATAAAATGTTAGAAAAAGATCGTTCTTCAGAAAAAATATCTAATTCCACCATACCAAGAATTTATGAGGCTTTCTTTAACAAAGAAGGGAATACAACAATTTATCGATACTTATCAAACGAAAACACCGTAAATACATTTTTAGCAACTCTTGGTAAACCAACAGGGGAGTATTTGCCCGTAAATATTACAGACATTAGTGTATCAAAAGATCAAAGTAGATTTTTTTATTTAGTAAAAAGCAATAATTCGACCACTGGAATTGTTAGAAATTTTGAAACTGGGGCCAGCCAAAACATCTTTAACCATCAATTTACTGAGTGGTTGTCAGATTGGGACAACAAAGGAAATATCTATCTAACCACGAAGCCCTCATTTGTAGCCCCTGGAAACATGTACTTATTAAGTCAATCCAATAAAACATTAAGGAAGGTTATTGGTGGAATCAATGGTTTAACGACAAAAATTAGCCCTGATGGGAAAAGAGTTCTTTATAGTTCTTCAGAAAATAAAGGCCCCAGACTCATGGCCTTTATCGAAGAAGGTAGAAAATTCATAGACCTAGACTCTTATGGGCTAGCTGATAAATGTACCTGGAGTTTAGATAGTATAAATGTCTATTGTTTTGTTCCTAACACAATAAAAGGTAACCAATATCCTGATTCTTGGTATCAAGGAATTGTTTCTTTTGACGATTTCTTAGTAAAAATTAATACCGATAGTGGCGAAAGTATTACGTATGTAAACTCTATTGAGGGAACTCCTGTTGATGGTTATAATTTATCTATAAACAAAGAAGAAAACACAATCTACTTTATTAACAAAAAAGACTACACTCTCTGGGGAGTAGATATTAGATAAAAAAACACCCGATTTTCGGGTGTTTTTTTATCTTTGATTATTTATATATTTGATCACCACTCTTCTATTTGCCCCTTCTCCTTCAGATTCTGTTTTAATTTCCTTGTCGTTCTCCAAAAAAAGATGAATGATTCTTCTTTCAAAAGCAGGCATTGGATCAATCTCTATATTGCTTTTAAAGTATTTTGCCCTCTCTGCCATCATATGAGCTATGTTTCTTAAATTATCAAAACGCTTCTTTTGATAACCATTAATATCAATTAAAATATTTTTAGCTTCATTTTCTTCAAAATCTTTCTCTAAAATTTTTTGGATTAAATGATTTAAAGATTTAAGAGTTTCTCCTTCACGACCAATCATAAATCTAGAGTCTGGCGTCTCTATTGCACACCAAACCATATTATTCTCATTTTTTATATCTAGAGCAGAAATGGAACAAGATGTTAGTCTAAAAATTTCCTCTATTATTTCTTTTATCTTGGATTCTTTCATAAATTAATTATATTACATTTTTAGATAATTTTCTTCTTATATACCACTCTTGTAGAATAGTAAAAATGTTGCTTACTGTCCAGTATAAAGCCACAGCAGCAGATATTTTCCAGGCGATAAAACCAATAAATACAGGTAGTATGTATTTTACATTCATTTGCATGCTATCGGACAACTGTTCTTGAAAATCAGCCTTTTTGTCTTTTACCGAATCGTTGTCCTTTATAATTTCTATCTGTTTATTTTTAACAGGTGAAGCTAAATATCCTTGTATAAACTGGCTTAAACCAGTTAAAACACCCAAAAACAAGCTTTTTTCTCCCAATTCAAAAATACCTAAAAAGTTTGTTGAGAGTGTCGTAGGAATTTGGATAAATGAATATATAAGGCTTTCATCAATCTTTAGCCCTTCATAAAAGACATAGTACAGTGCAAAAATGACCGGCATTTGCAAAAGGACAACAAGGCAACCAGAGAAAGGATTTGTCCCGTACTTTTTATAGAGTTCCAGGGTTTTTTTGGCTTGCTCTTCTTTATTGGGATAATCTTGCTTTATCTTTTTTATTTCAGGCTCCATCTTTTTCATTAAGATTTGACTACGAGCTGATTTTTTAGTTAAGGGGAAAAGAATAACCTTAACAAGGATTGTAACAATTACGATAGCAAAACCAACATCTCCAAAAGTAACGTTGTTTATAATAAAAATAAGGGCATTATAAATTGGTTCGTATAAAAAAGTATTCCATAGATTAATCATATCTAGTCATTGTATATCATAAGACACAAAATTCAAAATGAATTTTGTGTCTTATTTTAGAGGATCATACTTGTTTTTTTGAAAAGGGTTACACTTGATAATTCTCCAAAATCCAAGAAATAAACCTTTTGTTGAACCGTATTTATATATGGCTTCCTTGGTGTATTCGGAACAGGTCGGTATAAACTTACAAGAATTGTGTGATCTTAAAGGTGTTTTTTGATAAAACTCTATAATTTTAATTAGAATTTTGCTCATTTTGGGGTATTTTATTAATTAAAAATTTTATATTTTGATCAATCTCTTCTTTTGTTGCCAAAAGAGCTTCTTTTTTATACATAAAAATACCAGAAATGTCTTGACGAAAGGTCATTTCTCTTAGTAAGTTATACCCAATCCTTTTGTATTTATTTCTTTTAATAGCCCCTTTAAATATTTTTTTAGGAGCTACAAAAGCATAGTGGGGAAACGAGGAATATATATAATAAAAAGAAAAAAGCGAGGAATATAAGGTTTTTCCGTTTTTTATTATAAACTCAAAATCCTTCTTATTTACTCGCTTTTTTTTGGGAAGCATTTTACTTTTTTACTGAAACATTGGTTCTACCCTTACGACGTCGGGCAGTATTAATCTTTCTGCCATCTTTCGTTTTGGTTCGAACTAAGAATCCGTGAGTTTTTGCTCTTTTTCTTCTGTTTGGTTGATATGTTTGCGACATACCAAGAATATATAACATATTTGGAAACATTGCAATATCAGGCTAAAATAAATATCCACAGGATATCAACAGGTTAATCAAGGTTTTGATTTTTTTAGATTTTATAAAAAATGTATAATTAATCTTATGGTTGTATTGGTTTTATTTAATAGCCTAAGAGAATATTAAATGGATAAAAAAGAATTTTGGAATAAATGTTTAAATGAAATAGAAATGAATATTTCTAAAGCCAATTTTACGACTTGGTTTAAAAATACCTCTATTTTAAAAGAAGAGGGTGGAATAGTCGAAATTGGTGTTCCTAATGAATTTGTTAAAGACTGGCTTTATAATAAATTTCACAAACTAATACTAAAAACTCTAATTAGTAACAATGAAAATGTTCGAGGAGTTGAATATGTTATCAACAAACAAGAAATGAGGAGTGGGGGCAAGGAAACAGAAGTAGCCCACAAAATGAATCTAAACAAAGAACTTCCTTTAAATGATTTGTATATTAATAAGGAAGACAATCTAAATCCCAAATATACCTTTAATTCTTTTATCGTAGGACCTTTTAATGAACTTGCTTATGCTGTTGCTCAGGCAATAATTCAAGATCCTGGAAAAAACTATAACCCTTTCTTTGTTTATGGCGGAACTGGTCTTGGAAAAACACACATGATTCAATCAATTGGTAATACTATTAAAGTTAAGTACCCAGAAAAAAGAGTTTATTATGTTAGTTTAGAAAAATTTGCTATTGATTATATAAATTCTATTCAAAATAAAAATCCAAATGCTTTTAAAGAGAAGTATCGAAAATATGATGTTTTTATTATGGATGACATTCAATTTATTTCAAAAATGGACAAAACACAAGAAGAACTATTTCATCTTTTTAATACTCTTTATGAAAACAACAAACAAATTATCTTTTCTTCAGACAAACACCCTAATTTTATACAAGGATTAGAAGAAAGACTTCAATCAAGATTCGCTTCTGGAATGACTGTTCAAATAATAGAACCAGATTACGAATCTAGAATTGCAATTATTAAAGCAAAATTTGAATCAACTAACAGTATTGTAGACCCTGAAATTATTAGTTTCTTAGCAGAATCTCTTGATAGTAACATAAGAGAACTAGAAGGTAGTTTAAATGCCGTATTGTGTCAATCTCAACTCAAAAACAAGGCTTTAACCATTACTGAAGTTAAAAATCTTATTAAGAATAATATTAAGCCTAAAAAATCAGTTGCTATTGCTGATATAGTTAAAGTTATTGCTGATCACTACAATTTATCAGAGAGTGTTATATATGATAAAACAAGAAGAAAAGAAATTGTTAGGGCTAGACAGGTTGCAATGTATATTTTAAGAGAAGATTTTAATATTTCTTATCCTTTAATTGGACAAAAGTTAGGAGACAGAGACCATACTACTGTAATTCACTCCCATTTAAAAGTTAAAGAGGATTTAAAAACAGATCCATCTTTATTACAAGAAATTGAAAAAATCAGAATAATGTTAAAGTAATAAAGCTGTGGATAAGGTGTGACTATTGTGGAAATAGAAAGTGGAAAATTATCAGCTAATATGTTTTTATAAAATTAATAAACATTTTTAAAAGAGATATTAAATAAAAAAAATTATTTTCAATCTTATTTTAAAACAATAAATCAACTAATCCACATATCCACACTCATAGTATTAATAATAATTTATAATATATAAAATAGATACTAATTAATCTAATAACTTATATGAAAATAGAATGCTCAATTGATAAAATTAAAAATGCTCTAATCTCTGTAGAAAGGGTAACTGGTAAAAATCTAACACTACCAGTTTTGGGATCTGTTTTGTGGGTAGCGTCAGGAAAAACTCTTAAATTAAGAGCGACAAATTTAAATATAGGTATAGAAATAGAAGTCCCCGCAAAAATAGAAAAAGAAGGTACTGTGGCCGTAAGAGGAGATATTCTTTCTTCTTTGTTTTCCATTTTACAAGGAGATTTTAATGTTACATTTGAATTAGTTAATGGTAATCTTTTAGTTAAAACAAAAACAAGCACTATTTTATTAAAAAGTATTCCTCATGAAGATTTTCCAACAATACCAACAGTTGAGGGTGAATCAATAATTCTTCAAAATAAAAAGTTTATAGAGGGAATAAAGTCAGTTTATTATAGCGCTTCAATTTCAGAGATTAAACCAGAGATAGGCAGTGTTTATGTTTATCCAGAAGATGATATGTTGGTTTTTGTTTCAACAGACTCATTTAGATTGGCAGAGAAAAAAATAAAGATTAAACAAAAATTAAACTTTGATGGAATTTTAATACCATTCAAAAATACAGTTGAAATAATAAGAATATTTGAAAATATTGATGACGATATCACTATAAATTTACAAAAAAACCAAATATCTTTATCAACAAATAATATTTATTTGACCTCAAGGGTTGTGGATGGAAGTTTTCCAGATTATAAACAAATAATTCCTAAAAACCCAACAACAAAAGCCATTATTTTAAAACAAGATTTATTGTCTTCTTTAAAAATATCAAATATTTTTTCTGATAAATTTAATCAAGTAGAAATAACAATAAAACCTAACGAAAAATTATTTAACTTCGAATCAAAAAATTCAGACATTGGAGAAAATAACACAGAGATAGATGGAGCTTTTTCCGGAGAAGATGTTTCCGCTAGTTTTAACTTTAAATATATATTAGACTGTTTACAGTCAGTTTCTGTTGATAGTCTAAGCCTAGAACTTAGTGGTAATAATAAGGCGATGATTTTAAGAGGGGTAGGAGATACTTCTTTTATGTATCTCGTTATGCCAATGAACAGATAATGGAATATAATCATATAAATGGTTTTTTTGATAAATTTAAGAAAATAATTTATCAAAAGCAAGAAACAAAAAAAATAATTAGAGATATTGTCTCAAAAAACATTTCTTTTAATATTAACGATGATTTTTTTGATTATAAAAACGGAATTGTTTATTTAAAATGTTCTCCTGTTTTTAAAAATGAAATAATAATAAGGAAAGAAAAAATATTAAAAGACCTAGCTCAAGAATTAGATCCTGGTTTTTGCGTTATAGATATAAAATAATTATTCAGCTACAAAAAAGTTTGTGCCTTGTTCAGATATATTTCCTAACGAGTCAACAGCAATGACTCTTAAGTTGTTTGTGCTTGATAGGTTGTCTGTTTTACTTAAATCAACAGTAGTTTCAAAAGGATAATATTTTAATGATGTTATATAAGAATCATTAATAAAAATATCAACTTTTTTAATAGTATTTTTACTGTTTATCTCGAGTTCTATTTTTAATAAATCGTTTTTACTGTAAATATTGTTAGTTATGTTTACAATGTTTATTTGAGGACGGTATTCTTCTGTGTGAACATTATCATAAAAAGAGGGAAGATCTTTTTCTGTCACTGTTGAGTATTTTGTTTTATTGGCATCCCACCATTTTTGTACCCCATATTCCCAGTTTTTAAACTGAAAATCATTTTTTAATCCAGCTTCTTTTTTAAGTGGATTGTTTTTATCTAGCCAGTATAAAATAGTATGAACATCTGTAATCGATTTTTCTTCTCTAGATTCAAGAGGGGTGTTTTCTGTTGCCAATCCACCAGATATTTTATCCACCACAAATGTTTCCCCTCCTTGCCAGTATCCTCTTAGAATTGGGGGTATGGTAGGGTCTATTGCTTCAGGTCGACTAAAACCATCACTTGGCATTTTTCTTATTGCCTCACTCATTACAGCGTTCCATATAGGCCCAGCCAAAGCGGCTCCGCCTTTCTTCATTGGTTTATTGTCGTTGTTTCCAACCCAAACACCTACCGCCACAGAGGGTGTGTATCCAATAGTCCAGGCGTCTTTATTGTCGTTTGTCGTACCGGTTTTTACAGCAACCTCGCTGCCAGGAATGTTTAAAATTGAATTAGCGCCAAAGGTGGGAGTTCTTGACGTGTTGTCTGAAAGGATACTGGAGACAATTCTTGTTGTGTTTGGTTTTAATATTTGTTTTGAATTTATTTCAAACTCTTCTAGTGTGTTTCCGTTGTTATCTATAACAGACAAGATGCTTTGATAAGGATTTCTAATTCCTTCGTTAGCAAAAACACCATAAGCTGAGGTCATATCCAAAAGAGTAGTTTCTCCTCCTCCAATAACCAAAGAGAGTCCATATCGGCTAGGGTCGTTTCTAACTGTGGTTATGCCAAGATTCTGAGCCAGCTTTATTGCGTCTTGAATACCAACTAAATACAAAACCTTAACTGCAATAACGTTGATGGATTGAGCAAGTCCATCTCGAAGGGTCATTGGGCCCCTAAAAGAATTATCATAATTACTTGGAGTGTAGCACTTGTCGTTGTTTGGTTCACCTTGTGGGTTACAAGAAGAGTTAAACTCTGTTTTTACATCGAATAAAGTTGTTTTGTCTGTGTACCCTTTTTCAAAAGCCAAGGCGTAGACAATTGGTTTAAAGGAGGAACCTGGTTGTCTGGCAGCTGTTGTAACATTAAAATTACCATCTATGTCTTTGTCAAAATAATTTCTAGAGCCAACCATCGACAGAATTTGTCCAGTTTTTGGATCTATCACTACTATAGCGGCATTGTTTCCACCCCAGTTAGTTTCATTTTCTTTTGCTTTGGCTAAGGCTACTTCTTCTGCTTTTTTTTGAAGATCATAATCTAGTGTTGTTATAACCTTTAGCCCACCTTCTGTTAAAGCATTTGTTCCGTATTTATTTTCTAAATAATCTTTTACAAAGAATACAAAGTGAGGAGCTGCAATGTTAGATACTTTTTGTGGCTGGAAAACAGCTTTTTGATTTTTGTTTTCATCATACTGTTCTTGGTTAATATAACCAACCTCTAGCATTCTCGATAAAACGAGGTTTTTTCGATTTTCTAATTTATCAACATTTTTCCCGTACGGTGAATAGTAGGTAGGCCCATTTGGAATTGCTGCTAAATATGCGGCCTCATTTAAACTAAGGTCTTCTGGTTCTTTGTCAAAAAACATTTTAGAAGCTTCTTTGATTCCATAAACATTTCCTCCGTATGGAGCTTCGTTCAAATAAAGAGCGAGAATTTCTTCTTTTGTCATAATTTTTTCAAGTCTAACTGCCAAAATCCATTCCTTTATTTTTCTAGCGATAGAAACCTCTTGGGTCAAAAGGGTGTTCTTGATTAATTGTTGGGTAATTGTTGAACCTCCTTGAATTCTTTTTCCTGTTAGTTTGGCCCAGACAGTTCCTCTAATAATAGAAGATATTCTTATTCCTTTGTGGTTAAAAAATTCAGAATCCTCTATGGCAATAGTTGCCATTTTAATATTGTCACCCATTTCTTCGTAGGGGATAATTGTTCTTTTGATGTCCTGGTGAACATCATATAAAAGTATTTCACCCGTCCTGTCATATATTTTTGTTGAGCTCTGTATTTTTCTTTCAGTAAAAGATTTAAAATCAGGCATCTTTAGTGTGCTTATCCATAAAATAAACAAACCTGAAAGCAGAATACCTGCTCCCAATATCATAAATATAATATTTTTAGTCTTAGTCGAGTCTTTTTTAATCTTTTTTTTCTTTTCTTTCACCATAAATTTAATGTTTTTTATAAAAATAATGCGGATTTAAATTCCAGGACGGGAACATGATCCTATTTAGTATAATACCATATAATATTCTTAAAAAGTTGTAAATGTGTTAAAATATAACAATGAATAAGATTAATGAACAGATACTAAATCGCGGGGTGGCCTCTATTTATCCATCTCGTGAATATTTAAAATCAAGACTGGAAAAAGGAGAAAAATTAACTATTTATTTAGGAATTGACCCAACAGGTCCTAGTTTGCACCTTGGTCATGCTATTCCTGTAAAAAAATTAAGTGAATTTCAAAAAGCTGGACACAAAATAATACTACTTTTGGGTGATTTTACCGCCATGATAGGTGATCCAACAGATAAAAGTGCAACAAGAAAACAACTTACTAAAAAAGAAGTTTTAAAAAATTTAAAGGGATACAAAAAACAACTCTCAAAAATAATTTCATTTAGTGGAAAAAATAAAGCAGAACTTAGATTTAATTCAAAATGGCACTCAAAAATGAGGTTTGAAGAAGTTTTGTCTTTGGCTTCACAAATGACAGTTCAGCAAATGCTAGAAAGGGATATGTTTAAAAAAAGAATGAACGAAGGTAAACCTGTTTTTATTCACGAATTTATGTACCCACTAATGCAAGCTTATGATTCAGTGGCAATGAATGTAGATGGAGAAATTGGCGGTAATGATCAAACATTCAACATGCTCTGTGGTAGGGATATGTTGAAAAGCATGAAAGGCAAAGAAAAATTTGTTATCACAATGAAATTATTAGAAGATCCTAATGGAAAAAAGATGGGTAAGACAGAAGGTAATATGGTCACAATTACAGACACACCAGATGATATGTATGGAAAAGTTATGAGTTGGACAGACGAGATGATTCCGTCTGCGTTGGAGCTTTGTACAAATGTTGAAGATGAAGAAATAGAAAAAATACAAAAAGAGCTCAAGGGAGACAATCCTTGTTTTAAAGAAAATAAAATGAGATTAGCCAGGGAAGTGGTTTCTGCTTTTTACGGTCAAGAAAAAGGTGAGTTAGCTGAAAAAGGTTGGCAAAGAACTTTTTCACAAAAAGAAATTCCTGATGACGTAGAAGTAATAACAACAAAAAAAGATGAGTCGCTTGTTAACGTTTTGGTTTTAAATAAAATAGTTTCTTCCAAGAGTGATTTTAGGCGGTTAGTAGATGGTGGGGCTGTTGTTCTTTTAGGAGAAAATCAAAAAATTATTGAATACAATCAGAAAGTTTTTGAAGGAGTTTACCGAATAGGCAAGAAGAGGTTTGTAAAAATATCTTTTACTTAAAATTAAAAACACCCGATTTGTTGGGTGTTTTTAATTTTAAGATTCATATTCGTCTTTGTATCCATAAACATCATCCCACTCATCTGCTTCTTCTCCATCTTCGTTTAAATAATAACCCTCTTCTTCGTCATCTAGCACATCTTCGTCACCTATAAAATCATCATCAAGAGGGTCTTTTACTCCTCCTACTATTTCCTCTTCGTCATCTTTAAAACCCCGACCTTTTTTCTTTTTGGTAAAATCTAGATCCTCCTCCTCTTCTAAGTCTATATTTTTGATATCATCTTTATCCATACCTAACTATGCGAAATAAAAAATATTTTTAATAATAGATTATTTGTAGCAAAATATAATACACTTTGCAATAGTAAATATAAGCTTTTAAAATAAGCCTATTGTGTAGTTTTAGAATTTTTCACAAGCAAAACATGTTAGACCGATAGCTATTGCATCTAGCTCGTCGTCTGACTTTATTGTTTTTTCAATTTTAATTAATTTAGGAACCATCGCCATCACCATTTCTTTTGTAGCTTTTCCGTATCCAGTAACTGCAACTTTGATTTCCGGTGGAGTATATTCAAAAATTTCTAGATTGTTTATTTTTCCGACAAAAAGCATAACCCCTCTTGCTTCAGAAACACCCATAACAGTTTTTTGGTTTGTCGTAAAATACAATTTTTCAATTGACATTATATTTGGTTTATATTTTTTGATTACAGAATCAAGTTCTTCTCCTATTGAAGCGAGTCTTTCGTAGTGTAGAATATTAGATGAAGTTTTGAAACATTCAGAAAATAAAAGTATTTCTTTTCCCGAAGAGTCTTTTTCTAAAACAGCAACTCCTATTCTTTCGTATCCTGGGTCGATGGAAAGTATTCTATTCTTTGTTGTATTCATATCCGAGATGTTCGTAGCCTTTTCTTGTTATAATTCTACCACGAATTGTTCTGTCTAATAAACCAAGTTGGATTAAATATGGCTCAATAACTTCTTCAACTGTTGCTTCTTCTTCTCCCGTTGCTGCAGAAATTGTTTTTAGCCCTACTGGGCCACCATTAAATTTACTAATGATGATGTCCAAAATTCTTCTATCAGAAGAAGATAGTCCTAGTTCGTCTATTTCTAATAAAGCGAGTGCTTTCTTGACTGATTCTTTAGAAAGGATTGTTTTATTTACTTGAGCATAATCTCTACACCTTTTAAGCAAATAATTAGCTGTTCTTGGGGTGAATCTAGCTCGCTTGCTAATTTCTTCTAGGGCTTCGTCTTCTAGTTCTACTCCTAGAATTTTTGCGGATCTTTTGATTATTTTTTTAATCTCTTCGTTATTATAAAATTCTAGACGAAAAACTCCTCCAGAAAATCTTGATCTAAGTGGAGATGAAATAAGAGCTACGCGAGTTGTTGCAGCAATTAGTGTAAAAGGAGGAAGGTCTAGTTGTATCGTGCGAGCGGAAGGTCCTTTACCTATTATTATATCTAGAACACCAGACTCCATCGCAGGGTAGAGGACTTCTTCAACCATTTTGTTTAGTCTGTGAATTTCGTCGATAAAAACAATATCTCCGGGAGATAAATTTGTAAGTATTGAAGCAAGGTCCCCAACTTTTTCGATAGCTGGGCCAGAAGTAATTTTCATCTGGCGATTTGTTTCTTTTGCTATTAAATGAGCCAAAGTTGTTTTTCCTAGGCCTGGTGGTCCATAGAAAAGAATGTGTTCTGCTGGATGAGATCTCTCCTCAGCTGCAACTAGAAGTATTTTTAAATTATTCTTGATGCTTTCTTGACCAATATATTCATCCCAAACACTCGGCCTCAATGTTTGGTCTAAAAAGCTATCTTCTTTTTTGTTTTTATCAGGACTTGACATTTTTTTACGATATGCTATACTTTAAATAATTAAGGTTAAACGGAAGTTCGCTTCCTTATTATAGCATTTAAATTAAGAGGATATAAATCTCTAAGCAATCGGCCACAGGCTCTATATCTTAGAGTAGGACGCCCTGGTTCCTTTGGTTTACTGGGACTATCCTGTAATATTATATTACTTTGAAAAATTATTTTCTCAAAGGATTGTTTAGAGATTTATGTTTTCTTAAAAAACACCCCGACAAAAGTCGGGGTGTTTTGTTTACTCCTCAGCGAGATCTACTACACTGGCTACTTCTTCTAAAGAAGTGATTCCTTTTAAGACTTTTATTATCCCATCTTCTCTTAAATTTAATGTTCCCTGAGTGTTGGCTATTTTTTTAACTTCTCTTTCACTAGGGTTTAGTGGAATAATCTTTTCTATTTCCTCGTCGGTTTTAATGGCTTCAAAAATTCCTATTCGCCCATGATACCCCGTGTGATTACACTTATCACAGCCTACTGCTTCATAGGTAATAAATTCTTTACCCATATCTACTCCGTAATTATCAATATCCTTACCATTATTTTTGGCTTTATTTAAAATATCTAGGACAAGATTTTTTTCTTTATCGGTGAAAGGTTTTTCTTTTTTACAATTATCACAGAGCTTGCGAACTAGTCTTTGAGCAATAGAAAGTGATAACGCAGAAACTAGAGTTTTTGAGTTTACATCCAGATCGATTAGTCTTGGGATAACTCCCGCAGCATTGTTGGTGTGAAGGGTAGAAAAAACAAGGTGTCCTGTTAATGCTGATTCAACTGCTGTTTTTGCTGTGTCTGGATCTCGAATTTCTCCTACCATTATCACATCTGGGTCTTGTCGAAGGGCTGACCTTAATCCTGAGAAAAATGTATAACCCTTGTCTTCATCGACTTGTGTTTGCGAAATGCCAGGAAGGTGATATTCGATAGGGTCTTCAATTGTAATTATTTTTATTTCCTTGGAATAAATTCTTTGTAAAAATGCATACAAGGTGGTTGTTTTACCTGAACCGGTTGGACCTGTTAAAAGAATTAAACCATTTGGTTTTTTGATTTCATCCATAAAAACATCGTACAGTTTTTGTTCTATTCCAAATTCTTCAAGTTCATGCCTAATAGATTTTGGATTAAGAATACGTAAAACTATTGATTCCCCGTACGCACCTGGCATAAAAGAAACACGGAGATTAATTTCATCATCTCCAAAAAAGAAACTAAATCGCCCATCTTGAGCTGCTTCACTGGTTGTTATTTTTAATCCTGAAATAAGTTTTATTCGAGAATTGATGAATTTATGAACTTCTGGGGAGATCTCCATTAATTGCTGAAGAACTCCATCTAGTCTAAATCTTAGTCGAACAAATTTTTCTTCTGGTTCAAAATGTATGTCGGATGCGTTAACTGCAATCGCTCCAGCAATTGCAACTTCTAGTATTTTTGAAGTTGTTCGGATTTTTTCTTTCTCTGCTTCTTTGATGAGCCTGGTGATATCGTCTACATTTTTAATTTCAGGTATTATTTTTTGCAAAGCCTCACCTGTGATTGTAACAGTTCCTATTTTAGATTCTGAAGCATAAGACAATTCCTTGTATCTTTCCCATACTTTTTCAAGACTGGCCATTGATGCCATATAAAAATAAGGGTTATATTTTTTAGAGACAAAGTACTCACTTAGTTGTTGTAATTTTTCTGGTTGGGGAGACCTGATCGCTATGTGTAAATTTTTACCAACAAGTTTAAAGGGAGCTATTCCAAATTCTCTTGCTTCTTTTTCGGTAATTGCTCTAAGAGCATCATTGTCTATTGTCATACCAGCTAGATTGATAGGAGGTATTCCGTATTTAGCTTGAGCAATAAACTCAATGAGATTTTCTTCTTCTTGTTTTCTCAAATCCTCAAGACCTTTTATCTGTTTTTCATCGTCAAATGATATAACCATATGTTTTATTATATATTATTGGCCTAATAAAAGCTAATAAAATAAGGACAAAAGAGGTATTGACAGGTATTGACTTTTTGTGTTAAATATGCTATCTTTTAAGCAAATAGTCTGATTTTAGTGTTGTTGTATATTCTCCTAAAAAACGAATAAAAACAAACCTTTTTGGGGGTGTGTATAACAATATTAAAATCAAAAAAATGAAAAAGTTTTTTATTCTGGTGTTGCTTGCGATAGTGAGCACTCAGGTCTTTGCACAAATTCATAAAGAAATAATTTATGGGGTCGTGCGCACAGATGGATATGAGAAAATAACACAAGGAGCTATGTGGTCCAAAAGACCAGAAGCCCGAGACATTTACTACGGATATCGTCCTTCAGGTTATGATATTTATGTACTCGAAGAAGAGTACTATGTAAGATTTGCTGAAGGGGAACACAATCGACTGGATATCAACTACATAGTTTTTCCTAAGGGAGAAATTGTATATGCTGATTCATCCGGGGTTTTTTATTCCGCTAAATGTGGAAACAAAATAGAGTATATCCGTCCTGTTAAAAGGGTCATTGTTGTTGAGAAAATCCTAGACAGGGTTATTGAAAAAGAGGTTAAGGACACTGTTTTCTTAACCAAACCCATTATTGTTTACAAAGAAAAAATTAATAGTGAACCAAGAGAAATCGTTCCTAAACCCCAGAAATTTAAAAAACAAATTAGCCCGGGTTTGATAATATTTGGGGGAATAACTCTCGGAGTAAGCATAGCTGGTCTAATTTACTATCTTGCAAGTGGTGGTAGTAGCGGTGGTCCAGGTGGTGCACCAACTACGCCACCAAACCCTGGTGGTCCAGGTGGTGCACCCCTAGGTGGAGGTGGTGGTCCAGGTGGAGCGCCACTATAATAAAAAACGGAGGACAAAAATATCACAAAGTGGTAGTCCTCCACTTTTTTAAGTCTTTAACCAAATGGTTGAAGGTTTAAAATTGTAAGTTGATTTTTATTAGTTTAAACAAAACTAAAAAGTATTATGAAAAAATATATAAAAAAAATAATAGTCGGAATATTTGCGCTCGGAGCTTTGTTTTTAGCGCAAGGTGTTTTTGCTTCTACTTGGAACGGAGTTTCAAACGACTGTCCGTCTATTAATGTTGCAAATGCAACCACAAAAGAGGGGTGGAGCAACCCTTGTTGGACAGGAACCAATATTCCTGCAAATCCAGGAGACACTGTTAGTGTTCGAATTTATTATCACAATACAGGCACGAGGATTGCCAACAATACAAAAGTTTTCCTTAGTGCAGGAACTGCTACCTCTACAAATCATAGATTCACTGGAAGCATTACTTCAAGTGAGGGGAATCTTTCTTTTGGACCAGTTTATATAACAACAAATCCAGAACAATCACTAACCTTTGATTCTGTTAAATGGTATACCGAAAACACAAGTCAAACCCTAACACCTCTATTAAATGGGCAGGATGGTTCAGAAATTTTAAGCGGAGGTCTTTCTATTGGATCAATTGCTCCAGGTTGGGCAACCCAAGGATCTTTGGTTGTTAGTTTTAAGGTTAGCAATAATGTTGTAGAACCAAAAACTTGCTCAATCACTGATTTTACCGCAACTCCTTCTACTATAAGCAAAGGGGAATCCTCAAAGCTTTCATGGACAACTACTAACTGCAATTCCGTAAATATTGAAGGCCTTGGGACTGTTGCTTATTCTGGAAGCAAAATCGTTTATCCTTCTTCAACTACAATTTATACTCTAAATGCTATTGGATCTTCAAATCAAGACTCTTCTAATGCAAAAGTAAATGTTAACCAGGTTGTAAATGAAATGTCTGGTGACATTAACACCTCTCCATCTTCTTGTATTATTTCTTCTGGAAATAGTTCTTGTTCTGTGAATCTTTCTTGGACAACCACAAATCCAGAAAATACCTCCTCTGTAACATCTAATGGAAACACTGTTGCAAATGGTAACAATGGAAACAAAATTATTAGTTTGTCTAATGGTAGTAAAACCTATTACTTATACAACAACGGCAAGCTTCTAGACCAAACAAGTGCATCAGCTTCTTGTGTTTCGGGTTCCTACTGGAATGGTAATTACTGTACACCAGATATTGTTGTTGACAATAACGAATGTACAATAACTTCTTTTAGTGCAAATCCTTCCTCGATTAAAAAAGGAGACTCATCTCTTCTTTCTTGGACAACAGTAAATTGTGCTAATATCTCAATCAGTGGTATTGGTTCTTACGGATTAAGTAAAAATGGTTCTCAGATAATTTGGCCAACAAGCACGAAGTCTTACACATTATCAGCTGCAGGGGTAAACGGAACAATAGATTCAAGAACAATCTCTGTGTATGTAGATGACCAGATAGACAATAAAAATAATTGTCGAATAGATAGCTTCTCTGCATCCAATATTTCTATTGAAGAAGGTGATTATACAAAATTAAGATGGGACACCACAAATTGTGATCGTGTAAATATTTCAAATATTGGAAATGTTTCAGAGGATGGATCAAAAACAGTTTATCCTGACGGAGATATTACTTATACATTAACAGCATATAATCCAAATGGTTCATATGTTAAAGACTCTGTAAGGATTTATGTTGATGGAGGAAATAGTGATAGCACCAGCAGTGATAGCTGTAAAATTAATAGTTTTAGAACTTCCGATTCCTATATAGACCAAGGTGAACTATCTAAACTAACATGGAGAACTACTAATTGTAAAAATTTAACTATATCAAACATTGGAAGAGTTCCAGAGAGTGGAAGTGAGATTGTTTATCCATCGGCAACAACCACATATATACTTAGAGCTTATGGAGATAAAAATAACGATACTGAAACTTTAAAAATTAATGTTGGGCAAGATTACATTTATGAATACAACACCAGTGTTGTCACTACTGTTGCAACAAATGTAACACAAAGTAGCGCCTCGTTAAACGGATTACTAACCAACACGAGTTCTAGCTCTCAAAATGTTTATTTTGATTATGGAACAACTGTAAATATGGGAAATAGAACCAATGCTAAAACTGTTTCTGGAAGTGTAAACTTTACAGAATATGTTTCTGGTTTAGCCCCTAATACGATTTATTTTTTCCAAGCGGTTGCCAGTGGGAATAATGGAATTTCTCGAGGGGCGATAGAAGTATTTAGAACACCAGGATACTCTGTTGTTGGCACTGGCGGTAGCTCAGGTTCTACAACTACTAGAGTTACACAGGGTACTACTGTAGTTGGATCTGCCTCACCTGTAATGCTTGAAATAGAAAATAAATATGCAACCCTAAACAAAGGAGATGTGGTAGAATATTCTGTCTATTACAAGAACATTAGCAAGTCAACATTGCGAAATCCTATGGTTCAGGTTTATATTCCAGAAGGAATTACTGTAACAAACAACTCAGCCGGAACATATTCTATGGACGATAGAATATTATCTGTACCAATAGAAGACTTATCTTCACAAGAAGAAGGTATTATTTATTTCCTGGCACGAGTTAATTCAATAGACTCTACAAGAGCTCAGATTGTAACTACAGCTATCTTGATTTACACCAACACTAACGGAGCACAAGAAAATGCAATGGCCTATGTGCTGAATAATCCAGGAGATGCCTCAGGTAGCCTATTAGGAGCAACAGCTTTCCAAGGAGGATTCTTAGGACTAAGTTTGGTTGGATGGTTGTTTATAATCTTGTTAATATTATTGATTGTTTTAATAGCAAGAACTTATTACAACAAAGAACCTAAAAATCAATAAAGATAAAAATATATTAACACACCTCGACATTGGTCGAGGTATGTTAATATGTAGAGGTATGAAAAGAAAAATTAAAAAATCTGATATTAATGAAGTAGCAAAAGAATTGCTCTTGAAGATTTCAAAGATTAAAACCGATAAGGCTAGAATTATTGCGATGTCAGGAGGCCTTGGAGCAGGCAAGACTACATTGACCCAAGAAATATCAAAAGAACTAGGTATAAAAAATTCAGTTGTTTCTCCTACTTTTGTGATTATGAAGATATACAGAACAAATCCTAAGAACGAGGTCCTTAAAGAAGTAAAAAGACTCGTACACATAGATGCCTATAGGTTAGAAGGGTATAAAGAATTAGAAAAAATTGGATGGAATAATCTTTATGAAAATAAAGAAAATCTTATCATTATTGAATGGCCTGAAAATGTAAAAGATTGTCTTGATTCAAAAACTCACTATATTTATTTAAAGCACGTAGACGAAGAGACTCGGATTTTTGAGTATTAAAATACAAGGTTTTTTTGTGATATAATTATTATATGCCAAAAGCCAATCTTGAAAGCAAAAAAAAGATTATTCTGCTTGATTCTCATGCGATTATTCACCGTGCTTATCATGCATTGCCCGATTTTAATAATTCACAAGGAGAGCCAACCGGTGCTATTTATGGTTTGGCCACAATGTTATTCAAGATTATCACAGAGCTAAAGCCAGATTATGTGATCGCGTGTTTTGATTTACCCAAAAAAACTTTTCGACATGAAGCTTATGAAAATTATAAAGCTGGACGAGCCAAAGCAGATGACGCTTTAATTTTTCAGCTTACTCGAGCCAGAGATTTTTTTAGAACATTCTCGATTCCAATTTATGAATGTGAAGGATTTGAAGCCGATGATTTACTGGGGACAATCACGGAACAATTAAAGAACCAGAAAGACAAATATGAAATCATTATCGCTTCTGGAGACATGGATACTCTTCAACTAATTAAACAAGACTTTGTTTATGTTTACACCCTAAAGAAGGGTATAAATGACACAATTTTATATGACGAGAAAAAGGTTTTTGAAAGATTTGGTTTTGCCCCATCTTTTTTACCTGACTACAAGGGACTAAGGGGGGACCCATCAGATAATATTATCGGGATAAAAGGCATAGGAGAAAAAACAGCGACAAATTTAATTTCAAAATATTCAACGATCGAAAATATTTATAAAAATATTAAAAAAAATGAATCACATTTTAAAGAAATTGGAATAACTGAAAGAATCCTTGGTCTTTTAAAAGAAGGAGAAGATGAAGCCCTATTTTCAAAGACGCTAGCTACAATTAGGTTAGACGCTCCGATTAAATTTAATATTCCCAAAGAAAGTTGGATTAAAGAAGTAAACAAAGAAAAAGTTGCCAATCTTTTTAGAGAGTTAGAATTTAGAAGTTTGCAGGAGCGTTTTTTGAAGCTTTTTGACGGAGAAATTGATAATAAAAAAGAAGAGACTAATGATGAAAATCACTTAGAAGATAAGACTGAAGTAGAAAAAGCTAAAATAGCTTACTGGCTACTAAACTCAGAAAGGACTAATCCTGACATTGACGAAATTGTTCATTATAATGGAAGCCGTAATTTCAAAGAGGCAATGATCAGGCTGGAAGAGGACATAAAAAAAGAGAAACTTGAGTATGTTTATCAAAACATAGAAATTCCAATCATCCCAATAATAGACAAAATGAAAAAAAACGGAATATTGATAGATTTAAAATATTTTAAAAAAATAAGCGAAGAGTATCACATAGAATTAAAAAAAATAGAAAATAGAATTTTTAAATTAGTTGGTCAAGAATTCAATATTAATTCTCCTAAGCAAATTGGAGAAATAATTTTTGGTAAATTAGGAATTTCTACTAAAGGTATTAAAAAAAGTGCAGGAGGGTCAATATCAACCAGAGAGAGCGAGCTAGAGAAGCTTGTTGACAGTCATCCTGTAATTAGAGAAATATTAAAACATAGAGAATTGCAAAAACTTCTATCGACTTACATAGACACAATTCCTGCCTTAGTTGGTAAAGATGGGCGGTTACATGCTAGTTTTATACAAACAGGGACGACTACTGGGCGTTTTGCTTCAAATAATCCTAACCTCCAGAATATTCCAACCCGGTCAGAGCGGGGCAAAAGTATTCGAAATGCTTTTATCTCAAAGGAAGGTCATTCTCTGGTATCTTTTGATTATTCACAAATCGAATTAAGAATAGCAGCTCTTTTATCTCAGGATTCTTATTTTATAAAATCATTTAAAGAAGGAAAAGATATTCATCAAGCTGTCGCCATGAAGGTTTTTGGCGTAGATGAAAATGGTTTAACAAAAGAAATGCGAAGACGAGCGAAAATTATTAATTTTGGAATTCTTTATGGAATGGGGGTTAATGCTCTTAGACAAAATCTCTTAACTGAAGATTTTGAGACTGGTCAAAAAGCAGAAGTTGGAAGACAAGAGGCCCAAAATTTCTACGACAACTATTTTATGCAATTTCCTCAGATAGCATCATATTTAGAAAGTATAAAAATTTTCGCAAAAAAACATGGCTATACCGAAACTTTATTTGGAAGAAAAAGATACTTTCCGACAATCAAATCTCCAATCCCTTTTATTCGCGCAATGGCAGAAAGAATGGCCATTAACGCTCCAATTCAAGGTACAGCAACGGCGGATATCATAAAAATAGGAATGAAAAAGGCAGAAGAAACTCTTTCCAGGAATAATCTATTAGACAAAGCAGATCTTATTTTACAAGTTCATGATGAATTAATTTATGAAGTGAAGGATGAATATTGTAAAGAGGTATCTTCTGTAATTAAAAAATCATTAGAAAATATTATTCCTAAGGAGTTTTTGGGTGACAAAGAAAATGTTCCCCTAGTTGTTTCAGTCTCGATTGGTAAAAATTGGGGAGACTTGAAATAGTAGCAAATTTTTTTCAAGGTGATATTATTTATTTATGGTTAATTTTTTAAACAAAAAAGATGGAAATAAAAACACAATACACGCAATGCTTGTTTATGTGTATGCTGTTTTTTTTGTTTCCATGATTCTTGGTGTTTTACTTGATGAGATATTAAAATTGGAATTATTGGCTAATTTTGAGCACTCTTATATAGGTACTGGTATTATTTTTTTTGGAACATTGCTAATTTATTTAGCTCAAAAAGCTTCTTTTAATGCAAGTAAAATTAAACCAGAAAATAGTAGTGTTGAAGGTTTTATGTATGGTCCATATAAATACTTTAGACATCCAACATATCTTGGAGTATTTTTTATGGTTTTAGGTTTTGGAATCGTGATAAGATCTACTTTCTCTGTTCTTCTTATTTTAATTACGTATCTCATAGTTAAATTAACTTTTGTAAAAAAAGAAGAAGAAACACTAGAAGAAAAATATGGTCAGATTTATTTAGACTATAAGAAAAAAGTAAGAATGTAGTATGATTTACCTAGTTTCTGGTAATGATAATAAAAAAAAGAACGCAAGCATAAAAAATGCATCAAAGGGTCTTCCATTAACTGTTTTTGATTCAGAAGATTTAACAAAAGAAAGCGTGATGTCTTTTGCTTCATCTCAAAGTCTTTTTGGAGAGATTTCTGTTTTTCTCTTAGAAGATTTAAGCAAGAGTGGTATCGAATTTACCAAAGACGAATTAGAAGTTTTGTCTAAGTCTGAAAATATTTTTATAATAACAGAAGATAAAATACTGGTTTCTGATATTAATAAATTTAAAAAATTTGCCACAATAGAGTCTTTTAATGAAGATAAAAAAACAAATAAAGACAAATCAATAAATAATTTTGCGATTGCAGATAGTTTTGCTGTTAGAAATAAATTTAAATCATGGTTGTTGTATAAAGACGTTATCTCAAAAGGGGTCTCACCTGAAGAAATAGCAGGTATTCTTTTTTGGAAAATAAAAACAATCGTAACTCATCAGAATAAATATTTTACTAGTAGTGAACTAAAAATAATTTCAAGTAATTTAATTTCTTTGTATCACGATTCCCATTTGGGCAAAAAGGATTTTTCTGTAGGGCTAGAGCAATTCATTCTTTCTTCTCTAGATAAAAAACAAAAAGAAAAGGCCTAGGAGTCAGCTCTCAATTCTTTGAGAAATGGCTCCTAAGCCCTTGCTTAATTTTTGATGAAAGAACATGCCCTTTTGGACAAAATATATAATGTACTGTTGTTTGTGTTTAAATCTTCTCGATTTATTTTTTTACCCTATTATCGTCGGGGGAACGTACTCGAAGATTTTTGTTACAAATTACTCTTAAATACATTATACCATTACTGGTATTTTATTGCAATCAAAAATGATAATTAAAAGGTTGTACATTGGAACTTGTTGATTTTAATTACAAATTGTGATAATTTATAAGGGTTAATTAAATTGTGTTGTTTTTTTTGTTTCATTATCCGCCCGTAGCTGTTTTGGTAGGTCTAAAGCTAATATACAGCACAAAGGTTGGTAAAGTTTTGTTTCATTATCCGCCCGTAGCT
>CAYPQU010000001.1:42206-91670 GCA_964412965.1 uncultured Candidatus Saccharibacteria bacterium | reverse complement strand
GCTAATATACAGCACAAAGGTTGGTAAAGTTTTGTTTCATTATCCGCCCGTAGCTGTTTTGGTAGGTCTAAAGCTAATATACAGCACAAAGGTTGGTAAAGTTTTGTTTCATTATCCGCCCGTAGCTCAGATGGTAGAGCAGCTCCCTTTTAAGGAGATGGTCGTAGGTTCGATTCCTACCGAGCGGACAAATATAAAGTAGAATAAGAGTATTTTGGATTTTCCTTTTTGGAAGACTCTCTTAATACGACCACATCCCTTTGGAAACAGGTCGTAGTGAAAAGATTTCAATAAATAATTTGTTGTCGCAAATTGTTATGGATATTCCTATTTTATTAGAGAAGTTTTGTAACTACCTTGTATCAATGAGGGGATACTCAAAAGATACAATACGTAGATACAAGAGCGTTGTGACTCATTATTGTAAGATGATGGGTGTAATCGAAATTGATAAAGTAAATGATGATAATGTTCGTGAAATGTTTTATATAGGCAGAACAGGAAAAAATTGGTCATCTAATACTTTTATTGTTTACCACAAAACACTCAAGGTTTTCTTTCGTTGGTGTGTTAAGCAAGGTTATTTAGAGAAAAACCCTGTCGATGACATAGAGAAACCTAGAATAGAAAAGAAACTACCATATAAACTTACTAAACAAATGGCTTTGAAATTACTAGAACTTGTAGATAATTATCCTTATGAGTCTAATTTTTTAAGATACAGAAATCACGCTATTTTTTCAATGTTTATTTTCTGCGGATTGAGAAAACAAGAATTACTGAATCTTAAATACACTGATGTTGATTTAGAGAACTTAACTATTTTTATAAGGCAAGGAAAGGGAAATAAAGATCGGATTGTCCCTATGAGTTACACATTAGCTCAAACATTAAAGAAGTATCTAGACGAAAGAAAGAGATTAAAGAAAACAAACCCAGAGTTCTTTTCTTCTTCTCGTGGAAATATGGGATTTACCGTTGATGGATTAAAGAAGTTAATTGACCAAGTAAGATTATCCTCTGGGATGAAGTTTAGTGCCCACAAATTGAGGCATACTTTTGCAACCTTAATGCTTGAAGGTGGGTGTGATATATATTCCCTATCTAAAATGATGGGACATAGTGATATAAAGACTACTACAATATATTTATCAGCTAGTGCGGATCTTTTGAGGTCACAAATGATTAAACATCCGCTTAATGATTTAATTTAATTATGAAAAAGAAAATAATGAAAAAGAAAAGAAAAAAACTTTATACCCTAGAAGATGTTATAGAGGGATTTAGTGATATGTACAATGAAAACTTTTATAAACTAGAAAAATACCCAAAGTTTACCATTGAAGAAATAAAACTTATTTATGATTTAGTTTTCTTAAAGAAAAGAGATCCAATTTTCTTGAAAATCTTAGACTATATAACGGACAATCATTTTTTGGGGATGGATATAAACAATACAGCTTCATTAAGAAGAATTGAGTTTTTTAGGAACTTTTTAACAAATAAAGGAAATGCAACAAAGGCAGCGATAGCTTCTGGTTATAGTCCTAAATCAGCAAAACAGGCAGGTTATAGGGTTTTAAAATGGATACAAAAACAAAACAGAAGTTAAGCCAATAGTTTATTGGTAAGGATTGAGCTTATTATCATTAGATAACACTATAAGTCTTTTTGTACACCTAGAGATAGCAACGTAAAGATTTTTTGGATCCTTAAACTTGTCTGCATCTAATATAATTACAGTTTCAAACTCTAATCCTTTAGTCAAAAGAGTTGTTCCTACACACTTACCATACATTTTTCTTCCAATACTTCTTATTCCATTCCTATGATTTCTCATTGCTTCTAAAACTGTCTTCTTTGAATAATGTGCCTCTTCCATTGCTTTACTTAAAGAACTTAATAAATCTCTTCTTGCACAATTTACACCCCTTAAATCTCTTATTTTGAATATAACTTCTCTCATATCAAGCAATGAGTAATTTAATTCCAAATTACTAATAATTCTTTTTATTTCTATTAAGTCATTCTCCTCAGAAGGATCTCTTTTCTTTTTAAATCTCTTGTTTGTTTTATCGTACCAATTATCTAAATTAGAAAACTTGCTAATTATAAACTTATGTAATATTTCAATTGAAGGTAAATTATTTTTATTATCAAAATGTATTGCCGAAGCATAAAAATCTTTTCCGTCAAATGCTTCAATTAGTAATGGAATATACTTAAAAGCAATAACAAAGTTTTCTCTATTATTCATTATCATTGAATCGGAATCAATTACTAAAACACTATCACTATTCTTTAATATATCTATGATATCTCTGTAATGATTTCCATAATTTCCTCGTTTGAACTCGATTTTAGAATAATTCAATAAATCAATTTCAGTATTGGATTCTAATTTGCTTCTAATTTCTAATAACTCTTGCCCTAATTCAGGATTACCACTGTTAATCCACCTATGGGGGATACACAATTTATATTTGGTATTAAATCGCCCCATTTCAGATACATCATCTAAATTAACCAATCTTTGATTATTAAAATTAAATATACCCTGTAATGGATCTCCTAGAATATGGGTTGGTAATATTTCTGCTAAAACTAAAATTAAATTATGTTGTTCAATTGTACAATCTTGATATTCATCAACAAATAAACCAGTATAAGAAAGTTTTATTATATCTTGTACTAATTTTAAGGAGAGTATTTTTGTGGCATTTTCTATAAAAAATGGATAAAACTTTTTATTAGTTTCGTCTGGTATATCTTGTGAATTATAAAAAGAAAGAACATATCTTTTAGCAAAACTTGATATTGTTTCAACACTATATTCACTTTTATCTATAGAGCTTTTTTGTAATTTATCTTTTATAGAAGCTACCCCTGCCTGAGTATGAGTTAGTATAAGTTGTCTACCTTTAGTGTGTTTAAGGCAATCACTGATTGTATGAGTTTTACCAAAACCAGCTGGCGCTATTAAAACATTGTCTCTTCCTAGCGCAAAAGTTTGTACGTCAAAATCTTCATTCATAAATCTAAAGCACAAGTATCAATTAAAGATATTAAATTACTCAATTTAGATTCTTTATCTAGTTGATCTTTATATTTTAAGCATATATCTCCCAGAAACTCTCCGTGGTCGATTCTTTTAAACCAAGAGTTTTTAGTGGCAGTTTCAGAAAAAAATGTTCTATTTTCTAAAGTATCATTATCATCCCATTCAAAACTAAATAAATCTTTTACATATTGTTTAAAATCCTTATTAACTTTTTTATCCT
This sequence comes from uncultured Candidatus Saccharibacteria bacterium, assembly GCA_964412965.1. GTDB lineage: Bacteria > Patescibacteriota > Minisyncoccia > Phycocordibacterales > UBA9973 > UBA8515. The sequence goes on along the minus strand of CAYPQU010000001.1, from coordinate 88,389 downwards.
TAATGACATAATTACATAATTCTTTGATACCATCCCAAGGTAAATCTTTTGAAATCTGCTTTTCTATATTATTACCTTTTTCACAATCAAAAATAAATACACCTAAGGCTTTTAATTCATCTTTTGTTGGGTTACAAATCTGATCATCTTTATCTGAATCACAAAAAACACAAACTTCTTTTCCGAGCTCTTTTAGGGTTTTTGCTTTTAAATATGAGTCGTCACCATTACCCAAAGTATAAACAACTCCTTGCATAGACATCGAGGGTATTTGCGATAGCACTCTTTGTTTATCGACTGATCTACAAAAACCTAATTCTGTTTTGCCTTCACAAACAATTACACGGTTAGCATATAATGCTTCTGGGCAAGTTCTAAATAATCTCTTATATTTATCATTTTCATTTTTATCTGTTTGACCAATAGTTATGATTCCATTTGTATTATTTACAACAAAGATATTTTCTGGTTCTAATTCCTCAATTACTTGCTGAGAATGCGTTGTCAAAAAAGTTTGCTCGTTAGTATTACAACATAGTGTTCTTATTAGGTGTTTAACTCTGTCTGGTTCAAGACCTTGCTCTACTTCATCAATTAACAATATTCCATCTTTTGCTAATTCCGTTTGTATTGCAATTGAAATTAGTCTCTTTGAACCCTTTCCTTTGAGCTTCAGTGGAACTAAATCATCGTGAAGTATTACTTTACTATCTTTAATAGCAAGATCCTTTATATCTATACTGGTTTTAGTTTTATCAATATTTACCCCAAATCTTAGGGTTGAGCTTTTTACTTTATCAATAATTGTATCTAGATGAGGAAATCCAACATTATCAATTCCCACTTTTAACTCTCTAACAGCGTCCAATAAAAGTGAATTATCTGAGTTTAAGCCATCTTGTTTTAATAGAGAATACAAGGGAGTACCCTTACTCCAAGAGAAATGTTTATCTAAATAATCAGATAATAAAAAAACATTAAAACTAGAACGATCACTGGTGTCTATTTTTATATCTTCCTGATGTGGTCTATGGCTTGTTACAAACCATTTGGGTTCTAAGTCTTTTTCAACCTTAAAAAGTATAGTTAGTAACTTTTCTTGACCATCTTGTATCTCATCACAAATAGTTTTTCCATCATCACTAAGACCCCTAATATACATTCCGTATTTAGTATCTTTTAAAAGATTATCATTAACCCCCATTAGAGTTACTTCTATTTCTAATGGTACGGAAGTGTCGCAATTAAAAAAATCATTATCATTTATAGACGGGTTCCAGTTTGAATACAAAGCGTATTCAATAGCTTCTAATATCGTTGTTTTGCAAGAATCTCCACGTCCAACCAAACAGACAAAATTAGCTAAACCAAAAGTATGGTCAAGTTCTTTTATTCCTTTAAAGTTTTTAATTTTTAGATTGTGGATTTTTGCCATAAATTATGCACATTATACCACAAATTATGGAATTAGCCTTTCATTTCTTGCCCTATTATAATTCCTATAGCAAGGGTAATTAAAATAAGGGATATATCTTTAATTGGAGAAATAAAGAAAAACAAAATTGATAAAACTATAAAAATAATAGCAATTGGATATTTAAAAATCTCATCTATTATTTCATTCATAAATATAAATAAAAACAAACATAAATGAATAATAAGCTCATTGTTGTTAGAAATATAGCTAATAGATTCTTACTTTTTGTTTTAATAAGCACTATAACGCTCAAAATCATTGATATAAAGAAGAAAACAGTATAAACCATAGGATTAGAGATTATATCAATAATTCGTTCAATATGAGCTTCTAGGATAGGAGATTGTATTGATAATGTGTAACTACCAAATAACCATAAAAGAGTACTTATAATAAAGGGGTAGCAGAAAAATATAACACTCCAAATTAGTAATTTTTTAGTGTTTTTCATAATTTATTTACTGATTATTAAATAAATAATAATTACTATTATCACCAATGTGATATAGAGTTTTCTTCTGATTTTTTTAAAATAGATTTTGAAATTATCGTCTATTTCTTTTTCTTTAGCCTCTGGGTTATTTTTTAAAAAATTATTTCTATGTTTCTTTTTTAAGATAACAATAGAAATAGCTCTTAAAATAAAGAAAATTATATAGCTAGTAATCAACACACCTACATAGTAGGCAATTATTTGAATTATTGTCATATACCTTGCGTGGTTTTAATGATAATAGGATTTAGATAGCAAAAAGGGCTACACAAATCCGCAACAATTCCTTTCGGAACTGTACTACATCCTTTCGAATGTAGACCACGCAAGTAGAGCGGCTTATGTAGCCGTTTTTACTTGCGTGGTTTTATGTGACCATACCGTTAATATTTAGAAGATTAACGGGTTAGGTTTGTATACAAATTATACCAAATTAGTTATATAATAAAAAGTATGAAAACATTAGATTTAATTTCTAAAATAGCAAGTATAATAGCGTCTGGATCTATATTCGTAGCAATGTTATCTTACTTTTATAATAAAGAAAGGAATAATACTTTAACAGTGGTTGACCAGATTTCTTTTTTTAGAGAAAAAGTTTTAGCAGAAGGTAAGGTTTTAACATTTATGGTTGATGAGGTGGATAGGGAAAATGTTTTTAAAAGAATTAAATTAGATTCAACTAGCTCAAAAGAAATAAGACAAAAGTACCCAGAAGAAGTTAAAAAACAAATAGATTTAGTAAAAAAATATAAAACATTTCATCAACAACTGAAAGTATTAGATTTATTGGAAGAATTATCTTTAAGGATAATCTATTCAAAAACACCTAAACACAAGGCTCTAAAATCAATTAAACCAGCTTTTATCCATTTAGTAGAAATAAATGTTGCTGTTTTATTAGACCAAAGAGAGGTATCTACTGGTAATGAAATATATTCAGGAGTCATTGAATTGTATAATTTGTGGGTTGATCAGGTTGACAGAAGAACTCCAGAGGAAAGAATTGCTGAACTTATAAATAATAACTAATGACTACTTTTGTTGACTTTTTAAATGGTAGAGTTACAATGTGGGTGTGCTTATTGTAAGCAGAATATAGTTTTGATTTTCAGAGTTTTGAGTTTGCTTTCCGCTATTTTAACAGGAGACAAAATGTTGGTTGAAATTAGCGAGGTTAATCTGTCAGAGATTAAGTCCTGAAAATTGAATGTTAAATCGTCAAACAGAGTATATCTGGTTTGAAGTGATTTGGTATTTAATTTTTAGGAGTCGATCTAAAAAGAGGATATTAAATTACCGCGAAAGCGGTTTTTTGCTTACATATTATAAATTAGCAAATTGCCAATAAGTAATATGTATTATGTAGAAAAAGAATCAAAACTTAAAGAGCTTTTTAATAGTTTTATTTTAGAGTGCAAGTATTCTTCTTCTTTAAGAGGAGAAACAATACGGGGGTATAAAAATACTTTTGAATTATTTAATAAAATAATGCCAGAGATTTTATTAACAAAAGATTTAAACCCCAACTCCCCAAATATATTTTTCGAAAGGCTTTGCACAAGGAAAAGAAAACTTAATAATGGAGAAATCAGAGTGGGGGTTAAGGATACAACAATAAAAACCTACTGGACAAAATTAAGAACTTTTTTTGAGTGGTTAAAAATAAATAAACACATAGAAGAAAATCCATTTAGTGGTAAAAAATCTCCAAGAGTAAAATATGATGATATTAAAAGATTAACAGATAATGATGTTAATCGACTAATATCTTCTATTATTCAAAATGGAGATAGTTCGTTTACTTATTGCAGAGATCTTTTTATGGTTAATTTATTCCTGTTTACAGGAATAAGAAGAACTGAGTTCATTTCTCTTAAATTAACGGATATTGATTTATATAAAAGGACAATAACAATAAGAAAAGAAACATCAAAATCAAAGTTTTCAAGGACTTTACCAATAAATCCTTCGTTGTTTATGCTATTAAATAATTATTTAGCAGAAAGAAAAAAACTTAATTATAAAACAGATAGTTTAATAGTTTCCATTAGGAAAGATAGTGGTTTGACTATAGATGGACTAAGTCATTGGACAAAAAGAATAATTAAGGCGTCTGGAGTCCGGTTTCATCCTCATATGTTTCGTCATACTTTTGCTTGTAAATTAGTTGAAGCAAATGTAAGCATATATAAAATAAAGGAGCTTATGGGGCATACAGACATAAGAATGACAGTTAAGTATTTAAGGTCGATAAATACAGAAGATATGAGTAAAGATTTAGAAAAGATTTATTTTAAGTAAAATGTGATACAATAAATATATTAGTCGGAAGATTTATTAGTTAAGATACCGACACAAGTTATTTATTTGAAACTTTGTAGGATGGAAAACAGGTCGTAAGAAAACATCTGTTAAAACTCTCAAAATACAATTTTAGCTTTAATTTATCTACTCTTTTTAGATAAAGACTATCTCATTGTTCCTTTTAAGGAGATGGTCGTAGGTTCGATTCCTACCGGGCGGACCCGATAGAAAGTCTTGTGATACAAGACTTTTTTCTGTGTAAAATGGGTTAACCCAGATAGGAATCGAACTTATATGAGAAAATTTGTTTTATTGATATAATTTAAATATGGAAAATAAATTGAATTGTATTATTATGCATGGTTGTCCTTCAAGCCCAGAAGAATTTATTAATATAAATGATCCAGGTTCTTATCCTAAACATTGGATTCCTTATATTAAAAAAGGGTTAATCTCAATGGGTATAAAAACTGAAACTCCTTTAATGCCTAATCCGTGGACTCCCGATTATCAAGCTTTTAAGAAGGAATTTGAAAAAAATTCAGTTTCTGAAAATACTATCCTCATTAGACATAGTTGTGGGTGCGCTTTTTTGGTACGCTGGTTAGGAGAATCAAAACAAAAAATTAGAAAATTAATTCTTGTTGCTCCTTGGAAAATTCCAAAAGAAAATGACCCTATTAGGGAAAAATTTTATATATACCCAATAGATGAAACAATTAAATCTCATGTAGAAGAAATAACAATGTTCACATCAGATAACGAAAATGAAAATGGAAAGAAAAGTTTAAAAATGTATCACGATATACTTGGGGGTAAAATAATAGAATTAAAGGGTCGTGGGCATTATGTTTTAAAACACATGAAAACAGAGGAGTTTCCCGAATTACTAGAAGAGATTATGATGATAAAATAATATGATAAAAGCAATTGCATTTGATTATGGTGGTGTAATAAAAATAAATGATGGTGATTTATTTAATGATATAGCCAAATATTTAAATATAACCAGAGAAGAATTAAATAAAGAATATTTTTCTTTAAACCATCTTTTTAATACACAAGAAATAAGTTATGAGGATGTTATGACCTTAGTTATTTCTAAATTTAATGATTCTGATGAAGCAAAAGATTACATATTAAACTTAATGAGAGAAAATCATGCAAAGTATTATTTGAATGATGAACTTATAGATTTTATTAAAGAATTAAAAAATAAAGATTATAAAATCGCATTATTAAGTAATAATTCAAGTAAATTGAGAGAGGTTTTGATTAAAGATGGAATCTCTGATTTGTTTGATGTTGTTGTCATTTCAGCAGAAGTTGGATGCCAAAAACCACAACCAAAAATATTTGATATTTTATTTAAAAAACTAGAACTTGAACCCAATGAAGTTGTTTTTATTGACGATACACTTAAGTCACTAGAAGGAGCAGATAAGATTGGTTATATACCAGTTTTATTCAAAGACAATGAATCATTAAAAACGGAACTGTCTAACACCCTCTCTGCAACGCCTTAATAAACATCAATTTATTATATAACCCTTCCATATAACTTTTATCAGACAGTATATTTATAATAATCTCCTGTTCTGGGGACCACGTAGTATATAAAGCCTTGTAGAACAAGCATCAAACAACTAGACAGTAATAGAACCTGTTATGAAAATTTTGGTGTTATTGGTATAATTTAAATATGAAATATGAATTTATCGCAGTTGACATACAAAATGATTTTTCCACAGAGGGTGGTAAGTTTTATACCTATAAACCCTCAATCACTTTTCTAAAAGAGAAGATTTTCCCTTATTTAAAAGAAAAGAATATAAAAGCAAATGAAATTGTTTCAGATTATAGACAACCAAGACCAGGAGATTATGGTGAAGGTTGTATTCCTGGTGAATGGGGCTATGAATCAATAATGCCAAAAGAATTGCAAAAATCACTTTGGGTTAAGTGTATGAATTCCCCAATATGGATTAGAAAAAATGGAGGAAACGCTAAAAAGAAAGCTGGTCTACCTTATGCTGATTCTAAAAAATTTGGTAAATGGATTAAGAAAAATATTGGTGACCGAGAAAAAACAATTCCTGTTATCTTTGGATTAACTATTGATTGCTGTGTATTATCTACTGTTCAAGAATTCAGATGGAGAGGTTTTAGCCCCATTATAATTAGAGAAGCTGTTGATACTTCAAATGGCAACACTGAAGACCGAGATTTAGTTTTAGAAAAAACAGCACTTCGTTGGTGGGGAAAAACAATGAATTGGGATGAGTTTAAAAAATTAATTTAGTTACATGAAAAATTTTTTACAACAAGCAATTGAACTATCAAAAGAATCAGTAAAACAAGGAGGTTTCCCTGTTGGTGCTTTAATTGTAAAAGATGGAGTTGTAATATGAATAATAAAGATGCAACAAGTCATGCAGAAATTGAAGCAATAAGACAGGCTTCGCAACAACTGAAGTCTAGAGATTTGTTTGATTGTGAAATATATTCCTCTATGGAACCGTGTTTAATGTGTTTTTCTGCTTGCTATTGGGCAAAAATTAAAAAGGTGGTTTATGCTATTGGTAAGGATAAACTTTCAAAACAGCATTATGAGGGTCTTCACTCACTTGAAGAAATAAATTCTAAAAACAATAAGCAAATTGAGATTATTCATATTAGAGAATTAGAAAATGAAGCCCTGGTTGTTGTAAAAGATTGGGGAGATTCAAAATAGTAAGCTTTCTTTCTGCAATGCCTTAATAAACATCAATTGATTATACAACCCTTTCATATAACTTTTATCAGATAATATATTTATAATAATCTCCTGTTCAGCGGACAATAAATAAATGAACCCTGTATAAAATACAGGGTGATTTTATTTATACGCCTTCGATAGGAATCGAACCGAGGGCGCGCGAAGCCGGACGAAGTCCGAGCGCCCGAGTGGGGGTCGAGCGAGTGAGATATTTTATGAGCAATAACGAAATAAAATATCCACGAGAGTGACAGATTCCTACCGGGCGGACCACGTTAAGAAAAATCCTCCCTGCGGAGGATTTTTTAGTGGTCCGAGGCGCAGTGATGTTTTGTCAGCAGACAAAACCACGAGCCGGGGTCGCGAGCACTTACATATTTTGCGAATGCTTGGAGCAAAATATTTAGTGACTTGTGACGACAAGAAAAATATCCGTGGCGGTGCTGTGAAGATTTTAGAGTGACGCTGAAAAATTATTCCTGACGACAATTTCGTCCGAATAATAAAATAAAAAGGTAAACATATTTCATGTTTACCTTTTACCACACAATATGCCCAGTAACTTTTGCATTTGTTCTTGTCTCAATTTCCTTTACAACTCGAAACCCAAGGGGGATAAGTTTAAAACCATTTAAGCCATTTGTTTTTTTATTATCAAAATCAATTATTGAATAATCGATTCCCCCTTGTCTAAAAACATAACAGTTTATAGAATCTGAAACATTATTTTTAAAGACATCAGCGATAATTTCTGATATGTTTTTAATGTGAAAGCCTTCTGCCCCATGTATAACAACAGAATAGTAGCCCGCATCTCCTTCAATCCAGAATTTTATAGCAGGTGATTTTTCTTTCCTAAAAGAAAGTTTTCCAGCTATAAAGACGTCTTTGTTAGATGGGTTTACTGCATCTCTTTTTTTCCAGGGAGAGAACCCTGTTAATATTAATTCTCCAAGAATTAATATTAAAAAGATTTTTCCCTTCATAATTTTTATTTTTTCAAAGTATAATCATTTCTTGAGATGTTGTCAAAATTGTTTTCATTATCAAGCTTTATTTTTATGATTCGTTCGAATGGGTAATTTTTTCTAATCATAACCGCAAGAATTAGAATGTTTTTTAAGAGGCGAGGGGGGGGTAGAAAACATTTCGGTGATAAAAACAAAAAATAAACACCGAACTAGGTCCGGTGTTATCTTTATAGGGTCTTAAGAAAAAATTTTTTCAACTTGTTTCCATGTAGAGCAAACTCCATACCCGAGTCTTTCACCCCTGTGAGAACAAAAAGGATCAAATAGGATTGGGTAAATTGATTCTTTTAGTGCGTTTTTAATCTCATACAGAGAATCGTCGAGAAATCCAATGTTTGTCCCTCCTTGTCTTTTCATAAAAGAAGCTTTTGAGTCTTCTTTAAAAAATCCTTTTTCCCATTTCCATACGCAATGAATGTCTTGAAAACAACTAAGAATATTATTTTTTTTGAGAATGTCTCTAATGTACTCTTTTTCGTTTTCTTGCCTTGAGGTTACAATGTATATATTGTATATTTCAGACAATTTTTCAATTGCCTCTTTCTCTCCAGGGTAAAGAATGAAATTTTCTATTCCAAAACTAGAGAAAAAGTTTTTTCCAAAATCTAGATAAATTTCATTGTACCCAACATTAACACCTAGGTTTTTTAGTGTTTGATCAAAGGCATTGTTGTTGGTTAGGTCTTCCTTGTTTAATTTAACTCCATACTTGTTACCAAGATATTGAGCCACGAGATGCTTCGTGGGAATTGAAGTGTCGTCAAAATCTACAAAAAACGAATATCTTTTCATGTTAAATAATTTAAGTTTACAATAATTTACCACTATTGGTCATTGGTGTCAATAAAACATAAAAATGAATTTTTTGTAATTATATATTATAATTAAAAATATGAAACTTAAACACACAAGGGCTTATTTTAAAGAAGATGTTTTGAAAGGAAGAATAGACCACCTTATTGAGCATCGTATCCCTTGGCTTATTATAGGGCTTCTAGGGGGCATAATCTCTACAATTGTTATTTCGAATTACGAAGAAATCCTTTCTTTAGATATCAGAATAGCTTTTTTCTTTACTGTAATAGTTTATCTTTCTGACGCAGTTGGTTCACAGACGGAATCTGTTTATGTCAGGGCGTTGGCGAGTGGGAAAAATATAAACCTCAAAAGATATTTTCTTAGAGAAAGTCTGATTGGTTTTTCTCTAGGTGTGATTTCGGGGATGACTATGTTCGTAGTGATATTGTTTTGGATGAAATCATTTCCAATTTCAATTACCGTTGCTTTGACAATGGTTATTAATCTTACTATTGCTCCTGTTTTAGCAATTCTTATTCCAAGTTTAATAAACAGAAAAAATATGGATCCAGCTCTTGGAGCGGGGCCTATTTCAACAATTATTCAAGACATGATAAGTATCTTAGTCTATTTTTTAATTGCAAGTCTTATTGTTTTTTAAATGGATAAAATTTTAATCTCAAAAAAAATAAAAGAATCGGTTTTGGTTCTAATAGACATTCGTTCTGCTGTAAATGTGGGGGCTATTTTTCGCACAGCTGATGCTGTGGGTATAAACAAGATTTATCTAGTAGGGGTAACACCTTGCCCAACTGATAAGTTCAGCAGAATTCAAAAAGACATTGCCAAGAGCGCTCTTGGGGCAGAGAATTTTGTTAGCTGGGAATACCAAGAAGATGCTAACCTTCTTATAAAGAAATTAAAAAGAAATAATTATGAGATTATAGCGCTCGAACAAGACAGCAAATCAATAGATTATAGAGAAATAAAAAGAAAAGAAAAGATGGCTTTTATTTTAGGGCAAGAAGTTAGTGGTGTAGATAAGGAGATACTAAAAAAATGTAATCAGATAGCCGAAATTCCTATGTCTGGCAAAAAAGAGTCATTAAATGTATCTGTAGCTTGCGGAGTTTTTCTCTTTAGAATTTTCCATCAATAAATGATTTTCTATTGTCTCTCGTTTATGGGTATGAATATTCTTGTATCCTCAATATTCTTCTTATCTCCTTCAAGCAAAACCCAAATTGCAAACAAGGCCACTAAAAATATTAGAATTTGAGTTCCAAAACTCATTTCTCCTCTTTGGTCTTCTTTTGTTTTTTTAAAAAAGTTATTCATCTAGTTAAATAGTTTTTGGTGCTTATTACAAAAATGAGCACTTCGTGCGTTGACGACTTTTCTTATTATATCACCCTTGCAGTTTTTTTTCTTGCAAGCGGTTTTGTTAAGACGGTAAACATTGTGATGGTGTTGAAAATTACCTCTTTTGCCGTCGATATTCCGATAGTCTGACATAGAATCACCACCCAAATTAATTCCTTTTTTGAGAATAATTTTCATGTTTTTATACAGAGTGGCAAGATCCTTATTTGGAATTTTAGAAACAATAGATTCTGGGTGGATGCCCGAAAGCCAAAGCATTTCGTCTGAATAGATGTTTCCAATACCAGCTATAATCGACTGGTCCATCAGGATCGTTTTTATTTTGCCTTTTGGTTTAATATTAAGCCTGCTCTTAAAAAGTTTAAAAGTCGTTTTTTCTTCTAAGGGTTCTGGTCCAATGTTTTGCAAGTGAATTGTATCAGGTATATTTTTGGTTTCAAAGAAAGTAATTTTCCCAAATTTCCTTGAATCACAAAATGCCAGATGCTTGCCGTTTGATAAATAAAAAACAAAATGGATAAATCTATTATAGGGATCTCGAAGGGGGGAATTGAAATCTTTTGGCTCCCAAAGAACTTTTTTATCCACAATACTTTTGTTGTATTTTCCATATAACAAATGTCCTGTCATTTTTAAATGAATAAGAATAGTATATCCACCCAAAACATTTATCAAAATATTTTTAGCTCTCCTTTCTACTGATATAATCTTTTTCCCAACAATTTTTCTTTCGAAGTCTTTGAAAAATTTCTCATCTTTAATGGTATTTTTGAATTGTTTGATTGTTTGATTTTTTTTGGCGAGGTCGGTCCAAACATCAGTAAAACGAAGTCCTGGTAAGACTTTTTTCAATCCATTTACTGTTGTTGTGACCTCGGGTAATTCAGGCATGTAAATAATACAAAATACAAATTGTTAAAAATTAAAAATATCACTTAACGACTCGTTGTAAGATTTGCTTTACGATAGGGATCAATTAAAACTAAATTGTGAAACCAGGACACTCTCTAATCATCAAATTATTTTCTTCCACCGCCTAGAATTTTTAGAGCCTCTTTGATACGAGCATTCGCTCCTTTTGTGTCATTTGGAATTTGTTTCAAAGCATCCCTGGCTTCATTTTGAGAATAGCCAAGAGATTTTAATGCTTCTAGAATATCTTCTTCCTCTCTTATTTGTCCGTCGGAGAAGCTATCGTCTTTGTATATAGCGAATTTGTCCTTAAGCTCAACAATAATTTTTTCTGCTGTCTTTCTTCCAATCCCTGAAACTTTATTAAGATAACTCGTGTCTCCTGTGGCAATTGCTCTTCGCAGTATTTCTATAGGAGCTATTCCTAAAATAGCTAAAGCTGACTTAGGGCCTATTCCAGATACATCAAGTAATAATTCATAAAAAGATAGTTCGTTCGGGTTTCTAAAACCATAAAGCTCGATTGAATTTTCTCGAACAGCAGTATATATCCAAAGAGATACTTCTTCACCTGTTTTAGTGATAGATAAAATATCAGAAGTCGCAAAAACCTTGTAGCCAACTCCTTTTACATCAACAACTAAAAATTTCTCAGTTATATAATCAACATTTCCTTTAAGTTTGGATATCATAAATTCATTATACTAAAAATTTAGTTTTTTCCTAAAATCGTTTCCGTTTCCCCTAGGTTTCCCCTAGGTCGGACCTAAGGGAAGTTGTTTGTTGAATAATAATTGTGGTATAATTAAAAACATGATATTCCCGAGGCCTTGCCTCGGTGCGAGGCAAGACCTCGACTGTTATCCACAGGTGATTATATAAGTTCGGTCTATGTAAGCATATGTAAGCAGGAATTTTTTTTAGACAAAACCTTGTTCTCACATAATGCTATGATATAATAAAAACATGAGCAAAAAATCTATTCTCAAACTCTCAAAAACCGAAAAAGGTTTTACTCTCATCGAACTACTAGTAGTAATTGCAATCATCGGAATACTATCTACTGTAGTCATCACATCACTAAACTCTGCTAGGGAAAAGAGCAAGATTGCTTCTATTAAATCCACCTTAAAACAACTATACAACCAAGCTGCCATCAATCAAGCAGAATATGGTAGTTTTGCAAACTCTAACACATCATATTCTGATTTAACTTGTACAGGCCCAGGAGGTAATCTAGCTAAAATAGCTCAACCACTCATTGATCAAGGAATAATAGTTAAATGTTTTAGCTTCTATGGAACAGGTCGTACTACAAGCCCAGATGTGTATGACGGTGACGACTATCAGAGATTTGCCGCCACAGCCCTCATCTACGACACAGGTGAACTCAAAGCATGGTCAGTAGATGAAAATGGAGTAGTGAAATGGGATACCCATGGAGTTAGCTCGAATGGGGCAACCATATCAACTGGTGCAATTATGCCTTGGAAAACACTCGCCGGGATAAGTGTTGCTGCTAATGCTTGTAAAACCAATGGCGGGCGCCTTCCTTCTGTTGAACAATTAAGAACGCTGGCTCATGCTTGGTATCAAGGTTCTGGGAATTTAACTTACACCCCTTTCGGTTTTGTTGGTGGGGGTGGTAATAGCCACTGGTCTTCTACTGCCCTTCCTTCCTCTCTTAATTCTCTTGCCTACTATGTACATATTAGTGATGGTAGTTTAAATTCATACCCACAAGACGATTCTCTTTACGTTCAATGTGTTAGGTAGTGGTTTGCCCGCCTAGAATTTTTCCCACATTATTCATTATTACTTTATTAGATCCTCTCTTGAATGACTCCGACCTTAGGAGGAGCATTCGAGAGAGGGAATTTATTTACAAAAAGTTCTTTTTCTGTTATTATCTCTATATTCAAATACGGTCAGTGTCTCGACATTTTGGATTTCAAACGAAAAATCAAAAAAGTTTTATTTTATAAAGTTTAGCTAATAATATAATCATAACATTATGCCAATAACAAAATCTGCAAAAAAGGCTCTACGAGGTTCTAAGACAAAAAAGACTAGAAACGATCGAAACAAAAAAAACATCAAGGAAGCAACAAAAAAGATTGAAAAACTTCTAAAAGATAAAAAAGTTTCAGAAGCTAAGAAGGTTTTACCAGAAGCTTACAAAGCCATTGATAAAGCTGCCAAGAGAGGAGTGATTAAAAAGAACACTGCTGCTCGCAAAAAATCTCAGCTTTCAAGAATAACAAAATAAAAACACAATAAAACCCCTTTTCCTAAGGGGATTTATTGTGTTTTGAATTTTTGGTTTTTTGTAATAAAATAATCGAGTATGAAAAAATTTTTAATTTTAGTTTTTACAATCTTTAGTTTTTTAGGCTTTTCAAACAATGTTTTTGCCGATAACGAAGTAAAAGCCTATTTCTTTTTTGGAGAAGGATGCCCTCATTGTGCAAAAGAAGAAGCTTTTTTTGAAAGCATAAGAGATAAGTATCCCACTCTAGAGATAAATAGTTTTGAAATTTATCGCAACAAGGAAAACGTCTCTTTAATGAAAGAAGTTTCAAATAAGCTCAACGCTAACGCTAACGGAGTTCCTTTTTTAGTGATAGGAGATAAGTTTTTGATTGGTTATGCAGAAGGTATAACAAACGTGGAAATAGAAAACCAAATAAAATTTGGGCTTTTGAATATTTTGCCTGATGTAGTTGGTGAAATTATTGATCAAAAAAATATTACTTCAGAAATTTCTATAAACAGTGAACAGGTAAATTTAGAAACAAAAACAGAAGAAAATGAAAAGAAGTTTTTAAAGTTGCCGTTTATTGGGAAGGTTGATGTTTACAAAGTCTCAATACCAGTACTGGCGATTACAATGGGGGTGTTGGATGGGTTTAATCCATGTGCTATGTGGGTTCTTGTTTTTTTGATTAGCATGTTGATTGGAATGGGTAACAGAAAGAGAATGTGGACGATAGGAACAACTTTTATTGTTGCCTCTGCCCTTGTTTATTTTATTTTTATGGCCGCCTGGTTAAACCTAATAATTTTTCTCGGCTTTGTGGCTATAATAAGAATTATAATCGGACTGCTTGCTTTATTAGGGGGGGGTTATAATTTAAAAGAATTTTTTACCAAGAAAGACGCGACCTGTGAAGTCACCAACGAAAATCAAAAAGAAAAAATAATCGATAAGCTAAAAAAAGTAACAAAAGAAAAAAACATTTTTCTTGCTCTGGGTGGAGTTATAATTTTAGCCTTCATGGTTAATCTTGTAGAACTTGTTTGTTCTGCGGGACTACCAGCCATATTTACTCAAGTGCTGGCTTTAAACAATGTTCCTACAACTAGTTATTATGGATATATTTTGCTCTACATCCTGTTTTTCATGATAGACGATTTAATCATTTTCGTAATAGCCATGATGACCCTCAAGGTTACTGGTATAACTTCAAAATACACTAAATATTCTCATTTAATTGGGGGGATTTTAATGCTGATTATTGGGTTGTTGTTAATTTTTAAACCAGAATTATTAATGTTTGGTTAAAAAATGTTTATGAAAAATATATATCCATACATAATAGTTTCTTGTGTTCTGGTTTTAGGCACAGTCTCATATTTTTTATTTAGAGCTGAAGAGTGCCAAGGAAGCGAGTGTGCCATAGAAACAAAATCTAAACAAGTTTATTTTGAGTATAAAGAAATGGACCCAACTACACTTGAAACAAAAGTTTCTTTAGGCAATGTTTTTCTTCTAGATGTCAGAGAATTGTTAGAGTGGCAAGAAGGTCATATTCGAGGGGCTTCGCATTTACCTCTTGGAGAAATTAATAAAAATTCAACCGTCGATTTTCCAAAAGACAAACCAATTTATGTTTACTGTAGGTCTGGCAAAAGAGCAGGAGAGGCTATAATCATTTTGAAAAATCTTGGTTTTGAAAATTCTGTGAATATAGGAGGAATAGTCCACTGGCTTGAAAGAGGGGGAGATTTAGTCCAATAATAAAAATGCAGTTAAGATCTCGAAAGAGAGGGTTTTAATTATTAGTAAATAAAGGATATTTGTAGTATACTCCCATTGTCGTTTACTAATAACTAATCTAGTAAAAACTAGATAATATAAAAAAAGAATATAATTTTATGGGTAATTTTAATGATAGAGGAGGTAGAGGTGGTGGGTTTAGAGGTGGAAGCAGGGGAGGTGGTCGTTCAAATTTTGGTGGAAACAGGAGAGACGGAGACAGAAGAGAGGTTTCAATGCATAAAGCAATTTGTGACAAGTGTCACAAAAGTTGTGAAGTTCCTTTTAAGCCTTCGAACGATAAGCCAATATACTGCAACGATTGTTTTGGTGATAAAAGAGGGAATGATGCTCCTAGGAGAGATTTTAAAAACAAAGATTCAGGTAGAGATTTTGGTAATAAGCAAAATTTTTCAAAACCTTCTTTTGAAAAATCGTCAGGGGATGATATCAAGAAGCAGTTAGTTGAGATAAATAGTAAACTTGGACAATTAGCTTTTGCAATAGAAAAAATGGCTCTCTCCAAAGAGATAGTGAATACATCAGCACAAAAGAAAATAACTGAAAAGAAACCAATTGAAACAGCAAAAAAGGTTGCTGACAAAAAACCTGTAACGGTTGCCAAAAAAGTAGTAGACAAAAAACCTGTGAAAAAGGTTGTGGCAGAAAAGAAAGTTATACCTAAAAAAGTAGTAGCTAAGAAAAAGAAATAGTAAAGCAAAAAAGGCCCCAAAAGCCTTTTTTGCTTTATGTGATCCTGGCAGGAATCGGTCACTCTCGTGGATATTTTATTTCGTTATCACTCATAAAATACCTCACTCCATTGGCCTCCACTCGCTCCGGCCTCTTCGCGGACTTCGTCGGAGCTCGGTTCGATTCCTGCGGATATCAGTAAAACAGTAAGACCCAAATATTTCCATATCTGGGTCAAATTGCTTTATGTGATCCCGGCAGGAATCGAACCTGCATCATAACTTCCGCAAAGTTACGTCCTATCCATTGAACGACGGGACCATTGAAGTTAATTTACACTATCAAATCAATTATCGCAAGCCAAGAACTAAAAAGACTGGTTTAACCAGTCTTTTTAGTTCTTAAAAACCCATTTTTTCTGCAAATTGAATAGTTCTTGATTCATCTAAGTCTGATTTATTAATCACTTTAGACATTTCTTTTTTGATTTGATCGGTAATTTCTTTTGGTGTGAAAAAGGTGTAAACAGGAAGAAAACTTTTATTTGTTTCTATTAGAAGCTTATCAAAATCTCCACCCGCTATTTCTTTTGTATTAAAACTTTTCAGATTTTTCCATGAAAATTCTTCTTTGTTAACCATTAATCCGTTATTATCTATTTTGAATTCAAATATTCTAGGTTGCTTGACGGTAAACATAATCAAAGAAACTCCTGATATAAAAATAAATATTGCAAATACATAGCTCTCAAACCATATGGCAGCTATTGTTCCAGCTATTGCAACAAGCCCAATAGTCCAAAACCAATCGTTAGAGTGTTCCTTGTGTAAGTATTCAGGGGCAATCCAAATAATTGTTTCTATTTTTTTTTCTTTCATATCTTTATTAATTATACCATAAATTAATATTAAAAAGCCATCTTGTTAGATGGCTTTTTAATTACTTCTTTGCAGTTTTTGTTGTTTTTTTAGCAATTTTTGTTTTGACAGTTTTCTTTGGCACAGATCCTTTTTTTATAGCTTTCCAATTCTTTTTTATTTCTGCCACTGTCTCCTCTAATTCTTTTTTGTCGATACTTTGCATCTTTGCATATTTTTGTTGAACCTTATCAATGATTTCGTTGTAGATAGGTTCTGTAAGCTCTTTTGTTTCTTCAAATTTTTCAATTATTTCACCTTTCATTTTTACCGCCCAACCCTTAATGGTTTTTCTATTTTTCTTACCATTTGGGCCAAACAGAAGATAGGCAGCAGCACTTAGTGCGGCTACTCCGACTCCAACTCCTATCACTTGCTTAGCACCAACTCCTTTTGTTTGTTTTTTTGCCATAATATATATCTCTTGCTGAGATTAGTTATAAAAACTATTAATAATAATTAAATCTTTTTTCCTCGATTATCCGCCTCCTTTTTGGTTTTCTCTTTTCCAAAAATAAAAGTGAACAGAGGACTTTTTCTAATTTGCTCCCCGAGATCCCGAAGGCCTGCTTCGGTATTTTCGGAATAATTTCTTAAAATTTTAGAAATTTTATTAAAGTTTCTTAAAATTTTAATGAAATAAACAAGCGCAGTTACAGCAAAAACGCTTATTGTTATCACAGAAATTGAACTTATAAAGAAAAATATGTCTGCTTTTAATACTGACTCCATTTCCTTATTTTATCACTATTTGAAATTAAAGAGAATAGCCATCATTTTTGTTTTGTGTATAATAAAAAGATAGGATGACTTTATCATTAATAAAAACTTTTTAAATATGACAATAAAAGAATTTTCTAATAAAAATAGCCTGGCTTTATTTTATTCAAACACTATATTATTATTGCTTGTAGTGATTCTGTTTTTTGCTCTGGCGTATGAAGATGGCAAAACAAGAGAAAAGCTTAAAATGGAAGATTATAAGAATAAGGAGTCTCAACCGTTAAACAATGGTTAGAGTAAAAATTCTACAGAGACATCAATAACAGTTAGCGTTATTCCTGAATAATTTTAAAACCTCTATAAATAAAATCTTCGAAAAAAAAGGGGGGGGTAAAGTTGCCCCCAGGATAAAGCAGGAAAGGTTTTAAATTCCAAGAAGGATAACTAATTTTTTAGAAGGATTAAGACAAAGAAACAATCTTTGCCTTGACCATTGTATAAAAATACTGTATTCTTCTGGGAAATGAAGTATTATTTAAATTAATAAAAAACACTATATGATTATGGAAAAAAATCAAAAACCAGAAAAGATTATTAATTTCCCCGGACCTTCGGCTGTCGGTAGAGATTTTATGCTTGAAAAACTCTTAGAAAGACAGGTCGATCTAGAAAAAGAAATAGGGAAAAAATTGAACCTTAAAGTAGCCATTAAGACAACAGACAGAGCTGCTCGAAGTGTTGAGCTTACTAAAAAATCAATCTCAGAAGAAGAATTTTCTAATTTATCTAAAGAAGGAAAAATTTTCGCTCCATATATTTTGGAGTCAAACGGCAAACACTATGGATATGAGCCGGAAGCTTTTGAAGGAGGTGAAGGCGACGTTTTTCTTTCAGACGCATCTGTTTATCAAACTCTTGATTTAAAAGACAAACTAGGAGATTCTCTTTACTCTGTTGCTGTTGTTGCATCTAGAGAATACAGAGAGCAGAACATAAGGGACAGAATAGAAGCAGGCAAATCTTCTGAATCTGAAGAAGAAATAATTGCGAGATTAAATTTAGGAGATGCGCACGTAGCACTCCTTGCCTTGATGGCATCTGAATCTTTTTCTGGATTAGTAGATGAATCTTTTGAAAAAGCAGTAAATGATTTTATCTCTTCAAAAGGAACAGACATTGAATCAGAAAAATTTATAAAAGACTTTTCTAATTCTGATAATGTGGTGATTTTATTAAGAAGATTAATTGACAATAAAACCAAAGCGATAGAAGAATTTTTCGTCAGAGGAGATGAAGACCGTCTTCCTAAAGGAGAACCTTTTGAGGGTTCAAATTTACAAAAGAAACTCCATGGAATTTTTAACAATGCATTAAGTAAGTAAATATATTTTCTTTAATGCTATTAAATTTTTTAAAATGAAGATAATTTTAGTAGATGCGGTTAATACGCTTATTCTAAAAAGAAACGATGGTTGTTATGAAATAAACCACAATCTATTTAAAGTCCTAGAAACCTTTGAAAACAAAAAGATTTTAGTCACTAATGCCGATGATAATCAGTTTGAGATGTTTGGACTCGCGAGTTCTCCCTATGAGGTTTTTACTTTAAAACACAATCCCGATAAAAAAGACCCTGTTTATTTTAAAATTTTTTTTGAAAAGTACTATCTAACTGCTAATGATGTAGTCTACATAGAACATCATAAGGAAGCAATAGATTCTGCTGTTTCGCTCGGAATCAAATCTTTTAACTATGATAAAGATAAAAAAGATTTTACAGATTTAAAAGATTTTTTGTTAAAAAACTTATAAATAAAACACCATCAATAAAATATTGGTGGTGTTTTTGTATATCAATCTTTTCTTGCGGAGGCGGTGAGATCGCGAGTACGCTTTCGGCTTCGACTCAAAAATTTCTCGTCAGAAATTTTTGGTCTAGCCACCGACTCGCTCATTTTGTTTACTAACAAAATGATGCTCCGTCGTTCGAATCTCGCACGAAAGAGAAGCAGTTCTCTTCCTCGCTTACGCATAATAAAAAGACCCCTTTCGGGTCTTTTTTTATATGCGGGCCATGTGAGTTCAGTACCCACGATACTAATGTTAATAAGGGTATTTTAGCACGTTTAGAGGGCTCTAAACTAGTCCAGTGAGTCTTGATTATTTTCAACAAATTTTTTGAAATTTTCTAAATCCTGTTTAGATCCCAGAATAAAAGATTGATTATTTTTAAAAGTTGCATAAATATTAGAATAATATTCTTCGTTTCCAACACCATCAATTACTCTTTTCAATCCAGCTTTTGGATTTATATCCAAAACATCATTAATGATGATTCCATCTTTACCTTTATTTATAAAATTTGGGATATCAATGAGCGTAGTCATTCCTCTTTTACCTATTAGGTTTTTATGTTTGCCGTCTATTATCTCTGGATTTTTTATATTAAGCAAAAGAGACAAGATTTTTCCATTTTTGTTAAATAAAAAATCCTTAGCAACTATTTTTTTACTCGTAAAATAAAAAGCAGGATCTTTTCTGTCTCTAGAACCAGAATTTGAATTAAAATAATCAAGATTAAATTCATCAAAATTATTAATGGTTCCATGATATACAATATCTTTTACTTTACTCTCGGGGAAAATGGTATCTAAATATTCACAATATTGTTCTTTTGTTCCAATTTTTTTTAACTCTGGATTTTGTTCAAATACAAAATCTAGACCTTCTTTTATTACTTCTTTGTTTTCAATACTATCTTTTTTACTATCAAACATATCTAAAATTTCATTTCTTTTCAAATTAATAAGATTTTCTTTTTCTTCAGAAGTTTCTATTTTAATTTTTTCATTTATTATTTCATGATAATTAAAAGCAGCTGAATTTAGAGATTCAACTTTATTTTCATCTTTTATTTCGTTATTATTCTTTTGCAATCCTTCCATTTTTAAATTATATCTTAAATATATAATTTAAGATACTTGAGTCTTCCGATACTAAATACTGACTGCGGAGGCGGTGAGATTCGGTCACAAGTTACTAAGTCTGCTCGGATGATTACATCCTGCGCGGACTAAGTACTTTCGACCCCGACTCGACAGTTAGAAAAGTTTTTCAAACTTTCTCTGTCTGTGTCTTTCGAATCTCATCACCTCAAATAGCTGCCAATATTGAAATAGTGATGTTATCACTATTTCAAATTGCCAGTGCGGGGACACTCGTGTTAGGACATTTCTCTGACAAGCCCTGTAAGGTTATTTATAATAATTTTTATTATATCAAATCGATGTATCTCGTGCGACACTGTTTTATTCAACAAAATTTAATATTTTTTCAGGGGACGAAATATTATTATCCACAAAGTCATTAATTTTTTGCCAATCTTTAAATAAAAATTTATTAGGATTTTGGGTTTCAATTTTTAGTGGAATTTCAATATAAGAATCTGCTTGTATTTCTTTTGGAATTATATAGTTATCTTTCTCTATATCCATATCTTTAGTGTTTTCTAAAATTGAAGCATCGTACTTTTTCAAATCTGTGACTGGTATTCTTATTGCAATTATTGAACCATTTACTGATCTTGTTTTAATGTAATCCTTTAAATCTTGGATATTACTAGTAAACCAATTTCCTATAATTTCTTTTTTTGAGATTACACCTTCACGTTTTTCATCATACTCAGTATTTGGAGTATCATAACGATATAAAGAAGCATACTCATTACTATTATAGAGTTGTTTTAATTTTTCTTTTCTTTCAAATCTATTGTTTAACTGTGGGTTTTCTAGTGACATATTAATTATATAATATCTCGAGCTAGCTCAAGATTGCGGAGGCGGTGAGATTCGAACTCACGAGGAGCTTTCACCCCTGACAGTTTTCAAGACTGTTGCCTTCAACCACTCAGCCACGCCTCCGTAAAGATTACAATACCTTATTTTTATCTTTTTTTCAACCTTAAAACACCCTTGGTCTACCAAGGGTGTTTTAGCTATATCTTAGAATTAAGTAATTTTACAAGGTCTAATGGCTTTTTCTTTGCTACAAAGAAAATATAAATTATCTCAGCGATTCCTATTGTATTTAGTATTAATAGTATAACGAACCAGACTTTATGTTTTTTGTTGGCTGCAATCCATAAGGCTAATCCTTTCCATGGAAGCACCCATAAGATGATAATAAAGAGAAACCATATGCTGTTTTGAGGTATAAAAATTTCCATATAATTCATTTTAACAAAAACACAATTTTGTGGCAATTATGATAATATATAAAATATGAGATACTTGGGCATAGATTATGGCAGTAAAAGGGTAGGGCTTTCAATTTCTGACGACGGGGGGCAGATAGCTTTTCCTTATAAAATTTTAGCTAATAATTTGGAGCTAAATGACTCAATTCATAATATATGTGGTCAAGAAGAAATCGCTGCCATAGTACTAGGAGAATCTTACAATTTAAAAGGAGAGAAGAATAAAATAATGGGAAGCATTGAAGAGTTCAAAAAAAATATAGAAGGAGAACTTGGTCTTCCTGTTTATTTAGAAAAAGAGTTTATGACTACTGTTTTTGCAAGAGATTTGATGGATGAGGCATCTGGCTTTTTAAAAAAAGACACAAAGATAGCCAAGAAAATCGCTAGAAAAAAAACAGATAACGCAGATGCTTCGGCGGCTACACTAATTTTGCAGAGATTTTTAGATAGAAAAAATAGTTAGAATTAATAAAAGGCATCTCTAGAGATGCCTTTTAAAATAAAAATTTTATTAGTTTCCAGAAAGAAAACCCTGTGTACAAGACAATCGTAAAATATAAATTCATGATAAAGATATTTACCAAGAAAAAATAAAAAATATTCCAATTAGTAAATCCATTGTAGAGATGGAATCCATCTCTCATGTAAACAACAGCTAGCCCCGGATTCTTAAAAGAAAGCAGAAGAATCAAAAGAGGCTTTTTTTTTATCACCCTTGGACTTTTTAATGATGAAGTGAATAAGTTTATTGTATTCAAGAAGTTTTTCGTGCTTCTGCGTAGCTTCTTTGAGAGATTCAATAAACAAAATGTCTTTTTTGCCTCTGTCATACATAAAAATTGATATAATCCCAATCAAAACATAAATTGACATTAGAGCATAAAAACAAGTTGCGTAATCGAATCGAATCACCAAAAATGGCGCAAAAACAAAGTCCACTAGCCCCTTAATCCCCAAATTAATAAGGAAAACAGAGCTAAATATTGCGACTCTACCTTTTTCCATATTAATTAGATTTTGAATGTATGTTTGTGCTTAGTTTAGCACAAAAATAAAATTTTGCACCAACTTCTTTTTTGTTTATATTTAAAGACTTGTCCTGTTGTAGATTTTTGATTACACTAGAGATATTGCTCGTCTTTTTAAAAAGACATGGAAAATTTTTTATTATAATTAAAATTTTTAACAGGATGAAATATATAACTTACGAAGAGTTTAAGAGATTAGATATTAGGGTTGGCACAATTAAAGAAGTAAAAGAAGTACCAGAGACAGATAAACTCCTTTGTTTTCAATTGGATTTTGGAGAAGTAGACGAAGGGGGAAATAAGAAATTGAGACAGATAGTTTCTGGCCTTCACGAATACTATCCTGATTATGAGAAATTAGTTGGTAGGCAGCTTTTGTATATCATTAATTTGGAGCCAAGAAAAATTAAGGGTTTTGAATCAAATGGAATGCTTTTGGCTGTTGATGGACAAGAAGGGCGACCCATCTTTTTAATACCAGAAACCGAAACGCCTGCCGGAGCAAGGGTTCACTAAGATATTTTCTGAGGGTCAGGAATAATTTTCTCGCTGTCGCTCGAAAATTTTCACGACCGCGGCTCGTGGTTTTGCCTACTGACAAAACATCACTGCGCCCGCACAAAAGCAAAGTGGAATACTGCGCATTCAAAATCTATGTGGTCACAAGTCACTAAATATTTTGCTCCAAGCATTCACAAAATATGTAAGTGCTCGCGACCCCGGCTCGTGGTTTTGCCTACTGACAAAACATCACTGCGCCCGCACAAATTGCCCGCAGATAAAGAAGTTTATCTGCTTTTTGCAATTTGTGCCCCCGCGAGGAATCGAACATTACATGTTCAGTACAGGTTATTGGTATTTTATTTCGCAGGCTCATAAAATACCAAATGAACCTTTTCGATTCCTTGGACCACAAAAAACACCAGACAGAAGTCTGATATTTTTCATGGTGCCCCCGCGAGGAATCGAACCTCGAATAACGGCTTAGAAGTCCGCAGTTATATCCATTTAACTACAGGGGCGTCTGTAAAACTTACTGTGCGCGGTAAGAGACTTGAACTCCTGACCTTCCCGGTGTAAACGGGTTGCTCTACCAACTGAGCTAACCGCGCATTTTTTAAAAACTGTAACATTAACTAAAACAAAACCTTGTGTATTCTCACGGGTCGCTACAACTGAGCTAACCGCGCATTTTTTAAAAACTGTAACATTAACTAAAACAAAACCTTGTGTATTCTCACGGGTCGCTACAACTGAGCTAACCGCGCATTTTTTAAAAACCACAAAACCAACTCATGCTACTTATTGGTAATTGAATCATATCATATTTTCAAAAAAACTCAATAATGTGCTAGGATGTCGTTATGAATATTGAGATTTTATATGAAGACAAGGATTTAATGGTTTTAAACAAACCTGCCGGTTTTGCTGTGCATTCTGATGGCAAGAATAAAAAAGAGAAGACTATTGCAGATTGGATTTTAGAAAATTATCCTAAATTAGAAAAAGTGGGGGAACCTATGGAGATTGAATACAAAGGAGAGCAGATAAAAATTTCTCGCCCCGGCATAGTTCATAGGTTGGACAAAGAAACTTCCGGTGCGTTAATTGTCGCAAAAAATCAAAAAACATTTTTATTTCTTAAAAATCAGTTTCAAAATCACGAAATTAAAAAAACTTATCGTGCTTTTGTCTACGGTTTTGTTACAGATCCAAAGGCTTCTTTGGCAACAGGCAAAAAGGGTATTGTAAATGTTCCAATTGGTCGCTCAGTCAATGATATTAGAGCTTATACTGCGGGGCGTGGAGCAAAAGAGCCAATCCGAGAAGCGGTAACGGAATATATAATTTTAAAAAAGTTTTCAGACATAGATACCGATGACTTAGAAAACAAACAAGAGCATCAATTTACTTATATAGAAGCATATCCAAAAACAGGAAGAACTCATCAAATTCGTGTTCATATGAGATACATCAATCATCCCATAGTTTCTGACCCCATCTATCGAGGTAAGAGGGAAATGGCTTTAGGGATGGATAGACTTGCTCTCCACGCTTATTCTATAACTTTTTTATTACAAAACGGAGAACAAAAGACGGTTGTGTCACCTTTGCCTGCTGACTTTGAGAAAGTAATTAAAGGTTTAAATCTATAAAAACAAGGGATTGCATAAAACCATTTTATATGATAAAGTAGAGCCCATGGAAATAACAAAGTCAAAATTTACACCAGTAGAGTTAGAAGAACGAAAAAACCTTGATTTTAAGTCAGGAGATACTGTTCGTGTCTGGAGTAAGATTATAGAAAAAGGAAAGACTCGTCTGCAAGCTTTTGAAGGACTTGTTCTTTGTCGAAAACACGGCAAAGAAGCAGGTGCAACTTTTACAGTTAGAAAGGTCTCAATGAGTGTTGGTGTAGAAAAAATATTTCCTCTTTTCTCTCCTAACATTGGTAAAATAGAAATATTAAAGAAAGCGAAAACAGGCCGAAGCAAATTATATTCAATTCGAAATAAAGCTGTTAAGGAGGTTAAGAAGAGATTGAAGAGTGTAACTATTGCTAAAGAGCAAAATGTTGTTACCGAAGAAGAAAATACAAAAAATGAAGAATAATAAAAACCTCCGCAAGTCGGAGGTTTTTATTATTGAAAAATATTTTGAATAATATATACTCTATTTGTTATTAAATGCGCAGGTGGCGGAACTGGTAGACGCACTACCTTGAGGTGGTAGCGGGAGTAATCCTGTGGGAGTTCAAATCTCCCTCTGCGCACAAAATATCATTTATTATTTTTTGTTTACTAAAATCTTTTAAGAATGTTATAATAAAACCATGATAACAGCTGATCTTATTTCATATATTAGAAAACAACAAAACAATAATGTATCAAGAGATTTAATAGTATCCAGCCTTGAAAAAGTTGGCTGGCACCCTGAAGACATAGAAGAGGGCTTTGATAAAGTAGAAGAACTTAATCAGAGAACAAATACTTCACTCTCCGAAAGTGAAGGTCCTTCTGACATTGATAATACAGAATCATCGTTATTGGATAGATACAGAGAACCAATAGACTTAGATGCTGAGCCTCTTGCCAAGAAAGAGATACCTCTAGGTGTTAAGAAAAAAGAGATTATAGAACCAAAAAAAGAAGAGTTTGTGATTGAAGCAAAACAAGAAGTCGTAGAAAATCCTGTTATTCCAGAAGTTCAAGATTTTTCTAAAGAAGAAAAAAAATCAGGGTTTAATTTCAACGATTTATTAAAGGAAAACTCCCAAGCTCCTAAAAAAGATTTGGTTGATGTAGTCAATCAATTTAATATCATTATAGAAAAAAATGAGTCTGGCCAACCAGAGTCTGTTTATGGCCCAACTGATAACGGACCAATTAAAGAAGAACCTTTACCTCAAACAGAAAAAGACAATAAACCAGTTGAAGATGTCACAACATTGAATCCTGTTGAAAATAAAGAAACAGAGCCAGTTTTTGAAGATGTATCACCATCTACTTTTATTCTTGAAAACCAAACTACCAAAGAAGAAAAAGATCCAGAGCCAGTTGTTGATTTACTAGAACTCAAAAGAAAAATAGAGCAAAAGATTGAAGAGGAGAATAAACTCAATCTCGTTTCTGATATGAATAATGAAGAAAATTCTAATTTGATTACACAAAAAGAGAATAAAACAGAAAAAGAACCACTGGTGGATCCAATTTTAAGTGCAAATGTATTAGAAGGTGGAGATGTTTCTAATCGAGTGTGGTTGCCTAGGAATGTTCCTGTCAAAGAAATAGAATCACCAGAACCAGTATTAGTAGAACAAAACATTTTTCCAGCTAAAGAAGAAAACAAGATAGATCTTCAAAACCTAGAAGTACCAGTAAAAATAAAAAAAGAAGAAGCTTTGCAGGGAGAAAAATTGATTTCTTCTGATGAGTCAAGAGGGTCTTTAATTGATGATTTACCTAAGATAGCCCCGATTTCAACTTTCTCTAAAGACATGGAAGAGGCAATGGAAAAGGCAAGGCAAGAAAAATCAAAGACAGGACTCCAAAGAACTAAAAACAAAAAACTTCTAAAGTGGGGAGGTCTAGTTCTAGTGATTTTGGTATTAGTCGGAAGTTTGTCTTGGTTGTTTGTGACTGGCAAAATTAATCTAAAAAACATTAACATTCCTTTTATCAACAAAGACCCTAGAAGTTTGATTGTTAAAAATTCTCAATTATTAGCGTCATTAGATTCATATAAAGCAGAAACAATTTTAGAAATAAAAACCCCTTCATTTGCAAACATTTCAGCAGGTCTTTTAACAGGAGAAGCAATCCCTTCCCTAGACAAAGATAATTTAGTAATTGGCTCCAATGCAGTCTTTAGCCGGCAAAACGGAGAAATGCTGTCAGATAACTCTATTTCTGTTAGTGGAACAATCTTGGAAGAGTTTGTAAGTGGAAGAATTCATAGTGATGGTAAAAATACTTATCTGAGTTTCCCAGATTTATCAAAAGTTTTAAAAGAAACAACCACATTAAAAGGTTCAATCAAGATTGACAATCAAGAATTTTATCTTGTGTCTTCACTCTTTGGCCCAAGAGCTTCAAGGATTGTTGAGAAAATTAAGTTACAAAAAATACTTACAAGTGGAATTTCTTCCTACATAGATGAAGAGACTCTTGGTTCTTATGATGACTTAATAAAGAATGTTCAAATAACAAAGAAAGGGGAAGAGGTGATAAAAGGAGTCAATACTATTCACTATAGTATTAATCCAGACAAGGAGTTATTTAAAAATTTAATCAAAAAGATTCTAGAAAGATTTTCTGGAGATATTAATGATACTGATTTGAGCAACATAGATACAGTTATTGGCTCAACCAAAGTTTCTTCCTTTGATGTATGGGTAGGAAAGGGGAATAACGCGATATATCAATACAACATAGTCCTAGAAATTCCAATGACTAAAGTTTTTGGTTTTGAAGATAAGAGTATTGGTAATGATACGATGAGTATCTCGTTCAAGGTGACTTATTTTGACTTTAATTTGCCTAATAATATTTCAATTCCTAACGGTTATACTGAAATATCAGAATTTGTAAAAAGTGCAAAAATTGAAAATGTAAAAAATAAAGTAAGAGAATTTATAGTTTTAGCTGATAATCTTAAGAAGATAGAGAAAAAGTATGGAGTAAAACCAAATCCACAAGGAAGTTGTATGGAGCCTGTTGCAGGATCTCTATTTTCACCAACAGGTCACTCAAAATCTGCTGTTCTACCTGTTAGCGAAATATCCTCATTCTTAAACTACACATTAGGTTTGACCAAAGGTTTAGGGTCTTGTTATTCGACGACAACAGACTGGTCCTTTGCTATTCCTTTAACAGATAATTATGAAAATATTGCAACCTCTGAAATTTTTGATAAATATTATTGTGTAGACAGTAAAGGTGGTGACATAGAAATATCTACACTACCAAAAGGAACTATTTGTGAACAAGAGATAGACCTAAAGCCATAAACAAAAGGGGTCTAGATTTTTTAAGCTTTTTTTGGTATAAATAGGGAACCACAAAAGTGGTTTTATGGTGCCTATAGTGTAATGGTTAGCACAACAGTCTGTGGATCTGTTAGTCAGAGTTCAAGTCTCTGTAGGCACCCAATCTTAATTCACAAGTCGCACTCGATTTAGAGAGGGTTTTTATGATATAATCCTCTTTATGAAAACAAATAAAATTTTATGGTTTATTTTTGGCTTTATGGTGCTCTTGGGGTTATTTTACTTATCACAAAATAGAGATAAGGTAGAAATAATTGATCCTTCTGTTCTTGAGGATGAGGTTTCTGAATCTCAAGAACAAAATATTCAAAAAGAAGAAGTCCGTGTCACAAAAAAATCTTCTTGTGAAAAAGAGGGAGGAACATGGTATGAATATAACTCAAGTTGTGAAAAGAATTTTTTATCAAAAGAATCTTGCATGTCACAAGGAGGGGAATTTAATGAATGTAACTCTGCTTGTCGTCACAATAAAGATGCTGAATTCTGCACAATGCAATGTGTTTTAACTTGTACTTTTAAATAAAAATTAAAAACCCCTGTTGGTGTTTTAATTTTTATTTTCAGAAAAGATTTATGGCGTGATATAATATTTTTATGTCTAATTTAAGATTAGATAAATTAAATATTTTTAAATATGGACCAGTAAAGGAAGTTCTTTACTTGTTGGCAATTGCTGTTATTTTTAATGTTCTAAGAATAATAATTTGGGGTAAATATTCTTTTGTGTATATATTATGGAATTTGTTCTTAGCTTTTGTGCCTGTTTTGATTAGCTTTGCAATGTTAAAATTTCACGAGAAAAAAAATTTTAAGGTTATTATTTTTATTCCAAGCTTCTTGTTGTGGCTTCTTTTTATCCCAAATGCTCCTTATCTAGTTACAGATTTAATACACTTAGGAGAATCTAGAATCATCCCTGTGCTTTTTGATGTAATCCTTCTTTTTAGTTCTGCTTATCTCGGTATGATATTTTTCTTCTATTCACTTTCACACATTGAAGAAATAATTAAAAAAACAATCTCTAAAAAATGGGTTATTTTTCTGACAGTGATGCTTATATTATTGATAAGTTTTGGAATTTACATAGGCCGATTTTTACGCTTCAATAGTTGGGATATTTTTATAAATCACTACTCTTTGTTCAAGAATATTTGGAAAATTTTTGTAGAAAACTCAGTTAAACACTGGAATGTATATTGGTTCACACTAATGTTCTCATCCTTTTTGTTTTTCAGCTACTATTCTTGGAAAAGCACAAAAAATCACCATTCTTAACTATTAAAACACCTTATCTATTCAACTTAAAACACCTTTTTGCCGGTGATATTTTGATTTTTTTTGATTTTCAAAAACCTCAAAATTTTAATAAAAAAACGCTAAAAAAGAATTGTTTTATAAGACTATTTTTAAGTCCAGAAAAAACTTTATTGACTAAACCAAGATAGTTTTTTCTAGTGCCTTTTTTGGTTACAAATGCTTGGTCTTATTTTTAAGAAGAGGGTATAATGAACATTATAAGTTCGTTTTTAGAAGTTTTTATTAATTAATTTTGTAAATAATATGCCTTCAAAAAAGAAAAATCCTACATCAAAAAAAGTTGTAACCAAAAAGTTAGACAAGAATATTTTTATTAAGAGTGTTGAAAAAAGAGATGGCTCGATCGTACCATTTGAGATAGAAAAAATTGCCAATGCTATTAATAAAGCGATGCTTGTTAGCTCCGAAGGTTCAAAGGAAGAGGCAATGAAAGTCGCCAAGAGTGTTTTGGTCTTACTAGAAAAGAAGGCGAAGGAAGAAAAGGGCTTTATTCCAAAAATTGAATACATTCAAGACCTGGCAGAACAACAATTAATGCTTGCCGATTACGTGAAGGCCTCAAAAGAATATATTCTTTACCGAGAAGAAAGAGCAAAGTTGAGAGAGCAGGGGCTACTTGTTCCAGAAAAGGTAAAGAAGCTAGCCGAAGAGAGTAAAAAATATTTTAGAAATCCACTTTCAGAATTTGTTTATTATCGTTCGTATGCAAAATGGATTGATGCCGAGAGTAGACGAGAAACTTGGGTAGAAACAGTTGATCGATATATGAATTTCATGAGAGGAAAACTTGGAGACAAGTTAAAAGAAAGTGAATACAAAGAAATTAGAGAAACGATTTTAAAACAAGAATCAATGCCATCGATGAGGTTGATGCAATTTGCAGGACCAGCAGCAGACAGGACAAATGTTTGTGCTTACAACTGTTCTTTTGTTGCACCATCCACCATTCAAGATTTTGCGGAAATACTTTATATTTTAATGTGTGGAACAGGGGTTGGTTTTTCGGTTGAAAGTAACAATATCCAATCGTTACCTCAAATAAAAACACAGTCAGGAAAAAAAGTTTCGACTTATGTGGTTCCCGACAGCAAGGAAGGGTGGGCAGATGCTCTTGCTTTGGGGATGAAGACTTGGTTTTCAGGAGAAGACATTGAATTTGATTTTTCTCAATTAAGACCAGCTGGAGCAAGACTAAAAACTTTTGGTGGAAAAAGCTCTGGACCTAAACCCCTAATCGAATTACTAGGATTTACGAGAGAAAGAATATTAAAGAGACAAGGAAGACACCTTAGAAACATAGACGCTCACGATATAATTTGTAAAATAGGAGAATGTGTTGTTTCTGGGGGAGTTCGACGAAGTGCTTTGATCTCATTGTCTGATTTGGATGATGCAGAAATGAGAGATGCAAAGATTGGACAATTTTGGGTAAATGAAGGACAGAGAATGCTTGCAAACAATTCTGCTGTATACAACACGAAGCCTACAGAAACAGAATTTTTGCGAGAATGGATTGCGTTGATGGAGTCTGGGGCAGGGGAAAGAGGAATCTTTAACAGAGGGTCACTATATACTTCACTACCAGAAAGGAGATTGGCAATTTCAAAAAATTATATTGGTGAAATGGGAACAAACCCTTGCGGAGAAATAATTTTAAGATCGAAACAGTTCTGTAATCTTTCTGAAGCGGTTGCCAGAGCCGAAGATACAGAAGAAGATTTAATGAGAAAGATTAGAGTGGCAACAATTCTGGGAACGTATCAATCAACTCTTACTAAGTTTGAATATTTATCAAAAGAGTGGAAGGATAATTGCCAGTCAGAAAGATTGCTTGGGGTTTCAATCACCGGTCAATGGGATAGTAAATTTGCAAGAGACGAGAAGGTTTTACAGAAATTAAGAAAGGAGGCAATTCGTGTAAATAAAATTTATGCCAAAAGATTTGGAATAAACGAATCAACCTGTATCACTTGTGTTAAACCCTCAGGAACAGTTTCTCAAACGGTTGACTGCTCTTCGGGAATGCACCCAAGACACGCTCCTTATTACATTAGACGAGTTAGAATTTCTGCAACAGATGCACTTTTTAAAATGCTTAAAGACCAAGGAGTACCCTATTATCCCGAAGTTGGACAAAGTTACGAGAATGCCACCACTTTTGTTTTAGAATTTCCAATGAAAGCGCCGAATGGAGCTATCTGTAAAGATGATATTAGCGCGATTGAACAATTAGAGCACTGGAAGATTGTTAAATTAAACTACACCGAACACAATCCTTCAGTAACAATTTCTGTTGGAGATGACGAATGGATTAAGGTAGCACACTGGCTATATCAAAACTGGGATATCATAGGTGGACTATCGTTCCTTCCACGAACAAACTATGTTTATCAATTAGCCCCTTACGAAGCTATAGATGAAAAGAAATTTAATGAACTAAACGCTAAGATGCCCGAAATTGATTTTTCAAAAATAGTTATCTATGAAAAAATAGACGAAACCGAAGTCAAAAAAGAATTAGCTTGTGTCTCTGGGACTTGCGATATAATGTAAATACCAATTAAAAAACCACTCTTGTCAGTGGTTTTTTAATTGGTATAATAAAACCCTATGGATAAAAAATCAAAATCAAAAGTAATTAAGTTTTCAATATTTATAATAGCATTGATAGTGGTAGTAGCAGGGATAGGAATAATATCTAGGCCTAAAACAGAAATAGTTAAATATTCAAATTTGGACGGTTTTGCTCAGTGCATAAATGATTCTGGCGCTAAGTTCTATGGAACATTTTGGTGTTCATTTTGTAATAAACAAAAAGAATCTTTTGGTTCAGCAAAACAATATTTACCTTATGTAGAATGTTCTACCGCAGATGGCAGGAGTCAGTTGGAAGTATGTAACAAAGAAGGTATCGATGGTTATCCAACATGGAAATTTACTGACGGCTCAGAGTTATCTGGACTACAAGATTTAGAGGTTTTAGCAGAAAAAACTTCATGTAACTTACCTCCAGCAGAAATTTAATCTGAATTTAGATAAAAAACAGAAATATGATATAATGAGCTTATATGAATAAGCTCATTATTGCTAATTGGAAAATGAATCCGGCTTCAGAGAAAGAAGCCGAAAAACTTTTAATAGCTACTTCAAAAAAAGCCAAGACGTTAAAAGGACTAGATTTAATTGTTTGCCCACCATTTCCATTTATTTATCTTTTTAAGAAAAATAAAATTACAAAAATAACACTAGGTGCTCAAAATTCACACAAAGAACTAGAGGGATCTTATACTGGTGAAGTTTCTGTTGGAATGCTTGCTGGTCTTGGAGTTAAGAGTATAATTCTTGGTCATGGAGAGAGAAGAAAATTAGGAGAAAGTGATGAATTTATAAATCAAAAAATTATCACTCTACTTAAAAACAAAATCACACCTGTTTTTTGCATCGGAGAAAACCAGAGAGATGGAGACGGGAATTATCTTTCTTTTATTGAAGACCAAATCAAAAAAGGATTAAATGGAATTTCAAAATCACAAACAAAAAACATCATCATTGCCTATGAGCCTCTTTGGGCGATAGGGAAGAATGCTGAGAGGGAAGCTGCCCCAGAAGAGTTTGTTGAAATTAAAATTTTTATTAAAAAGATAATTTCTGATTTATATGACACCAAATCTGCGCAGGGAATAAAAATAATATATGGTGGATCTATTAATTCAAATAACGCTAAATCTTTTTTAGAAGCAGGCGCTGATGGACTTCTTGTCGGTCGAGATAGTATTAATATTAAAAAATTTGAAGCATTGCTAGATGCTATAAAAAAATAAAATGAAATCAATTAAGGAAATAAAAAGTCTGTCGAATAAAAAAGTGATTATTCGTTTGGATTTGAATGTACCTATTAATAATGATGAAATTGTTGATGATTTTCGGATAAAAAAAGTTATTCCTACCTTACAGTTTTTACAAAAAAAAGGTGCAAAAATAATTATTACTTCTCATCTTGGAGAAGATGGTAGTCAGAGCTTAGGTATTGTTGCAAAAAGGATGAAAAAATATATAAAAGAACTTGAATTTATTGATTATCCTATTCTATCTGATGAAACAGAGCGTCGAATAAATGAAATGAAAAAAGGCGATGTCTTCATGCTTCGAAATTTAAGAAGCGAAGAAGGAGAAAAGAAGAATTCACCATCTTTTGCTCGAGGCCTTTCTCGTTACGGAGAAATTTATGTGAACGATGCCTTTTCTGTTTCGCACAGAGAACACGCATCGGTTGTCGGTATTGCCAAGCATCTACCTAGTTATGCGGGTCTACAACTAGAAGTTGAAGTTGAAAATCTTTCGAAGGCTTTTGATCCTAAGCACCCATTTTTATTTATTCTAGGGGGAGCAAAATTTGATACTAAGATTCCTCTAGTAAGAAGATTTTTAAGAAAAGCTGACAATATCTTTATTGGCGGAGCGATTGCAAATGATTTTCTAAAAGCAAAGGGCTATGAAATTGGCGTTTCTCTTTGTGGAGAGCAAAGCTTGGATATTAAATCTTTTTTAAAGAGCAAGAATTTAATTTTACCAACTGATGTTATTGTTAAAAGAAAAAATAAAGATATTAATATAAAAATAGAAGAAATATTGCCGGAAGATTGTATTTTAGATATAGGAAAGGATACAACTGAAAACCTCAAGAGTATAGTTTTAAAATCAAAATTTATTCTTTGGAATGGCCCCCTAGGTAAATATGAAAACGGTTTTGGAGGATCAACAGAAGAAATTTTAAAAGCAGTTTCAAAAAGTAAAGCACTAAGTATGATTGGAGGAGGAGATACTACGGCTATCATTTCGAAATTAAAAATTGAAAATAAAATTGGTTTTGTTTCAACAGGAGGGGGGGCCACTCTAGACTTTTTGGCTAAAGGAACCCTTCCTGGAATCCGCGTTTTGAAATAGTTAGCACTCTCTAAAAATAATTTAACCCACAAGCCCACAGAGCCCTGCAGGCATATTCTAGTGCTTATTTTAAGCTGGCAAGGCAAGACCTTGTACGAGGAAAGACCTCGACTGTCAAAAATAGCACTTCCCCTAGGTCCGACCTAGAGGAAGTTGTTTGTTGAATAATAATTGTGGTATAATTGAAAACATGGATAAGTTTCTAAAAAACTCAAAGGGGTTCACTCTTATCGAACTCCTAGTCGTCGTCGCCATCATCGGAATACTCTCCTCAGTTGTCATCACATCACTAAACTCTGCAAGAGAAAAGAGCAAGATTGCTTCTATTAAATCCACTTTAAAACAACTATACAACCAAGCTGCCATCAATCAAGCAGAATATGGTAGTTTTGCAAACTCTAACACATCATATTCTGATTTAACTTGTACAGGCCCAGGAGGTAATCTAGCTAAAATAGCTCAACCACTCATTGATCAAGGAATAATAGTTAAATGTTTTAGTTTTAATAGTCCGGCATCTGGAGATTTGTCCCTTCGCTTTGCTGCAACCGCTCTTATATATGATACAAATGAACTCAAAGCATGGTCAGTAGATGAAAACGGTGTAGTTAAATGGGATACTCATGGAGTTAATACTGATGGGACAACAAGATCAACAGATATAACCATGGCATGGAAGGACCTAAATGATATCACTATAGCTATGAACGCTTGTGCGAAAAATGGTGGTCGTCTTCCTTCTGTGGAACAATTTCGAACCCTGTTTCATTCATGGTACTCATCTACTGGCAATGTGTCATATCTTCCAATACCAACAGAAGGTTCTTTTTCAAATGGTTACTACTGGTCATCAACTTCTGTACCGCTTTGGCCAGAGACTAGATCATATTCTTTGATCACAGAGAGCTCAAATATAGGATTTTCTGGTTCGTTGAGTTCTGGTTATTATGTCCGTTGTGTTAGATAGAAACATACTTACATATTTGTGTGCTATCGCTTACAAATATGTAAAATAAAAAACTTCGATCAATGTCGAAGTTTTTTAGGTTAGTATTCTGGGACTAGATGAATATGAAAATGAGGGACATCTTTGCCAACAACTTTCACTTTTACAAACTCACAATTTTTTTCATCAATTAATTTTTGCATTAATTTTTTTGCAACAATAAATATTTCTCCGAGTAAATCATCTGGTGCATCTTGCATCCAAACATAATGACTTTTAGGAATTAGTAAAGTATGACCTTCGCTCTCCGGATTTATATCTAAAAATGCAAAGAATTTTTCATCTTCATAAACTTTTGTACTAGGAATTTCTCCTTTTGAAATTTTACAAAAAATACAATTATCCATAACTTAATTATATGTTACAATTTAGAATATGCCAAATCATGAAGAATTACTTGAAATACTTTTGAAAAATCGAGGAATTGAAAAGAAAGACTGGGAAACTTTTCTAAACCCATCATATGAAGATCATCTTCATGACCCATTTTTGCTGAAAGGGATGGAGTTAGCTGTTGTTAGATTTTTTGAAGCAATTTCGAACAAAGAAAAAATAATGATTTATAGTGATTATGATGCCGATGGTATTCCTGCGGCTGTCATTCTCCACGATTTTTTAAAAAAAATAAATTACGAAAATTTTTCTGTTTATATTCCACATCGTCACGATGAGGGTTATGGACTACACGCTCTTGCGATTGATGAATTTATAAAAGATAGGGTAAACTTGTTGATTACGTTAGATTTAGGAATTACCGCTAAAGAGGAAATAGCTCAAGCAAAAGTAGGGGGGGTGGATACGATAGTTATTGACCACCACTTACCACAAGAGAGTCTGCCGAGTGCTTACGCGATCATTGATCCTAAGGTTGAATTAGATGAAAAGTTAAATCGTAATCAAGACAAAATTCCCACAGAAGCGGAGGATAAAAATTCTTCTGCCATGCTCTGTGGAGCTGGTTTGGCATATAAATTTATACAAGCCATTATTTTAAAATATGGAGAATATTGGGACATTAAAGATGGTTGGGAGAAATGGCTTTTAGATATGGCTGGCGTGGCTACAATTGCAGACCAAGTTCCACTATTAGAAGAAAACAGGGTTCTTGCATATTATGGGTTAAAGGTTTTGAAAAAAACCAAAAGAGAAGGTTTAAGGGAGTTGTTTTCTAAATCTGGAGTTTCTATATCTAATGTTGCCGAAGAAGATGTGTCTTTTACTTTAGCGCCAAGAATAAATGTTGCTTCTAGAATGGCAAACCCAATGTTGGCGTTTGATTTATTGTCTACAGAAGATAGCGTAAAAGCAAAAACACTAGCCGGATTGCTTGATAAAATAAATACTGATAGAAAATATACTGTGGCTCAAATAATGAAAGAAGTTAAATCAGTTTTAAGCAAGAGATTAGAGAATGAGGATTTTACAAATCAACCATTCATTGTTATTGGAAATCCAAAATGGCATGTTGGGGTGTTAGGATTAATTGCTTCAAAAATTACTGAAGAGTACAAGAAGACAGTCTTTGTTTGGGGCGGGGAAGAAGACGTGGTTAGAGGTTCTTGTCGGTCGTATGGGGAAATTAACCTTGTTGATATCATGTCTCGTTTACCAGAAGGCTCGTTAACGGAATTTGGTGGACATAAAGGAGCGGGTGGATTTTCAGCAGACAGGGAGGGTATTGTTTTACTCGAAGAAAGATTGAGAATTATTTTTAACGAGATTAAAGAAATCAAAGAAGTACAAGACTTGATGATAGATGCAAAAATTTCTATTGATGACGTGGATGAAGACAACTATAAAGTCATAGAGAAAATGGCTCCTTTTGGAATGGGAAACCCTAAGCCAATTTTTGTTTTGGAAAATCTAGAAATTAGTGAAGTTAAAGAATTTGGAAAAGAAAAAAATCACCTCGAACTATCTTTCAAAAACAGTAAAAGAAAAACAATAAAAGCAATTGCGTTTTTTAAAACTAGAAATGATTTTAATGGTATTGATTTAACACCAGGAAATAAGATTAACTTGATCGCCAATTTAGAGAAAAATAACTTTGCCGGCAGAGAAGAACTTAGAATGCGAATAGTAGAGATAAGATAGCCATCCTTTTTAAATAAGATATAATATAACTAATGAATAAAAAAATAGAAATTTACACAGACGGTTCGTCACTTGGAAATCCTGGACCTGGAGGATGGGGGGCTGTTGTAGTTGAAAATGAAAAAATAGTTTTTGAGTTTGGTGGTTTTGATAAAGATACGACAAATAATCGCATGGAAATCAAAGCTGTAATTGAATCTTTGAAATATATAAATATAAACTACAAAGGACAAGAAGTTGCCATAGTTGCAGATTCTAACTATGTTCTTTTGGGTATAACATCTTGGATTCATAATTGGCAAAAAAATGGATGGAAGACCGCATCCAAAAAACCTGTTCTCAATCAAGAACTTTGGCAAGAACTATGGAATCTAAAAGAAGAATCAACTGCCAAAATTTCTTGGCAAAAGATTAAAGGCCATGCTGGCCATATTTTCAATGAACGTGCAGATGAAATAGCGACGACAAAAGCCTCATTGCAAAAGTAATGTGGTTAATTGTTTTACAAAGTTTTATGTAAGCAAAAAAATTCACGAGAAGGATTTATGTCGAAAAGAGAAATTATTTTAATTATATTTTTGACAATAATCGCAAGTGTGCGCTACTTATTTTTTATTCCTAAAGCCCCAGATTTTGATTACTTGTTAGGTAATAAAATTAGTGTCACGGCACAAATAGTAGAAAATCCAGACGAAAGACTAAACAGCCAGCAACTAAAAGTAAAAATTAATAATCAAAAAATTTATTTACTTGTTTCAACCAACAAATCAACAGAATATAAATATGGTGATAATCTTTACATAGAGGGGAACTTATCAAAACCAGAAAATTTTATTACCACACAGGGAAAAGAATTTAATTATGTAAAATATCTTGCAAACCAAGATATTTATTTTTTACTTAAATATCCAGAAATAAAAATTATTTCTAGGGATAATGGTAATTTTCTTTATTCTTTTTTATATAAAATAAAAAATTCTTTTATTAAAAGCATAAACAAAGTGATTGATTTGCCAGAGAGTAGTTTGGCGGGAGGTCTAATTCTTGGATTGAAGGGAGGTTTCGATGAGGATACGAGAAATAACCTTATAGAAACAGGCACAATCCACATTGTAGCCTTGTCGGGCTACAATGTTTCAATAATCGCAGAAGGCGTGATGAAAACTTTTAAGCAGATATTTTCTCAAAACATATCGGTTGTTTTAGGGATAACAACCATTTTGCTTTTTGTGATTTTAACTGGAGCAGAATCAACGGCAGTAAGA
Source organism: uncultured Candidatus Saccharibacteria bacterium (assembly GCA_964412965.1). Classification (GTDB taxonomy): domain Bacteria; phylum Patescibacteriota; class Minisyncoccia; order Phycocordibacterales; family UBA9973; genus UBA8515. Next base: position 49,398 of record CAYPQU010000001.1, on the reverse strand, counting down.
GCTGGAATCATGGCTATTATTATGCTCATAGGAAGAATGACAGGTCGAAAATATTTAGCTGGTCGAGCTTTAATTATTGCCGCTCTCTTAATGATTACATACGATCCGAGAATTGTGACAGACATGTCTTTCCAATTATCATTCATAGCTACTGCGGGGGTTTTATTTTTACCAACAAAAATTTTGAAATATTTTTCATTTTTGCCAGTTCGTTTTGGTATTAGAGAAATGATAGTCTCAACAGTTTCGGCAACCATCTCAGTTTTACCTCTTATTTTATATAGTACTGGTGTGCTATCGCTGGTCTCTCTTTTTGTTAATTCTTTAATACTCTTATTTATCCCTTACGCTATGCTTTTTGTTTTCATTGCTGGAGCGTTAGGGTTAATTTCTAAAACAATAGCCTTGCCGTTTGGTTTTATTGCATATTTAATCCTTCATTATATTTTGTCGGCAATAAATATATTTGGCTCGTTCAAATTTTCTAGTTTTACAATTCAATCTTTTCCTTTAATAATAACAATTGCTTTGTACCTTATTTTGTTCTGGTGGATTTTTGTTAGAAAAAATAAATTATCCACCCAGACTGATAAGGGTGGGTAATTAGTTGCAAATATTACAAAACTTGTTTTAAATTTTCTTCAATTTTTTCCCAGTTCAAATTTTCAAAAAAAGCATCAACATATTTTGATTTTTCAGAAGGAGTGTAATCTAAATAGTAAGAATGTTCCCACATATCTAGTGCAAGAATTATCGGAAGACCTGCTAGGAGTCCAATATGTTGCTCGTCAACCCATCCGACATGTATTTTATTGTTATCTTTGTCGTAATAAGCCATAACCCATCCGATTCCTCTAGTCATTGCCCCAGATTTTATGCTTGAAATGAAAGATTCCATGCTTTCTCCTTGTCCCTCCAATATTTTTTGAAGCTCACTGTTTTTGGGTAATTTTTTATCCCCACCAGAAATAGAAGAAAAATATATTTCATGATTTTTTACTCCTCCAACTTCAAAAGAAAACCTCCGCCTCAATTCATTGATTGCGTATGAGTTTAGTGTTATATCATCTTCATATTCTTTTATTTTAGATAAAACCAAGTTTGCATTTTTGACATAGGCCTGATAAAGCCTTAGATGCTCCTCTATAGTTTTTGGGCTAATGTTTTTCAGTCCTTTCAAATTAAAATTTTTAACTACAAATGTTTCCATGTTATTATATCTTTAATCGTATTAATATATGCATTATAGCATTTTTGAATAAAATCATAATGAAGAAAATTAAGAAATATTTACCGTATATTTTAATTCTAATTATTGTAGGAATTACTTTTTATGTGTGGTTGTATATCTTTGAAAATAAAAATCCTAAAATGCTCAAAGTAGCTTTTCTTGATGTAGGTCAAGGTGATGCAATATATATTGAAACACCAAACAAAAAACAAGTCCTTATAGATGGCGGAAAAGATTCTAAGTTGCTCTATAGTTTATCCAAAGTAATGCCTTTTGCCGATAGATCAATAGACTTACTTGTTATTACCCATCGAGACATGGATCATATTGGAGGCTTGCCAATGTTACTAGAAGGCTACCGTGTTTCGAAAGTTATAGATAACGGGCTGAAAGGGGAGACAGAAGTTTCAAACTCTATAGATGAAAAAATATTTAATCATTCAATTGAAAAAGAAATTGCACAAAAGGGAATGAAAGTATTTTTAGACAAGAAAAGTAATATCTATTTAGAATTTATTTATCCTGATAAAAATGTGTCAACTCTCGATTCAAACGACGGGTCGGTTGTGGTTAAGTTGATCCACGGAGAAAATTCATTTTTGTTTACAGGTGATGCTGGTGTGTATGCAGAAAACTTGATGTTGTGGGGAGAAGATGAAAATGATTTAGATGTAGATATTCTTAAACTCGGACACCATGGCGCTCGATCCTCATCGAGCTTGCTTTGGCTAGAAAGAACAACTCCAGAACTAGCTATTATTTCTGCGGGTAAAAATAATTCATATGGTCATCCGCACGAAGAGACGATAGAAAGATTAAATAGTTTAAAAATCCCTTTCTTGTCCACTGCTGAACTTGGAACAATTTTAATAAAAAGTGATGGGCAAAAATTAGTGTATTAAAATAAAAAACACCCCACAAGATGGGGTGTTTTTTTATTTTATAATTCCTGCTTCTTTCAATACTGCGTAAGCTCCTTTTTTATTAATAGTTTTAATTGCTTGTGTGGATATAGTAAGTGAGAAATATTTCTTGAGCTCAGGGACATATATTCTCTTCTTTTGAAGATTAGGGTACTTTCTTACCATTCCTGTAGGGTTAAATTTGGTAGCACGAACAACGTTGGAGTATCCTCCAGCCACTTTTGAACCCTTTTTTGTTATTGCACAGACTTTTGCCATATGTGAAAGCTATGTTATCATATAAGTCTTAGAAAAGCAATCCCGCAAGGGAATATTAAATAATATGAACATAGGACTTACAGAAGGAATATTTTATGTCGCCGTACTAATAATGTCGGTAGTGATTCACGAAGTGGCTCATGGCTATTCTGCTTATCTTCTCGGAGATGATACAGCAAAACTTCAAGGAAGATTAACTCTTAACCCGTTGAAGCATTTAGATCCTTTTGGCTCAGTTGTTTTACCCCTTCTTTTAGTCCTTACTAACTCTGGGTTTATAATCGGTTGGGCAAAACCAGTTCCTTATAATCCTAGAAATTTAAAAAAAGGAAGGAGGGACGATTTTATTGTTTCGATTTCAGGAATTGCAGCTAATTTAATGATAGCTTTAATTTTTGGATTAATCCTTAGGTTTTTACCATTACTAGGGTTGCCTCTTGGTGCAGAGTCTTTGGTTGCCTTTGTACAGATAGCTTCTATTATCGTTATAACCAATCTGGTACTAGCTCTATTTAACCTCATTCCGATTTCTCCTCTTGATGGATCTAAGGTTCTATTTTCTATTCTTCCTGCTCGTTTGAGATACATAGAAAACTTTATGGAAAAATGGGGGCTATATATGCTGATTTTCTTCATTGTTTTTGTCTGGCAATATGTTTCTCCTGTAATTTATTTTACTTTTAAGTTAATAACGGGCATAAATCTAATATAAATTTTATCTATTGCATTTTCGATAGTTTTATAGTAAAGTAACTTCACTAGTCTTTATGACTATTTGTTTTATATGTCTGGCCTGTTTAATAAAACAAACAGGAATTACTAAAATAATTAAAGAGTTAAATAAAAATTAATTATTTATTTTTACGAATGCCTACAATTAATCAATTGGTTCGGAAGAGCCGCAAATCAATAAAGAAAAAATCGAAAGCCGTAGCTCTTGCTCGCGGTTTTAATACGATTAAAAATAAGCCGGTATCATACCCAGCTCCTTTTAAACGTGGTGTATGTACAAAAGTTACAACAACAACACCTAAGAAACCTAACTCAGCTCTTCGAAAAATCGCAAGAGTTCGATTGACCAACGGAATGGAAGTTACTGCATATATTCCAGGAGAAGGACACAATCTACAAGAGCACTCAGTGGTTATGATTCGTGGAGGTCGTGTTAAGGACCTTATTGGAGTTCGTTATCACATCGTTCGAGGTCGCCTAGATACACAAGGAGTAGAGAAGCGCCGACAATCAAGAAGTCTCTATGGTACAAAAACTCCTAAAGCTGATACTAAGAAATAATTTTGAATAAAGAACTATGAGAAAGAAGATAAAAGACAAAAAAGTAGTAGAGCCAGACATTGTTTACAAATCCCAAAAATTAGCTAAGTTTATCAACAATGTGATGTTAAACGGTAAAAAGGAGACTGCTCGCAAATCAGTTTACAAGGCTTTTGATATAATCAAAGAAAAAACAGGGAATCCAAACCCTCTCGAAGTTTTTGATACAGCTATTAAAAACGCTGGCCCACTAGTAGAAGTTCGTTCCCGAAGAATTGGAGGTGCAAACTATCAAGTTCCTAGAGAAGTTAGACCAGAGAGACGAACTGCCCTTGCCATGAGATGGATAATCGGAGCAGCTAGAGGGAAAAAAGGAGCTCCTATTTATGAAAAACTTGCAGAAGAGCTAATATTAGCTTCAAAAAACGAAGGTGCTGCATGTAAAAAGAGAGATGACACTCATAAAATGGCTGAAGCAAACAAAGCATTTGCCCACTTCGCTTGGTAATTCAACAAAAGACATAATAAACAAATACCAAAATATTAAAATCCCCAAAAGGGGATTTTAATATTGTCTTTACTCATAGGACGCTATAGTGTTAGGTGGGCAAAGAAGCAAAACTTGCTTTTAAACCAAAAGAGGATATAATGCGGACAAATAAAATTTCTTTAATTAAAAACTAAATAACATTATGAAGTATTATCCAATTCTTTTGGCTTTATGCCAAGATGTCGACGTCTGTATCCTGAAAGAGAATATCCCAATTATTCCAGGACGCAAAAAAGAAAGATTTATTTTAGGGAGCAAAATAAATGTTCAAAATATTATTTTTGGGGAAGAAGCTGTTGAAATCGAAAAAATTTCGAAGATTGTTAATAATTTGCTTATGCAAGTAAATAATCACATCTCGAGCTCATCTGGTCTTAATGGATATTTGGAAGACATTAAAATATCCATTATTAAGCAGATTGCTGAAATCTATCAGGATGTCGCTCTCTTTTTAATGATGAAAAGAGTTTGTCCAGAGTGGGGGTTTGTTGTTGAAGAAGGATTTATGCATAAGATTATAGATGAAGAAGATTTTGATTTAAAGCTCAGAGAAGAGAATCGCAAAATTCGTGCATCGTACAAGTCTTATTTAGAGGCATGTGAAAGGAACAAATAATTAACACTCTTGGTAAAGAATTAAAAAGGGGCATAGCCCCTTTTTTTGTTGCAAAAAAAGGGCTTTTATTGTATATTGCAAAGATATTAGGGTCTTTATGACTTTATATTTTTAATTGAAGCTTATCTTCTAGCAGTTAAGCCTCAACATTATTTTTAATTTTATTTTTAGGCTAGTTGCTAGAACCTAGAACCTAGAAACTAAATATATATGGAAAGAGATTATCCCTTAGAAAAAGTAAGAAATTTTGGAATTATCGCTCACATTGATGCGGGTAAAACCACCACAAGTGAAAGAGTTCTTTACTATACAGGAATGTCCCACAAAGTTGGAGAAGTCCATGATGGTGAAGCGACAACAGACTGGATGGAACAAGAACGAGAAAGAGGTATTACCATTACCTCTGCTGCTGTTACTTGTTTCTGGACACCAACATATGCAAATGGTGATAAGAACAAAAAGCATCGTTTTAATATTATTGATACCCCAGGACACATTGACTTCACTGTGGAAGTCAAGAGATCACTTCGTGTGCTAGACGGAGCGGTTGTCGTATTCGACGGAGTAGCTGGAGTAGAACCTCAGTCAGAAACCAACTGGCGTTATGCCGACGAAGCTATGGTTCCTCGAATTTGTTTTATAAACAAAATGGATCGAACTGGTGCTTCTTTTGAACACTCATACAAAACTATTTTAGAAAGATTGAACAAAAATGCTGTTCGAATGCAGATTCCGATTGGAGCAGAAGATCATTTTGATGGAATTGTGGATTTGCTAAAAATGAAAGCTTTCTATTTCGAAGGTCCAATGGGGGACAACATAATAGAAAAAGAAATTCCAGAAGACCTTAAGGCTGATGCAGAAAAATACCACAATGAATTAATAGAAAAAATTGTTGAGCAAGACGATGCGTTAATGTCTGAATATCTAGAAGGTAAAATCCCTTCAGTGGATGTTTTGAAGGCAACTATGCGAAAAGCTGTTATTGCAAATAAAATCTTTCCAGTATTTACAGGCACAGCTTTGAAAAATAGAGGAGTTCCGCTTATCCTAGACGCCGTTGTTGATTATCTTCCAAGCCCTATAGATATTCCAGCCATTAAAGGAATTAACCCAGACAATGGAGACGAGATGGAAAGACATGCATCTGACGCAGAACCTTTCTCTGCTTTAGCATTCAAGGTTGCGACAGACCCATTCGTTGGACAATTAATTTTCTTCCGAGTTTATTCCGGTTCACTTTCTGCTGGAAGTTATGTTTATAATCCAAGAACAAGAAATAAAGAAAGAATTGGGCGGATCTTGAGAATGCACGCAAATGATCGAGAAGAAGTGAAAAAAGTTTTCGCAGGAGAAATTGCAGCAGCTGTTGGTTTGAAGGATACAGTAACTTCTGACACATTGTGTGACGAAGCTGATCCAATAGAACTATACAAAATTATATTCCCAGAACCAGTTATTCAATTACGAGTTGAACCAAAGACAAAGGCTGACCAAGAAAAAATGGGCATGGCATTAAATCGTCTTGCACAAGAAGATCCAACCTTCAAAGTTTCCACAGATAGCGAAACGAACGAAACTATTATTTCGGGAATGGGAGAGCTTCACCTTGAAATTATAGTAGATCGTATGAAGAGAGAGTTCGGAGTTGAGACAAATGTTGGGAATCCTCAAGTAGCTTACCGAGAAACAATTACAGGTATGGCCGACGCAGAAGGTAAGTATATTAAACAATCAGGAGGACGAGGTAACTATGGTCACGTTAAAATAAAAGTTAAGCCTATGGATTTCTCTGTTAATGCAGAAGATTTACCTAGAAACGTTAAAAGAGACAAAGAATTCGAATTCATCAATAACATCAAAGGAGGTGTTATTCCGATAGAATATATTCCAGCTTGTGAAAAGGGGTTCAAAGAAGGATTAGACAGAGGAATTCTAGCAGGATTTAAGATGGTTAATGTTTCTGTTGATTTATGGGACGGTTCTTATCACGAAGTTGACTCCAATGAAATGGCTTTCAAAATTGCAGCTTCTATGGCAGTTCAAGAAGCATGTAAGATGGCTCGCCCAGTGATCCTAGAACCTATGATGAAAGTAGAAGTTGTAACTCCAGAAAAATTCATGGGAGATGTGACCGGAAGCTTGTCATCAAAGAGAGGGCTTATTGAAGGAATGGAAACAAGAGGAATGAACCAAGCAATTAAAGCGATTGTTCCTTTGTCAGAAATGTTTGGCTACATGACCACTCTTCGTTCAATGACAGAAGGACGTGCAGGATTTGTGATGGAATTCTTGAGATACGATATAGTTCCACAGAACGTAGCTACAACCATTATTGAAAA
>CAYPQU010000001.1:0-42106 GCA_964412965.1 uncultured Candidatus Saccharibacteria bacterium | reverse complement strand
ATCTCGTAAAAATTATACAAAAATGATATAATATAGAGATATAATTATCATTTTTAAAAATATGAATAAATTAAAAGTTAAAACAGATTTATTGATTCCTTTTGTTTTTGTCGGTCTAGTTATCGTATCGGTAGCTTTTATATTGATTGAAAATAATAAAAAAATTGATACACCAATGACTGCAGAAGACACAACAAGAGAAACAAGTAATATCAAAACAAATAATATGGAAGAAAAAATTTCAAAAGCAGGAGATGTTTTAGTAATGAATTATACTGGTCGTCTAGAAAACGGGACAGTTTTTGATTCAAATATTTTACCAGAGTTTAATCATGTTCAACCATTTGAATTTGTGTTAGGTGCAGGACAAGTAATTCAAGGCTGGGATGAAGGATTGGTTGGAATGAAAATAGGAGATAAAAAAACCCTAGTTATTCCTTCTGAAAAAGGGTATGGAGACAGAGCTGTAGGAAATATTATTCCAGCTAACTCAACTCTTATTTTTGAGGTAGAACTTGTCGGGATTAAATAATATATGGCAAAGTTCAAATTATTTGTTAGGAAGAATATAAAAAGAAAGAGATTTTGGATAATAGCAGTTGTAGTTTTGCTGGTCTTGATATTGATAATTTTGCGACCAAGCAAGGATGTCCAAAATACTACCACTGATGTTGTTAATCGAGTTGATTTAAAACAGACAATCTTGGCTACAGGACAAGTTGTTTCAAATACTAATATCGAATTATCTTTTCGTTCGAGTGGATTGGTGAGAGATATAAAGGTTAAGGTCGGAGATAAAGTTAAAAAAGGTGATACGGTAGCTAGCTTAGGAGGTGATACAGAAAAAGCTAGTTTGACTACAGCCAGAGGGGTTTTGCTTGCAGCTCAGGCCAGGTATAAAAGAATTATTGAGGGAGCTTCCAACGAAGAAATTAATCTTTCTCGTGTAGCGTTAGAGAATGCGAAGATTGATTTAGAAAATACAAAAAAATCTCAAGAAACTATTTTGCAAAATGCATATCATAATTTATTAAACTCAAATCCAGAGGCGGTACCAGCTAACGGTGATGATGACTACATTGCTCCTATTATCAGCGGAAATTATTCTCTTGGAAAAGAGGGGGTTATTAATCTTAGGCTTTATTCAAGTTCTGGTGGTTTAAGTTATGAGGTTTCAGGTTTAACCACAGGTACGGGGGTTAGTAATACTATCACTACCCAACAAATAGGGAGCTCTGGTTTATTTATTAAATTTCCAGAAAATTTTGGTTTAAATGTTAAAGAGTGGGTTATAGAAATTCCAAATAAAAAAGCTTCAAATTACTTAACAAATTATAATGCATACCAAGTGGCATTAAAAACCAAAGATGGTGCAATCTCAAGTGCAGAAGCGATGGTGGCACAAAGACAAGCAGAATATGATTTAAAAATAGCTGGGGCGAGAAGCACTGACATTGATATGGCAAAAGCCGAGGTTCTTCAGGCAGAAGGTAGCTATGAGCAGGCACTGGCAAGATATAATGACACTTTAATAACAGCACCTGTTGATGGAACTATTACTAGTATTGATACCAAGATAGGCGAGTTGGCCACCCCAAACAAGAGAGCTTTTTTGTTGGAAGATGTTTCAAATATGTATGTAGAAGCTTATATCAACGAAGCGAATGTCTCAATGCTTTCTGTCGGTCTTCCTGTAGATATTTCTTTTGATGCATTTGGCACTGATAAAATTTGGAACGGGTCAATAACCTTTATTGACCCTAGTTCAAATCTTATTTCTGGTGTGGTTAATTACAAAGTTAAAGCCACGATACCTCAAGTAGAAGGATTAAAGCCAGGTATGACAGCGAATATGACTATTAAAGCAGAAGAAAAGAATGGAGTCCTAGTTGTTCCTTCCAGATCCATCATTACTGCAAAAAATGGAGATACTTCTATTCGCTTAATAACTAATTCTAAGAAAAAGAAATGGAAAGAAATTCCAGTAAGGATTGGTCTAGAAGGTGATGGAGGTCTTACTGAGGTCACGAGTGGTCTTAACGAAGGGGAAGAAATAGTTGTTCTAATTAAAAAATAAAATGCTTATAGAATTAAAAAATATTTTTAAGAGCTACGATAACGGTGGTGTTATCACTAGTGTTTTGCACGGCGTTAATCTTGAAGTTAAAGAAGGGGAGTTTATTGCAATAATGGGACCATCGGGTTCTGGTAAATCTACCTTGATGCATATCATTGGTTTTCTAGACCGGCAGACGAAAGGAAAATATTTTTTTGATGGATTAGATACTGTCAATCTAAACGACGACGAGCTTGCTCGTATCAGAAACGAGAGAATAGGCTTTGTTTTTCAATCGTTTAACTTACTACCTCGAACAACCGTTCTTGATAATGTTATTTTACCTTTATTCTATAGCAATATTAAGACTGGATTAGAGAAAAAAGCCAAGGAGGCATTAAAGGCTGTTGGACTAGAAGACAGAATGCAACATTTGAGTAATCAAATATCTGGAGGGCAGAAACAAAGAGTGGCGATTGCTCGCGCACTCATTTGCGATCCTAAAGTAATTTTTGCAGATGAGCCAACTGGAAACCTTGATTCTAAAAGTGGAAGCACTGTTATGAATATCTTGGAAAGATTAAACGACGAAGGCCGCACTGTTATTTTGGTAACTCACGATGAAGAAGTTGCTCTACATGCCAAAAGAATTGTGACTATTCGTGACGGAGAAATCGTTAGCGACGAAAAAGTACCAGAAGAAGCCAGAATCCATTCCAAGGCTATAGAAGAATAAAATATGAGAAATTTAGTAAGAGACATTAAGCTTACAGTCAAAGGACTACTTGCCAGAAAAGGGAGATCTTTTTTGACGATCCTTGGTATAATTATTGGAGTTGCTGGAGTAATAGTAATTATTTCACTAGGAGCTGGAGCTCAATCTTTGGTGGTTGGACAAATCAGTAAACTTGGAACAAATCTTGTTGGAGTTTTGCCAGGCAAGGGAAATGAGAAGGGCCCGCCAGCTTCGGTTTTTGGAGTTCAAATCAAAACTCTATCTTCTTATGATTTGGAATCTATAAAAAATAAAAATAATGTTCCAAATGCCGTAGCTGTCGCTCCGTTTGTTCGAGGCAGTGTGACTATTGTTGCAGGCAGGGAAAGTGTCGATACGACGTTCAACGCGACTAGCGGAGAATATCCTTTGGTACAAAGTGTTTCTCTTGAAGAAGGATATTTTTTTAGCGAAGAAGACGCAAGGTCTGGTTCAAATGTAATTGTCTTGGGTTATGATGTTGCAGAGAGTCTTTTTCCTAATGGTAAAGCCCTTGGACAAGTGGTTAAGCTTAAGATGAATAATGATTCCAACGGAGTACCTTTTCGAGTTGTTGGAATTCAGAAAAAAATGGGAACTGTTGCTTTTCAGAATCAAGATGATTTAGTTTACATTCCTTTTATTGTGGGACAGAGACAGTTGCTTGGAATAGATTATTTGCAGTTTATTCGCATAAAAATCGATCAAGAAATAAATATTGATAAATCAATCGAAGATATCAGGAGAGTCATAAGAGAAAATCATAGAATCAAAGATCCGACTAATGATGATTTTGATGTGAGAAATCTTTCAGAAGCACTTGAAATGATTACTAGTATTACGGATGTCTTGAGAATGTTTCTTGGGTTGATGGCGGGCATATCTTTGATAGTAGGTGGTATAGGTATTATGAATATAATGCTAGTAACGGTTTCTGAGAGAACAAGAGAAATTGGTCTTAGAAAGGCTATCGGCGCGACAAGTAAAAAAATAATGAATCAATTTCTTCTTGAGGCCATAGTCATTACATCTTTAGGCGGTATTATTGGAATTATTTTAGGAGTAGTTGTATCCTATTTAATCGCTATAGGGGTTCGTTTTGCTGGATATGATTGGGAATTTATAGTTTCTCCTTTTGCTATAATTCTGGCAGTTTCAGTCTCTGTTTTGACGGGGATAATTTTCGGTCTTTATCCAGCCAGAAAAGCATCAAAACTAGACCCAATAGAAGCTTTAAGATATGAATAAGATAAAAGAAATTAAAAATTCTATATTTAATAACCCTTATCTAATTCAAGCAATTCGAGGTGTTCGTTCTAGTGGCACTCGAACTATCTTAACAACGATAAGTATAATGATAGGAATAGGGACTGTGGTTTTTGTGCTTTCTGCCGGTGAGGGTTTCAAGAGTTATATTAATGCACAAGTGGAAGCATTTGGAACCAATACTATTTTTATAGAAACAGCGATTCCCTCATCCACGAAAGCTCGCTCTGCACAAGAGGGGGGTGGCTCAGCTTCAAACAATCAAGCAACTAATGCTGTTCAAATAACAACTCTCAAATATAGAGATGTCGAAGATGTTAAAGCTTTACCTAATGTAAAAAATGGATATGGTGTTGCGATGGCCCAGCAGATTTCTTCTTATAAAGATGTTTCAAAAAATGCTTTTATTTTTGCTTCTGATTCATCACGATTTGAAATAGAAAGTGCAGTTATAGAATACGGTAGGCCATACACAAGAGAGGAAGACCGTTCTTTGGCCCAAGTAGCAATATTGGGAAGTAAGATTGCTGAAGATTTTTTTGGGTTAGATGATCCACTCGGAAAATTTATAAGAATTGGAAACTATAATTTTGAAGTTATTGGTGTTTACGAGCCAAGAGGGAGTGCTAGTTTTATGAATGAAGATGAGCAGATTTATATTCCCTTAACTACTTTACAAAAAAAGATTTTAGGAATTGACTATCTTTTTTATGCTGTTTTAGAATTGGAGGATAATAGTCAGGATGATATAACGGCTCTTTCTGTCGCTGACGTTATAAGAAATAATCACAATATTTCAGATCCGACCAAAGATGATTTTAAAATTACTACTCAAGAAGAAAATCTGGCTACTTTTGAAACTATCCTTTCTGTTATAAAAATTCTCTTAATCGCCATAGCATCGATATCTCTCATTGTTGGGGGAGTTGGTGTGATGAATATTATGTATGTGGCTGTTACTGAACGTGTTTCTGAAATAGGACTTAAGAAGGCAATTGGAGCAACTAACAAAAATATTCTTTATGAATTTGTGACCGAGGCGATTATTTTGACTTTAATAGGAGGTATTGTTGGTATTTTGTTTGGGGCAATTTTGGCCTTAGCGACAACTTTAGTCGCAAATAATTTTGGACTAACCTGGAAATTTATTATTCCTGTTTCAGGTATAATATCTTCTCTTCTCGTATCTATGACTATTGGTTTAGTTTTTGGAGTTTTTCCTGCTAAAAATGCTTCAAAATTAAACCCTATTGAAGCTTTAAACAAAGAGTAAAAACCTTTTTAAAATAAGAATAATACAAAGCCTGTGGATAACAGCCGAGGTCTTGCCTAGTACGAGGTCCGACCTCGTACTAGGCAAGACCTCGGTTACGGACAATGCTGTCACAATCAGGCTTTTAGGGTGTTGACATTTTAAATAAGTAGTGTTGGTATTCCCGAGGCCTTGCCTCGGTGGGAGGCAAGGCCTCTACTGTTATCCACAGTTCTTGTGTGGTCTGGGTTGTGACTGTAGAACTTGATCGCTTTTAGCCTTTTAGGGCTTTTTGGTGTATAATGGCATCATGCAAGAATTATTAAAAGACAAAAAGGTTAGCATAACCATTCTTATATTATTAGTAGTTTTGGGTTTGTTTTTATTTGTTCAATTTATAAATAGTATTAAGACTAATCGATATATTGGTCGAGAGTATAGCGTAAACACAATTTATGTAACAGGCGAAGGAGAAGTAACGGCTGTATCAGATATAGCTACTTTGAATATCAATCTTAGCAAAGAAGCTACTACAGCAAAAGAGGCACAAAAGCTTCTAAATGAATCAATAACAAAAGTTCTTAATTATTTAGAAGACCAACAAGTAGCTACTGAAGATATTAAATCAGAATACGGAGGAATTTCTCCTAAATATACTTACGAAACTAAACCTTGCTATATGTATCCTTGTCCTCCTCGCGAAGAGAAGATAGTAGGATATGTGGCAAATCAATCAATCTCAGTTAAAGTGCGAGAAGTTGATAATGCTAATGTTATAAAAACAGGATTAGCAGAAGCTGGAGTAACAGATATCAACGGACCTACTTTCTCAATTGACGACGAAGAATCATATCAATCAGAAGCTAGATCACTAGCGATTAAAGATGCCAGAGAAAAAGCTGGGGTATTAGCAAAAGATTTAGGAGTAAAGCTTGGAAGAGTAGTAAGCTTTTCTGAGGGTGGAAATTACCGAGTTTACTCAGCGATGAAGACAATGGAAGCATCATACGACATGGCAGCAGGTTCTGCTGTTCCAGAACTTCCAAAAGGAGAAAACAAAATAACTTCTAGCGTAACAATTACTTACGAAATAAAATAAGTCAAACAATAAAAAATCCTCGAGCAATGACTCGTGGATTTTTTATTGTTTGACTTTTACCCCTAAAAAGGGTACTATTTATATAAGCCCTACGGGGTGGTTTTTAATAAGAGAGGAAAATTTAATTTTTTATTTAATATTTACAAATTAACGTTAAAATGATGAAAAAATAGTCATTTTAATCAAAAAATGAACAAAACGAAAGAATATTTTAAAGAGGTCATTGCTGAAGGGAAAAATGTTCACTGGCCAACCCGCAAGCAAGCAATCTTCTTTACTTCAGCTGTTCTGATTGTTTCTGTTATTATTGCTTACTACTTAGGATTGCTAGACTTTTTGTTCGGACAAGGACTAGGTATTTTACTTACTAAATAATAACACTCGATACCAATCCACAAACGATAGCGAATAACACGAATTAGATTTAAGGATTAGAATCGAAGACAATAAAATTATGGCAAAACAAGAATCAAAAGGGGAGCGAAACTGGTATGCAATTCATACTTACGCTGGATATGAAAATGCGGTTATGCGTAATTTGAAACAGAGAATAGACTCCTTCAGTGTTGGAGATAAAATTTTTAATGTAATTGTTCCAACTGAAAAGAAAATAAAAATCAAAGCTGGCAAAAGAGTAGAAGTCGAAGAAAAGGTTTACCCAGGATATGTCCTTGTTGACATGATTGTGGACGATAACTCATGGTATATCATTAGAAATACTCCTCGCGTGACGGGATTTGTTGGGGCAGGAGTTAATCCGGTTCCTTTAGCAAAAGCAGAAGTGGATGATTTGTTTAGGCGAATGGAAAAAACAGAGAATAAAACAAAGCACCAAATAGATATAGAAAGCGGAGATGTTGTTCGAATTTCAGACGGTCCGTTTAAGGATTTGGAAGGTAAGGTTAACGAAGTAGATCGAGAAAGAGGCAAAATTAAAGTTCTCGTTTCTATGTTCGGGCGAGAAACCCCAGTCGAATTAGACTTCTTGCAAATCAAAAAGATATAGAGGTTTCAATCTCGACACAAATCCACGAATGAACACGAATAATACGAATATATGACTGATGAAATTTTATTAAATTAACACGTCATAATTATGGACAAGATAATAGAAAAAGAATTGTCTTATCAAATTACTGGATTATTATTTGAAGTCCATAATCATTTAGGTCGGTTTTGTCGAGAGAAACAATACGGAGATTACTTTGAGAAACTACTAATTGATAACAAAATAGATTACGAAAGAGAGAAACCTTTACCTGTAGAGGGTTTAAAAGATGGGTTTACAAATATTGTAGATTTTGCTATAAATAATAAGCTTCTCGTAGACTTAAAAGCTAAGTCTATCGTTACTAAAGATGACTATTATCAAGTTAAAAGATATTTAATCGCTAGTGGATTTAGGTTAGGATTTATTGTGAATTTCAGGAATAAGTATTTGAAACCTATTCGTGTCATTCGTCCTAATTCGTAGATTCGCATCGGGTATAATAATATTATGGCAGCAAAAAAAATAATAAAAAATGTTAAATTAAGAGTTCAAGCAGGGGAGGCAAGGCCTACTCCTCCTTTAGGACCAGCCTTGGGTCAAGCAGGTATAAACATTGCAGAATTTTGTCAGAAGTTTAATGCCGCTACAGAAAGCATGAAAGGTGATTTGTTGGGAGTTCAAATTAGTGTTTACGAAGATAGAACTTATGACTACAAAGTAAAGACTCCTGCTGTGGCTAGTCTTATCAAAAAGGCCGCTGGGGTAGAGAAAGGTTCAGGAAAGCCAAATCTTTCAAAGGTAGGCAAAATAACAAAAGCTCAAGTAAGAGAAATTGCAGAAAAGAAGATGCCTGATTTGAACGCAAAGGATATTGAAGGAGCAATGAAAATAATCGAAGGTAGCGCTCGTTCAGCCGGAATCACAATCGCAGACTAATCAAAAATAATAAATTCAAAAAACTTCCCATCAGGGAAGTTTTTTGAATTCCCCTATCTCTGGGATAGGGGGAATGAGGGCTGGAGTTATACGATTTCTGTTTTTATTAGGTATGTTCTGCCGTGCGCCAGTCGATACAAAAAAATAAAAAAATTAATTTTAATCACACCAAGTTGTCCTAAAAATGTTAGGAGGTAGCCAATTTTAGAAGGCACAAAAGATTTTTTAATTTTTAGAGAAGACTTGAAGCATTCTCGACTTTTCTTTTTATCTCCACCCAGAAAATACATAACTCCCAGTCTAAACCATCCTACATGCACATATTCATATTTTTCATATAGATCTCGGTGTTTTTCAAATACATACTCAGCGTCCCTGACTTTTATCAATCTGTCTTTGGTCGCTTTGGTTACATTGGTGTCATGGAAATAATAATTAAACAGAGGTTTTTCAATAAAATGTATTTTGTAACCATTTCTACAAACACGAATCCACATATCCCAGTCTTCTGAATATTTCATTTTTTCATCTCTACCTCCTACTTCGTTGATTACTTCTCTTTTTATTAAAACACTACTATTACTATAAATTGGATTACGAAGCAAGATTTCAGGAAAGTCCACTTTTATTCCTGTCGGATTATAAGAGCTAAAACATTTGCCTTTTTTGTTGATTAAATTAGCTCCGCATGTTACTAATCCGAGATTTTTATCTTTTGAATTTTCAAACACACGCAATTGTTTTTCAAGTTTTTCTGGGAACCACTCATCATCATGGTCTAGGAAGGCGATATGTTCACCCTCGGCTTTTTCTATGCCTATATTTTTTGGGGTAGCGGGACCACCAGAATTTTCGGGAGTTTTGAAAAATTTAATTCTCTTATCAATTTTGGCAAATTCTTTGACGGATAACTCTGTATTATCTTTAGAGCAATCATCGACAATTATTAGTTCCCAGTCCCTAAATGTTTGCGCGAGAACGCTCCCTATCGTTCTTTTGATGAATTTACTACTATTGTATGTCGGAATAATTATTGATACTTTAGGCATATATTTAGGCTATTTTGTGATATAATATGCTTATTATAGCATATTAAAAAGGTGCTTAATAATCAGATGTTCAAAAGAAAACACGAAAATTATAAAGAGCTAGTAATGCGTCTTGCAAAGACAGACTTCAAGCTTCGCTATCACGGAAGCACGCTGGGGTATCTCTGGGCGATTCTTCGACCTCTTTTGATGTTTACAGTTCTAAACTTCGTATTCTCTTCTATTTTTAATTTTAGAAACTCTGGAACACCATATTATCCCCTTGAGCTTCTAACTGGTCTTTTGATGTTTCAATTCTTCTCAGAGGGGACAGTGAATGGCATGAACGCCTTGTTGGCAAAATCACAATTAGTAACAAAGATATACATTCCGAGGTGGACAATTATACTTGGATCTTCGGTCAACGCTCTGTTTATTTATGGTATGAATTTGATCGTCTTATCAGTTTTCTTTATTGTTTATGGCATTACTCCTTCGATTCCAGCGATTTTGATGTTCTTCTTTTTGTCAGCTCTGCTTTACGTCATAATTATTGCCTTTTCATTTTTGACAGCTCCTCTTTTGGTTCGTTTTAGGGATTTGTCAATGATTTGGGAAGTTTTACTACAGGTTTTGATGTATGGGTCACCAATTATTTACCCGCTCGCAATGATGCCTGAATATATACAGAAAATTATGCTTTTCAACCCGCTTGCTTTTATCATCCATTTCTCAAAGAGGGGATTGATTGAAAATTATTTTACAAACTTTTCAAATGTTCTATATTTAACCATAGGAGTGATTGTAATTTTTGCAGTATCGTTATTGATTTACAAGAAAACAGAGCGTCGAGTAGCAGAAGAAATATAATATGTCACACGAAGATAACAAAACTGAAAATGCAATTGTGGTAAAAAATCTTTCAAAGAGGTTCGTTATTCCACATGAGAAAATCAGCACTCTAAAGGGGGCGTTTATAAGTTTTTTTAAGAAAAAAGATTATGAAGTTTTTGACGCTCTAAAAGACGTGTCTTTTGAGGTTAAAAAAGGAGAATTTTTTGGTGTTATTGGACGAAATGGAAGTGGGAAGTCCACTCTTTTGAAAATACTTGCTGGGATATATGTTCCCAATAAAGGTTCGGTAAAAATCAATGGGCGAATTTCTCCTTTCTTGGAATTAGGGATTGGATTCAATCCTGAGCTTTCAGGAAGAGATAATATTTATCTAAACGGAACTGTCCTCGGCCTTACGAAGAAGCAGATAGATGAGAAATTTAACGATATTGTTGCTTTTTCTGAGCTCGAAAGATTTATTGATCAGAAGCTGAAGAATTATTCTTCCGGAATGTCTGTCCGCCTTGCTTTTTCTGTCGCAATTCATGCGAATAGGGATATTTTGTTGATGGACGAAGTTCTTGCAGTAGGGGATTCAAACTTTCAATCGAAATGTTTGGGTGAATTTATAAAATATAAAGAACAAGGGAAAACAGTAATTTTGGTTTCGCATGATGTAAATACGATACAGAGATATTGTGATAGAGCTCTTTTGCTTAGAAATGGAAAAATAGAAAAAATTGGAAAATCAGAGGAGGTTGGGAATGAATATATATATCAAAACATGTCTGATGAAGAAAAGCGTATTTTTGAAGAGCAAAAAAAGAATAAAAAAATAGAAAACAAAAAAGAAAATCAGAAAGAAGAAATTAAACAGGAGAAAGTTGTTGAGATAACCAGTGTAGAATTTTTTGATAAAGAAAACAATCGAAAAAACGTTTTTATTTCGGGCGAGGATTTGAAGGTCAGGGTTAATTTTAAGAAAAACAAAAAAACAGGAATTTTAAATTTTGGAATAGCGATTTACAACAAAGAACAAAGGTGTTTATTTGGGACAAACACTTTTATAGATAAAATAGATACATCCAGTATGATTGAAAATGGTTTTTTTGAAATTATTTATCCAAAAATAATACTTAGAAAAGATGAGTATTATATTCAAGCAGGGATATGGGGTGAGGTGGTTGGGATTCATTATGATTTTTTAAATAAGTCCAATTCTTTTCAGGTGTTTTCTAAGGATGAAAACATAGGTCTTGTTAATTTGGAATATAACTGGAAATAAAATTTTATGGAAAATTTCTACACTAAGTTTTTATTAAAAAACATAAACCACATTTCAGAAATTGGCGATTTTACATACGGAAACCCTCGTGTGTTGTTTTGGGATGATAAAACAAAGTTAAAGATAGGGAAATTCTGTTCCTTAGCTGATGGTGTTACTATTATTTTGGGCGGTAATCATCGGCATGATTGGGTAACTACCTATCCGTTTCCAGCTCTAAATAATGAGTGGGAGGAAGGACTTGGTATAGAAGGGCACCCCGCTAGCAATGGGGATGTCGTGATAGGAAATGATGTTTGGGTTGGTTTTGGCGCTACAATAATGTCTGGTGTTCGAATTGGAGATGGGGCTGTTGTGGGGGCTGGGGCTGTTGTTGCCAAAGACGTACCTCCATATACAATAGTTGCAGGTAATCCAGCTCGAGAAATAAGAAAGAGGTTTGATCAAAACACCATAGATAAACTTTTAAAAACAGAATGGTGGAATTGGCCTTTAGAAAAAATTAAAAAAAATATAAAAATACTATGCTCTAACAACATAAACAAGATCTATGAATTGGAAATATAATAATCCTAAATTTGAATATGAAGAAAAATTTCAAGATTTATCGTGGCCATGGTCAGGGCACAAGTTTTTTGCATATGATTTAGTGTCAAACATAAAACCTAGCATGATAGTTGAACTTGGAACCCATTACGGCACATCTCTTTGGTCTTTTTGTCAGGCTGTGAAAGATAATAAATTTCAAACAAAAATTTTTTCAGTTGATACCTGGAAAGGAGAGAAGCACGCTGGATTTTATGGAGAAGAAGTTTTTGAAACAGTGAATGACATCAAAGATAAATACTATAATGGGGTTAATCTAAAGCTGAGAAGGATGACATTTGATGAGGCCTTGGATGATTTTGAAGATAATTCTATAGATATTTTACACATAGACGGACTCCATACTTACGAAGTAGTTAAGCATGATTTTGAGAATTGGATACCAAAAGTAAAAGAAGGGGGTGTTGTTTTATTGCATGACATAATGGTAAATAGAGATGATTTTGGAGTATATAAATTATGGGAAGAGTTAAAAAATAATTACAAAACCATTGAATTCCAATTTTCTTATGGACTTGGAATTTTAATAAAAGGAGATAACTCTATTTATGAAAATAAAAATGAACTAGTAAATCATTACTCTTATTTTTTGAGTGATTTTGAAAAGGAAGAGTTAAACAAAAAAGATTTTGTTATTAAACAAACAGCAGAGGTGAATAATTTAAAACAAAAAGAAATAGAAGAAATTAAAAAAATTGCTGAAGAGAAAGAAACTATTATAACGGAACAAGAAGAAGAAATAAAAAATCTAAAAGACGGCATATTATTAAAAGAAAATGAAATTAATGCATTTAAAAATTCAACTTCCTGGAAATTAACAAAACCCATAAGAATCCTTAAGAATAAATCTTTAATATTTGTCTTTATGATAAAAAAAGCCCCCAAGGTTTTTAAAGAAGAAGGTGTTTTGTCTTTATTAAAAAAGATATTAAAATTTTTATTATTAAAAGTAAAATTATTAGATTTTGCTTTAAAAATCAAAAAAGGGGTTAATATCTTAAGAAGAGATGGAGTAGTCGTTTTTTATAAAAGAATTATAAAAACACTAAAAGATAATAATGACAAGAAAAAATATCAAACATCTCAAATTTCTTTAATGTTTGAGGGTGATATAAAAGAATCAAATATTGCAGTAGTCGTACACTTGTTTTATACAGACTTGTGGAAAGATATAGAAAAAAAGCTGAACAACTTACCATACAAATATCAACTAATTGTTTCTTTAACAAAGGGACATTTTAATCAACGAGATATTAAAAAAATTAAAAAATATAAACAAAATGCAGATATTCTGGTTTTAGAGAATAAAGGTATGGACGTCCTGCCGTTTTTAAAGAGCCTTGAACGTGTAGATAAAAAGACAAAATATATTTTAAAAATACAATCAAAGAAATCACTTCATGCCCCAGGTGTTGGGTCAAGGTGGTTTAAGGATATGTTAGAACATGTTCTTCCTAAAAAAGAAGAGGTGGATTTAATATTACACAATTTAGAATACACAGATATAGGCATGATAGGTGGAAGTATAATAGATGGTTGTGATAGAACCTTTACCAGGGGAGAAGACAGAGAACCTAAGGTTTCTGAAAAACTCATGAGTTTGTTGCTCGATTATTTTGGGGAGGAGGAAACAAATTATAAATGGATATCGGGGACCATTTTTTGGACTAGGTTTGATATTATATCTAAACTAGCTGACAAAAAATTCATTGAATTTGTGGAAAAAAATCAACCGCTCGGTTATTCCCAAGACGACACTTTGGTTCATGCCATAGAACGTTATTTTGGTAAATTAGTTTATGATTCGGGGAAAATAATATCTTTAAACCCTATTCAAAGATTTAGTAAAGACTATATAACTTTGTTACCTGAAAAAATTACTTCTGGTTTTAAAAAAGAGATGTATTTATTTTTTCACATCTGTTGCATGGGGAATTATGATGAGGTGTCTAGAGAGTTAATAGAAAACATACAAGATTCAGGCTTGTATGAAAAGTGTTCAAAAATTTTTTATACTATTCTTGGGGTTCCCAATAAAGAATTTTTTGACTGGATAAAATCTTTTTCCAAGACTGAGTGTGTTTACGAAAGCACAAATCTTAAAGAATTCGAGTTCCCAACACTGATTAAATTACAAGAATTTTGCAAGCATAACGACGCTTATGTCATGTATTTTCACACAAAGGGAGTTTCTAACCCAGAAGATCAGGATAAAATAAAATGGAGAAAAAGATTAACTCAAAAAACAATAGATGAATATAGTATTTGTGTTTCATTTTTAAATAAAGGATGTGATGTTTCTGGTTGTGGTTGGAAAGAACATCCTTTTAATCGAACAACAGTAGTTAATTATGATTTATTTACCCACTCTCATTTTTCCGGTAATTTTTGGTGGTCAAAGTCGTCATATATTAATCAACTACCTGACCTGGAATGGGTTAAGGAAAATTACAAAAAAATATCAAAAATATCAAACTTAATTCCGCCAGACATAGATTCCTATCGATACATGTGTGAAATGTGGATTGGTATGAAAAAGGGCATAAAAGTTGGGATAAATGGAGATTTAAACAAAGAATATTCTTCTAAAAAAAACAAAAAAATGATTTTGTTTATTTCACACGATAATTCTATGACGGGAGCCCCTAAAATCGTATTTGAGATTGCCAAGAGTTTAGTGCATAGTCCTGAGTATAAAGTATTACTATTGTGCTCTGATATTAAGAGTAATAATTTTATTGATAGAGAAAATGTTTTTCTTAGAATGAATGATTTATACAAAGAAGTTCCATTTGTTTATTGTGACATAGGCAATGAAAACGTAGTTAAAGAAATGATAGATAAATATAAACCAGACTTACTCTATGCAAATACTGTTGTTACTTGGAAATGGATTAAATATGCTATTTTAAAAAAAATACCATACATATTTCATATTCATGAAAAGGAAAAGGCTATAAAAGAAATTTGCGGAGATTATGGAGATTTTTTCAATCAACTAAAAAGTGAAAATGTTATAACTGTTTCATCTAGTCAAAAGGCAGATTTGTTAAAATTAGGGATTAAAGATCCTGTTTTAATTAATGAATTTACTAATACTAATATAGCTAATGAATTGAAGCACAAAAAGGAAATTTTACCTAATGGATTAGACATTTCTAAGCCAATTATAATATCAATAGGCTCTGTTTCCTACAGGAAAGGCACAGATGTTTTTATTGAAACTGCTCGTTCTTTACCAGAACTTCAGTTTTTATATATAGGAGGAGAATATGAAAAAGGAATATTAAAAGATTTACCAAATAATTTTTTCTATATACCACAAACTGATAACGTTTATTATTATCTATCCATTTCCTCTTTATTTGCTTTAACTTCTAGAGAAGAACCATTTTCTTTAGTAGTTTTAGACAGTTTGTTTTTAAATATCCCGGTTGTTTGTTTTAAAGAAGGAGTTGGAACTGCTGATATTCTCTCGTCTCTTGGGAACGTTATTCCAGGAACTGTAAATGCTAGTGATTTAGTTTCTTTTATTAAAAATTTTGATTTTAATAATAAAACATATATTAATAATTCAGAAATTGTAAAAAGTCATTATTCTCAAATTTCTCAAATTCCAAAAATAGAAGAAATCATAAAAACAACCATCTCTGAAAATAAAAACCATGAAGGCTGGGAAGGTTTTAGGGGTAAAAATGGAATAGAAATAGGTGGGCCCAGTGAAGTATTTAAGACGCTTGTTCCTATATATCCCATGGCAAAAAAAATTGATGGTGTTAATTTCTCAGAAAAAACTCTTTGGGATAGTCGTCGTGCGGGTAAAAATTCTTATTTATATTTTGATAATAAAAAAGGAGATCAATATACATTAGAAGCATCAGATTTAGCGTGTATTAGTAGAAATTCTTATGACTTCTTATTGGCTTCTCATTGTCTTGAGCATGTAGCAAATCCTATAAAGACAGTAAAAGAATGGGCTAGAGTAGTAAAGCCTGGTGGATTTATGGTGATTATAGTTCCTAATAAAGAATTATGTTTTGATCATAACCGAGATATTGTTTCTTTTGAACACCTTTTTAGTGATTATGTTAATGATGTTGGAGAAGATGACCTTACCCATTTAGATGAAATACTAGATAAACACGATTTATCTATGGATTTACCTGCAGGAACTAAAGAACAATTTAAAGAAAGAAGTTTACAAAATTTTTCTAATAGGGGTCTTCATCACCATGTATTTTCCAAAAATACAATAGAGGAAATTTTTAGCTTTTTGGGAATTACACTAGAAAATAGTTTTATAGATGGTATCAACATAGTATGCATAGGGCGTGTTTCAGCATATAAAAAAATATTCAAATCAGAAGATAAATAAAAAAAGATGGTGATTGAATAGCAAGGACAGTCCTTGCTTATAGGGAGGATTGTTGTTGCTATTAAAAGTCAAAATACGACATTAGTCAACAAGAAACAAAATGATGATATAATATCAAAATGATTAGAAGTTGTGTAGTCAAAAAATCAAAAATTGAAAAAGGATTTACTCTGATCGAACTTTTGGTTGTGGTTGGGATAGTAGGCATACTTTCTTCGGTGGTTATTTCATCTTTGAGTGAAGCCCGCGCAAAAGCAAGAGACTCAAGAAGGAAATCTGATTTAAATCAAATAAGAATAGCGCTGTCGATGTATTTTAATGAAAAAGGGAATTACATAGAAAGCGGTAGTGGTTGTGGAAGTTATGGTACAGGGAATGGCTGGTTTAACGTACAAGGATCAACTTACCCAAAATCGATCATGCAATGTCTCATCGATGCGGGTGTTGCAAATCAAGAAATTATAGATCCCACAGGCGGATTGACATCTAACCCTTCTAGCGGATTTACATACATGAAATATACTTGCGGAACGACCATCCCTAAAACTTATGTTTATGCTAAACTTGAAACAATTCCACAAAGTATAAATGCCACAGATGGAACTTGTTGCCAAACTTGTGATTCTTATTACGGCATGAATTATTATGTTTCTTTGGAGTGACCAGTATAGCAAGGACTAGTATAGCAAAGACAGTATAGCAAAGACTGTCTTTGCTATAGGCAATTTTAGTTTTTGATAAGTATTCTAATACTTATCAATTTTTCACATTTAAAAATGACAAAATTCCCGAGGCCTTGCCTCTGTCAGAGGCAAGGCCTCTACTGTTAATTACTTTGTAAATTTATAATTAGTGTTTAAATATAACTTGTATCGTTCGGACAAAAATTCCGAAATCCATAAAAATATTTCTATTTTTAATATAGTATAAATCATATTCAAACTTTTCTTTTGAGGTTAAGACAGAATTGGCGTATCTGTATTTTATTTGTGCCCATCCCGTAAAGCCCGGATGCACAATATTTCGAATGCTGTAGTGTGGGATTTCCTTGATCAGTTCTCTGACGAATTCTGGCCTTTCTGGTCTTGGTCCAAACAATGCGAGCTCCCCTCGTAAAATGTTTATCATTTGAGGAACTTCGTCTATGTGAAGCTTGCGAATGATACGCCCTACTTTGGTAATTCTCTCATCAGATACTTCTGTCCAGCGAGCGCCGTTTTCTTCAGCGTTTATTTTCATCGATCTGATTTTTATTATATTGAAATCTTTATCATTGAGGCCAACTCTTTTTTGAGTATAGAATACAGGGCCTTTGTCTTCGAGTTTGATTAAAATAGCGACAATAAAAATGATAGGAGAGAATACAGCCAAAACAATAACTGCAAAAAGTATTTCTACCGCCCGAGAAATTATTTTATACAAAAGGTCTTTTTGATTGTTAATATTTTCCACTATCCACGATTCCGAAACATAATTCACTGGAATTTTGTGTAAATATTTTTCATAAGCTTCCGCTATGTCTATGATTTCGTTTTTATTTTTATGAATTGCAATAAGCGATGCAGAAGAAATAGGGGTGACATTGGCATCAATCACAAAAATAGCATTACGAATATTTTGAAACTTAACTAGGGCATCGCTAAGGCCATCTGAATAATAGATTATCTTAAGGCCTATTTGGGGGTTCTCGGTTATTGCTTTATGCAGGTTGTCTAGGAATTTTGCTTCGCCGATTAGTATTGCTGGTCTGACAAATTGATAAGCGTAGATAGCATAAAAGAATCTTCGGATTAAAAACGAAATAAAGCCAAAGCTAATTGTTTGAAATACTAGATTTGTTTTTGGAGTAATTCCAAAAGATGGAATTAGATAAAAAAGACCAATACCGAGAATAAACGAAGTGATTATAGCCAAGCCGAATTGTCTCAAGTGGGGGATAGTCGGTTTTATTTTATAAATATCATACAGATCAAATAAATAGAACACTAAAATCCATATCAAATAGAGAATAAAAAATGGCTCGAAATGCCTATTGGCAATTTCATTACTAATATCACCATATCTGAACGAAAGAATAACAAAAAGAGGTAGCCAGAAGGCCATAAAATCTCCAATCACAATAGGACTAATTCTTTTCATATATAAAGATATATTACTCTAATTTACAGAGGAAATAAAGCAGGAATCAAACACGACACAAATAGGTTTCAAACTCGACACAAATACAGGGTGTGGATAACAGCCGAGGTCTTGCCTAGTACGAGGTCCGACCTTGTACTAGGCAAGACCTCGGCTGTTATCCACATGAGGGAATCGTTGTGGTATAATATAAAAATATGAGCAATAAACATAAGAGCGAAAAGTCTCCAATCTGGCAATTCCGCCTAGTGGAA
The DNA here is from genome assembly GCA_964412965.1 of uncultured Candidatus Saccharibacteria bacterium. Lineage (GTDB taxonomy): Bacteria > Patescibacteriota > Minisyncoccia > Phycocordibacterales > UBA9973 > UBA8515. The sequence continues at coordinate 23,231 of CAYPQU010000001.1, read as the reverse complement.
TACCTGGCTTATTTTTTGGCATTTTCGACGCCTGTTTATTTTAACACTAAACATTTTTACGCCTTTAATTCTCCCAAGGTGCTTTTGATTTTAGCGATAACTTTATCGTCCCTAATATTTTTTCTTTGGGGTAAATGGCAAGAAAACAATTTTAAAATAAGAATATCTCCACTTGGGGTGATAATAGTGATTTTTGGACTAGCACTGACGACAAGCTCGTTTCTGGGTATTGATCCTATAAATTCATTTTTTGGATGGGGAAATGTTGTTCCGCTCGTTGCGATCTACGCAATGATCGTCTTTTCTTTTATGGTTGGTTCGTTAATTAGGCGAGATTCAAAAATAATTTCAAAACTTTTAATGTCTTCGTTCCTGTCTGGAATTGTCGTGATTATTTATTTTTATACTGGACTACCTGCGCCAATTGGTAAGACAGACGGATCAACTCTTGGTAACAGTTCTCATGCAGGAGGATTCTTGGTGTTTGCAGTCTCTTTTGGAATTGCTTTATTGTTTTGTGTAAAAAAATGGTGGCATAGAATTTTTATAATCGTTGGTCTTTCATTTATTACTATTAGTCCTCTTTTTATTAATAAAGAATTTTTACTGGGGAATATTGGCCTTCAGCAGATTATCGACAGCCCGATTCGTCTTCTCGGTATAGCTAACGGGGCGACAATGGGCATAGGCCTTTCAATTATTTTTGCATGCACTCTGTTTTTGGTGTTTGCTAAAAATAAAATTTTAAAAATAATCGGTTTTCTTTTGGCGATTACGCTTGTTGGAGGAGTAATCTATACGAGCAAGGCTCTAGTCACAGAAGGAACAAAGATAAATAAAATTTTTACAGAAGAAAAAACAGGCAATCGTTTTATTGCCTGGGATATTGCCGAAAAAGGGTATAAAGATAACCCTACTTGGGGAAATGGAGTTAATAATTATATTTATAATTTCGAAAAACATTATAATCCAGATTTATATAGAAAGGAGTACGTAGTAGAGAAACTTCTTGAACCTCATAATGTTGTCTGGCAGTTTGCTTCTGATTCTGGTTTTGTCGGGCTTGGCTCATATCTCTTTTTGCTTCTGGGATTATTTTTTACGCTTCTTTATAGAAAAGCAACGAGCGGAATAGAAAACGAAACTAGAATTAGAAACATCAGAATAATTCTCGCTGCGACTATTTTTGGTCATTTTATTCACAACTTATTTGTTTTTGACACTACAACATCTTATTTGAATTTATTTATAATTGCAGGTATTGGCCTGGGGGTGGGGGAGTTTTGGCAGTTTGATATCTCTCAATACAAACGCATGCTCTCTGTATTTAAAAAAGCAGTAATTGTATTTCTTATAATAGTATCTTTTTTCTTGTTAGGAAAACTTTGTTTTAATGGAACGATAGAGTCCAAGGGAATGAACATTGCAGGAGAAACCCAGCAGATGTCTGATTTTGCCAAACAAAGAGAGGGTTTAAATGAAAAATCTTTATTTGGAGGAATAATGGAATACACGAGTCAGGCAGAAAAATTATTAAGACTATATCAGAAGATAATTTATCAAATAAACGATAGCTCAAAAAAAGTATTCTTAAGTGAAATTAAATCTCTAGTTTCCAATTTAGAAAAGGTGGCAGAGTCGCAACCTTACTATGGGACTTCTTACCTAACGATGTCCGGTTTACTCAATCTGTATTTATTAGCAGAAGGCAAAGAGGGGGATCTAATAAAAATAAATAAAAACAGTTACGACAAAGAAATTTGGAATAAATCATTTTCTTATGTTAACAAAGCAATTGAAATAAATAACAATAATCCGATTAATTACAATGTCCTGTCTCAACTCTATATGATAAAAGGGGACATGGATAGTGCGTTTTTATATGCAAAAGATTATTTAGAATTGGCCCCAGAATATGAGGAGGCTTACACTTTTGCCAAAGGGCTTCTCAGAATACGACCAAATGTTTCATTTGAAAACTATGTAAACGAAATGGAACAAAAGTACCTAAAATAATTCAAAAAACTTCCCGAGCGGGAAGTTTTTTGATCTTACTATTTTATTCTTTCTACGTATTCTCCGGTTTCTGTATTGATTATCACTCTGTCCCCGACTTCTACAAAGAAAGGAACTGTAAGTTTGTAATCGTTTTCTAGAATTGCCACCTTGCCTCCACCATTGGCTGTGTTTCCTCTGATTGATGGGGGAGCTTCTTTGACTACGAACTCCATTTTGATTGGAAGCATAATCTTTATGACTTGTTCTTCATCATCGTTGTCCCAGACAAGCGCTGTTACGTTTTCGTTGGTTTTTAAAAACTTTGCTGAGTCGCCAATTACCTTGCTGTCTATTTTAAATCGATTCTTTGGATCCTCAGGGTCTGCAAACCAAAATTCATCTTTGCTACTGTATAAATATTTCACATCTTTTTTGGTCAAATCGACTTCTTCTGCTTTATCAGAAGTGTGAAATGTTGCATTCCAAGTACGACCAGATAAAAGACTTTTTAATTTAACCTGATTTTGAGGTTTTCTCTGTTGGGTGCGAGCGACATGGCTTTCCATCACTTCACAAGGCTCATCTTCGTATAGAATAATTTTTCGCTCTCTAATTTCGTTATATTCAAGCATAATTTTAGATTTTAATATTAAATTTGATTAATAATGACATTTCCATAAAACCACATCTCGCTCTGTAGTAAGCTATGCTTTACTACCAGGGTCGTTATATTCAAGCATAATAGTTTTTAGTTAATTTATAACAAAAAAAGTATATCAAAATTAAGCTATTTTCTCAACTTAGATTTAGCATGATGGATAAATACTGCTCTATATTTATTTTTTTTGTTATTCACTGTGTTATAATATCTATGTTGTATTATAATTAATAGTTTGAACATGAACATGAAAATATTTAAATTTTTTATTGCGAATATCTTTATAGTCGCAAGTTTATTTCTTCCGAGTTTGGCTTTTGCTGACGTCTTTGGCGATTTTGAATACAATATAAACTCAGATTCTGTAAGTGTAACAATAACTTCGTATACTGGATCAGATAACTCGATTACTATTCCTGAAAAAATCAATATCGGAGAAGTCGAGTATCCTGTTACTCAAATAGGATTCGCTGCATTTGCTGGTAAGTCAAGTATAACATCCGTTACGCTGCCTAATAGCATAACCCACATAGGGATAGCCGCTTTTGCGGGCACTAGTCTAAACCATATCACAATACCTAGCAGTGTAGTTTCAATAGATAATCAAGCTTTTGATTCTACACACCTAACCTCTGTAACCATACCTGACAGCGTTACTTTTGTTGGAGTTGCGGTATTTCCTAATACAGTAGAAAGCTTGGTGATAGGTAGCGGAATTAAAGAAATTAACCAAAGAATTATGCCCGAATATAGTAATTTAACCAGCCTAATTTTTAGTGAAGGATTAGAAAAAATTGGAGATGCTGTCTTTTATGGAGCACCTAGTCTTACTTCTATTATCATTCCTCCCACTGTTACTTATTTGGGACATTCTGCATTTGGTGGAAGTGCAATAACATCCATAATAATTCCTGACAGTGTCACTTTTTTAGGATCAATGGTTTTTCCTGATACTTTAGAAAGTATAACCATAGGTCGTGGAATTAAAAATATAGTAGGGGGTTTTGGCTTTTACCCAAATATAGAGACGATCAATTTTAGTGATGAACTAGAAATTATAGAAGGGGGTGCTTTTAGGGGCACTAGGGTTACTTCTATCGTTATACCTGACAGTGTGCAGAAAATAACAGGGAGTGCTTTCAGTGAGTCCAAAAATCTAACATCTGTAGATTTGGGTGAAGGGGTTAGAGAAATTTCCTACTACGCTTTTGGCGGGACAGCTCTTACTAGAGTAGTTATTCCAGAAAGTGTGACCAATTTAGGAGATAATAGTTTTGCAGATATTGATTCTCTGTCTGAGGTTTATTTTAAAGGCAATGCGCCATCCACAGTTGGTGAAGATCCGTTTGGCCTTTTGTATAATGAGACCGCCCCAGTAATAACTGTTTATTATTATGAAGGGAAAACTGGTTTTGGTCCAACTTGGAATGGTCATAATGCTGTAATGTTACCTAAACCAACGATCGTCAACTTAGATGTGTCTAGCGTTGAAACGAAAACAGTAAAATTAAATGCGAGTTTAACCAGTTCTGATAACAGTATGAACCTTACAACCAAAAGAGGTTTTCAGTACGGATTGACTTCAGAATATGGTAGTTCTTTTGAAGAAGAAAGTCTCGGATATCCTTCGGGTAATTTTAGTATAAATCTTAATAATCTTCAGTGTGGCACTACTTATCATTTTAGATCATATGCTACCAGCGCCGCAGGTACTTCATACAGTGAAGATTCTACTTTTAAAACTGAAAGATGCCCCACTCGAGTAACTGGTTCAAGGGTTGTCAACAGAGTGGTTACACCAATAGGTGTTACTACTCCAGAAACAAAACCTTTAAAAGATGAAATACAAAAAAAAGAAAACGAGCCTTCGAAACATGAGCCTTTTGTTTATAAAAAGATAATCAAACAAGGATTAAAGGGGGATGAAGTAAAAAATATTCAAAATTATCTATTATCCAAAGGCTATGAATTGGGATTAGCAGATGGAATCTTTGGACCAAAGACAAGACAAGCAGTGATGACTTTTCAAAAGAATCATGGGCTTAAATCTGATGGTATTATAGGACCTATTACTATTCAAAAAATAAATGAAATTAAATAGAGGGTCTTAGATATATAAATTTTAAATAAAAAATCGCTCCGACTACGGTCAGAGCGATTTTTTATTTTGCTATTTTATTCTCCCGCACTTGAAACTTGAATTTCTCCAAAACGAGATTTAACTTCTTTGAAAATTTCTTCAGATAGTTTTTTGTTCTCTCGCAAAAATGTTCTCGCTGCGTCATAACCTCGTCCAAGTTTAATTTCTTCGACTGGGCCTTTTTCTCTTTGCTTTACTGTGCCGATATATGAGTATATTGCTCCGCTTGTCTTGGTTATAATTCCAAGCTTTTCTCCGAGCGCCATCAATTCTCCTTCGTGAGAAATTCCTTCGCCGTACATGATATCAAACTCGGTTTGTTTAAACGGACTAGCCACTTTATTTTTTACCACCTTAACTCTCGTTCGACTTCCGACAACATCTTCACCTTTTTTGATTTGAGCAATTCTACGTATATCAATACGTATTGTTGTATAGAATTTCAAAGCTTTACCGCCTGGAGTTGTTTCTGGGTTACCGAACATTATTCCTATTTGCATTCTGATTTGGTTAATGAATATGATCACAGTCTTTGAGTGGGCGACTATTGCCGTCAATTTACGAAGCGCTTGAGACATGAGTCTTGCTTGCTTGCCGACATGTGATTGACCCATATCTCCCTCTATTTCATCTTTTGGAGTTAGAGCAGCAACAGAGTCGATGACAATGACATCAATCTTTCCAGATCGAACAAGGCTTTCTGTTATTTCGAGAGCCTGCTCGCCATTGTCTGGTTGAGATATTAAAAGTTCTTTGATGTTTACACCAAGTTTTCCTGCGTAATCAGGATCCATTGCGTGCTCGGCATCTATATATGCACAGACACCTCCTTTCTTTTGAGCTTCTGCTACGACGTGTAGAGCGAGAGTTGTCTTACCAGATGATTCTGGTCCATATATCTCGATCATTCGCCCCCTAGGCAATCCACCGACACCTAGAGCCATATCTAGTCCAATAGAACCAGTAGGAATAACATCAATATTGACCTTTGGAGTGTCGCCGAGCTTCATAATCGCTCCTTCTCCGAATTTTGTCTGAATTGATTTAATTGTATCTTCGATAGCACCACCTGTTTCCTTTGGGGCTTTTTTTGCTTTCTTTTGCATAAAATTTTGTAGTTATAGAGTAATAAGTTTGAAATAAAAATAATTTGATTTTTGCAGTCGCGTAGGGCCCCTCTGGGGTAAAGCGCAAAAAAATTAAATTATTTTTATGTAAAACTTTTACTCCACTAATTATTTTCTAATAAACTTTCTTCGCTTGTAGCTTGCCCCTCATTTGGTGGCACTTCTACCAATTCTTCTGATGCGATCGCCGGCGCATCGTCTAACTTTTCTTCTTTCGCTGTGTATAATTCAAATTTTTTTTCTGCTGTTTTACCAAATTTGTCTTTAGCAAAAATTGTAATGACAGAATATCCGGGAAGAGGAGAAACTGCTTCTGTAAAATTTCCTTTTTTGTCGATAAATATTTCTCGTCCATTGATAGTCAGATGAACAGCTTTCTCTGCATTACCTTTGACAGTGACTATCTTTGAGCTATCGGCCCTTTCTAAAACGGCACTTATTCGGACTCCTCTCCATATGAAATTCATTTTAGCATAGACAAAGATTCCAATAAAAACAAAAAGCAAAACACATGACATTGTCCCAATCCACCATTTTATATTCTTTTCTTTTAAATCTTTTATCATTTCTTGTTTTTATTTGCCATTTAAAATATCTTTTCAGGAGAGACTAGCGAGCGCGATGGCGTGAGCACGGATATTTTCTAGTAAGAAAATATCCGTGCTCACCAGAAAAGATGCTTTAAACGGCCATCTCTCATCGTGCTTGCCTTCTTTACAGGTCCCCAGTGTTGTCAATTGGACTTTCCAATACTTCTCTTGGCTTTGCTCCATTTGCAGGTCCAATCACTTGTCTTTCTTCTAGCATGTCCATTAATTTTGCTGCTCTGGCATATCCAATTCCAAGTTTTCTTTGGAGGTATGAAGTCGAGGCTTTGCCTGCTTCCATGACAGTCATTCGAGCATCTTCATAGAGATCATCATCACCATCTTCGCTTTCGATAGCATCTGAGTATACTCCACTTTTATCTATACTACCCGTTAATTCGATGTAGTTAGGAATCTCATCGACATAAGCTTCTCTCAAATAATTAACCACTCTCTTGACCTCATCTTCTGATATAAAGGCACTTTGCAATCTTTCAGGACTTGGACTAGAAGTGCTTAGGAATAACATATCTCCAGCACCAACGAGCTTCTCTGCACCACTCTGATCAAGAATAGTTCGTGAGTCTATCTGAGAAGACACCTGTAGAGCAATACGAGTAGGGATGTTGGCCTTAATAATACCAGTAATGACATTGACCGATGGTCTTTGCGTCGAAAGTATCAAGTGTATACCGACAGCTCGAGACATCTGTGCAAGTCTAACGATAGATGATTCAAGTTCTCGTCTGTATGTCTGCATTATGTCTGCCAATTCGTCGATTACAATTATGATATAAGGCATCCTCTCTGCTTCTTCTCCATCCTTCTTAGATTTAGCGTAGACTTTTTCGTGATAAGACTCAATATTTTGAACAGCACAGTCTTGAAGTACCTCATATCGTCGTTCCATTTCTCGAATAGCCCAATTTAGCGCCAGGATAGTCTTTTTGGGGTCTGTGATGACCGGTGTTTGAAGGTGTGGTATTTTATTATACAAAGTAAGCTCAACTCTTTTGGGGTCAACCAGGATGAACCTCATATCTTCTGGACCATTTCTGTATAGAAGGGAAGTAATAATAGAGTGAATGGTTACAGATTTACCCGAACCTGTAGTCCCTGCAACGAGAAGATGTGGCATTTTTGCTAAATTGCCATAGACTGGATCATTTGACAGTCCTTTACCTAGCGCGACAGTTAGAGGTTTTGGATTTTTTCTAAATCTGTCATCTTTCAAAAGGTTAGCAAGTCCTACAATTGTCTTGCCTTTGTTTGGTACTTCGATACCGACTAAAGATTGACCAGGGATAGGGGCTTCAATGCGGATTGATTTTGCAGAGAGAGCGAGAGCAAGTTCATTTTGCAACCCCACAATTCTAGAAAGCTTAACCCCTTGGGCTGGTTTGAGTGAGTATCTTGTCACTGTTGGCCCTATGGTGATGTCAGACATCTCTACAGAAATTCCGAAAGTCAAAAGAGTTCTCTGTATCATATTAGAGTTGTCTTTTGTGTTCCCGACATTAGCTACACCTCTATCTCCCTCGAGTAAGTCGATTGGGGGAGGGGTGTAGTTAGAAAATCTTTTAATTGGTTTAGAAGATTCTTTTTGTTTTTCTTCAATGTAAGGTTTTTCGTTGTAAGCGACAGAAGATATGACCGCGGCTTCCTTTGGTGCATCTTTTTCTTCGATTTCGTAATCATCAGCTGTGTAGTCATATTCGGGACCATCATCTCTTTTTTTCCAAAACCTAATATCGCTTCTTAAGAAGTTCCAAATTTTAGAAAAAATTTCAGGTATGTTTGGACTCTCATTAAAGAGTACGATTAGAGATACAATTAATCCACCTCCGAGCATCAAAATTCCTCCATATAATCCGAAGAGCTTGATGAATGGCCAAGAAATTATTCCACCCATAAATCCTCCATAAGCGATGTTTAAACTTTCTCCGTTTCCATTGCTTGCAATATCGAGAAGACCGAGAGAGGTGAGTAGGGTAAGTAGTCCAAAAATTGTGTGTGACCTTGCGATTTGTGGTCGTTGTTTTTTCATAAAAGAAACTCCGACAACTAGAAGCAAGATAGGGAGTAGAAAGTATCCGAAACCCAAGAGAGAGTGAAGAGCACGATAAATAAATGTTCCAACCATTCCCGCCATTTCAAAAATCGATAGAATCATAATTGTTCCGAAAATTATAAAACCGATACCCCAAATGTTGTATCGTGCTTCTTCTTTTAGCTCAACTTTTTTTGTATTTTTGTTTCCATTTCCACCTCGTTTTGAAGTGCTTTCATTGTTTGTATCTTCTGTATTTTTTTTTGCCATCCCGTTTAGAAGCAGATCGCGGACTGTTTATTGAAATCGCCACTCTGCTATTTTTATTTTTTAATTATGCTTATTCTAATATTATATCACTTTTCTATACATTTAAAAAATACATTTTCAAGATGAAAACTGAGTATCATTTGCTTGTGGATAACTGTTCGAGGTCTTGCCTGCACAGGCAAGACCTCGAACATATTTGTATTTTTTGGATAGGAATTTTCTTATCCTGCCTCTGGACAGGGAAGGAGATTTCTGAACAAAAATGCACCACCTTTCCCGTTCGCGGATTCGTGTCGTGTCTGCCTTCTATTCGTGTCATTCGTATCCATTCGTGGATTTGTGTCGTGTTTGATTTGCTTTTATTTTTTTTCCATATATAATGGACACATTAAAGACACTTAATTTCGCTACTTGGGTGGCCAAAAAGACAGATGAATAATCAAAAAGACACACAAAGGACAACAACAAATGATTACGGACATCCAAATGTCCCTGATGTAAAATCCTTATCAGGTATAGCTGTTTATGGACTTACAAACAAAAAGACAGAAAAGTTGGTTACTGCTCTATATCTTGTATCAGACTGTATGGATACAGACGATGCCCTCAAGAGCAAGATAAGATTATTGGGTGTCGAATTGTTGTCCGATATCTATCAATACTCCACATTGTCTCCAGTTGAAAAATCATCTTTTGTGGCTACTCCAGTTTCTCGAGTTTATGAATTACTTTCTTTCATTGAAATAGCAAAAACAATCGGTTTTATTTCTGAAATGAATGCTAGCATTTTAAGTCATGAATTCTCTAAATTAGCAGTTGATTTGAGAGAGAGTGTTAGCAAGGATCGCCACTTTTCTTTTACTCTCGACGACAAGATGTTCGAGATCACAGATGACTCTTTAGAAGATTTTCAAAAAGATGCGAAAGAACAGTTCTCTACATCAAGGACACAAAATAATATGTCTGTTAAAAATTTCATAAACAATAATTTGTCCAATAGTGTCCATTATGGTAATCGTGACTTAGAAAAAAAAGAGACATTCAAAAAGACACCCACTCATCTTCAGGGTCCAGCCGCTAGGGAAGATAGAGTTAAAAGGATAATGTCATTGATAAAAGACAAGAAGGATGTTTCGATAAAAGACATATCTGTGTTCCTTCCAGACTATTCAGAAAAGACAATCCAGCGAGAACTAAACACACTCTTTGATAAAGGACAAATCAAAAAGACAGGTACGAAGAGATGGTCTCGTTACCAACTAGCTTAGCTTCATTCTGTTCGTAGCTTCGCGCCATGTTTGCCTTCTTGAGTTTACCCCCACACCCATATTTTTATTATTCTGATTACAGAATTTTCTAGTGCCACTTTAACCCTTATTGAAAAGATAGACTTCACCTTTATTTCGACGTGTTTTTCTAAACTATAAAAATATAGGTGTGGGGGTTATCCACACCCCCTAAATATCCATATGTATTTGCATATTTATTTTCACAAGTATATAATGTATATACATATTATCGTTGCTGGTAATTATTTATCCAATATGGTAATATGTAATATCTCGAGTCTAACTCGAGAAGAAAAGATCATTGAAAATTTAATACCAAAAAATGTTAATACCAAACAGTTTTTGGCGACAGTTTTTTGCCCTTCATTTCGGTGTTGAGCGAAAGGCTATTATTATGTTTTCTTTGGTCGGATCCGTTTTGGTTTCTAGAGATTTATTTGAAGCTCTCAAGATTCCTACTCAATATTTTTGATAGAGGAAATATCGAGTCTTGAATTTTAGAAAGTCTCAAGTTGTCACTTGAAGTCAAGATGTGTATCGGCCCTGTCGACAAGGCAGATATGTTTGTCATATAGAAGTGTTTTTAATAAAAAAGAACAGGGAAGTATGACATGCAGATTTTTTGTTTAGTTTACGACTCTAAGTTTTGTTTTGCTAATCTCCCTCCACTGCTTTTGATAGAGAAGCTGAAGGAATTGAGAAAGACGCATTTCAAAGTTTAGATGTTTAGTAAAAAATTATTAGTAATATTTATTATTAGTAATTTAAAAAATAAAATACACACACATTAGTTTTTTCTTAAAGTACATATTATTTAGTAGTCGTACTTAAAGACAAGTCGGAACTAATCTAAACGTGTATAAAATTATAAAATATGTCAAAGAAATTTTTAGCCGGAGTTTTTGCAGTAGCTCTTCTTGCATTCGCAGGATCAGCAGTAGCTGCTTATGATTTCGGTGCTACTACCCTAAAGGTAGGAAGCAGAGGAGAAGCTGTCAAGAACGTACAAATCGTTGTTGGCGCAACTCCAGTAGATGGAATTTTTGGTCCTATGACCAAAGCTAAGGTTATGGCATGGCAAGCAGCTAACGGCTTAACAGCTGATGGTTTGTTTGGAAACATGTCAAAAGCTAAAGCTAACGCAGTTGTAGTTACACCTACAACTCCAACAACACCTACAACACCTACAACTCCTTCAACAACATTGAAGGGAGATGAGGCTGATTTAGAATTCAGTGTGGTAGAAGAAGACGATATCGCTGAAGACAAATCAGGACAACATGCTTTCACTATTGAAATCGAAGCCGATAAAGAAGGTGGAGACGCAAAAATCGAAAGACTTGATATACAATTACAAGCTACAGGAAATAAAACAAATTCATACAGAGCTATAACAGGAGTTGCTCTTGAAGTAGACGGAGATGAAATTGCAAGCATTAACTCAGGAAGCAGATCTGCTTGGAGAGGAACTGGCAATGACATTGTTAGATTTTCAGGCTTAGATTTAATTGTAAAATCTGGTGAAACAGTAGAAGTAGAAGTAATCCTTGATATCGCTGATCTTGATGTAGCATCAAAAGCTGCTACTATCAAATTGGTAGATGTTGATTACAGATGGACAGATGGATCAGGAATTGTTAGCTCTAAGACAACAACTCTAAACGGTGTTGTTGGAGTTGATGCTCCAGATGCAGTTGATTTTAGAATCACAAAAAACAGTTCATCACCTAAGGATTCAACTCTAGATGTTTCTACAACAAGAAGCAATGATAAATTATATGTTGCTGACGTTGAAGTTAAAGAAGGAGAAGGAACATTGGAAGATGTAGAAGTTGAAGTTGAGTTTGCCGGTGCTACAGACATTGATGATGTTAAAAGCTTAGTAAGCAGATTTGCTCTTAATGTTGATGGAAAGCAAGTAGACACCGTAAGCTCTTCTGCTATCTCAGCATTTGTTTCAGGCACCAAAAAAGTCAAAATGACTTTTGATGCAGGTGAATTTGATTTTGAAGATGGAGACAAATTCAAAGTTGAACTTCTTGGTAGTTTCCGGGCATACGATGCTAACAGTACTGGAAAGACAATTACTACAGTACAAGTTACTTCAGTTAAGTTGTCTGGTTACGATGATCTAAAAGATAAACCATTTAATGAAACTAGTTCATTTACTACTCCAGTATTTACAGTTACTGAAGGAGACATAACTGTTTCTATAGATGATTCAACTGTTGCAGTTGGTTCTCCTCTAGGAAACGCAGCAACAGGAACAATCTCATTTGAGGTTACTGTTAAGAACGAAACTGGAGCTGCTCTAGAAGTTGATGATACTTCAGCAGACTGGAAGTTTGAAGTTAAGGGTTATGACGGAGTAACAACTAAGTCTGTAACTTACGAAGACGGTGATGGATCTTTGGGAATGGCTTCTATGGCCGACGATGAAGAAACAACCTTCAAAGTAGTTCTAGAATACACCCAAAAGGTAACAAACCAATCATTTACTATCGAAGTTAAAGAAATTGATGGTAACTCAGTTGGTTATGTTTGGAAAGACTAATCTAGTCTAAAAGACTAATACCCTCAAGGTATTCAAAAAACCACACAGAAATGTGTGGTTTTTTGTTTTTCTGATTTTTCAATAACTCTTGGATTTGTATGGTTCAAGGCCGGGCCTGTGCACAGGCCCGGCCTATGCAAGTTATCCACAGGTGTATATTCGGTTGCATCTAATTTTATACTCGATTGAATCTACCTGTTTTAGGCCTTGACTACACAATCTTTCCGTTTCAAAATTCCCGAGGCCTTGCCTTGGGAAGGCAAGGCCTCTACTGTTTATCCCCACACCCATATTTTTATTATTCTGATTACAAAATTTCCTAATGTTATTTTAGCCTCTTTTGAAAAGATAGACTTCACCTTATTTCAACGTGTTTTTCTAAACTATAAAAATATAGGTGTGGGGACTTATCCACAGGTTAGATATTCCCCAGTGACCTATAGTTAAAAATTTCCCCTATCCCAGGGATAGGGGAAAGAGCTCTCCTGTATATTCAACAACCAAATTCCAAGGCCCGGCCTATGTAAGTTATCCACAGGTTGCCCAATATCTTTATTTTAAAAGCTTTATTGACACAAGCCTTGACTTGTTGTCATATAAAATGCTATAATATATATAGATATGCACCTTTTGTTTAACCCTAAAAACACACAATTATGGATGTTTTTCAGGAAAAAATATTACAAAAGGCTGTCCGCGAACTTTGTTCGCGATATGCCAAAGGTCTAGCGTCTACCCAAAGTATAAAAAAGGGAGACAGGAGTAAGATTTTCTCTTCGGTAATATTGGATTTGTATGAAAAATACAAATTTGACTTAGGATTTATTAATAATCCTTCAGGCTTCAAAAGTCTGATTATTAAAGAGAAAAATAGACAGAAAAGAGAATCCAGAGACATGGAGGCTGAAATAGCCTATTTTATGTCCATGAATTCTTCTTGTGAAGAAGATGAATGTAGCCTCATTTCATGGGGTGATGATCTATCCAATTTGTCCGTAGAAGCACAAGAACAACTTGGTTTGAATATTTAGAAGAGCGGGGGATTACAACCTTCCGCTCTTTTTAATTCCTCACTCCTTTTTTCTTGTTACATAGGCCGGGCCTGTGCACAGGCCCGGCCTATGTAAGTTATCCACTTTTTTTAAAAAATATTATAACATGACAAGGTTGCTCTGTGTTATAATTAAAACATGTCGATTAGAAAAACTTCTTTCGCTCCAGGAGAGTTTTATCACATATACAATCGCGGAAATAACAAGCGAGAAATTTTTCATGATAAAAATGATTTTTTATTTTTTATAAAAAATCTAAATTTATTTAATACTAGAAAAAATTTATGCCTTCGATGTACATTGAAGGATTTTTTAATTTACAATAACAACAAAGAGCTGGTTTCTGTTGGTTGTTATTGTTTAATGCCAAATCATTTTCATCTAATTCTAAGTGAAAAAAATATTGGATACATAACTAAGTTTATGCAAAAAGTTACAACTTCCTATGTAATGTATTATAATCAAAAATACAAAACAACTGGCTCTTTGTTTGAGGGAAGATTTAAATCAAAACATATTAGCGATGATAGATATTTTAAATATTTGTTTTCTTATGTGCATCTAAATCCAGTAAAATTAATTGAGCCAAAATGGAAAATAGAAGGAATTAAAGATCGCAAAAAGGCTCTAGAGTTTTTGGAGAAGTATGAGTATTCTAGCTATAAAAAATATTTAAACGAAGAAGATAAATATAACATAATAGAAAATTCTGTTTTTCCAGAATATTTTCCAACAAAGGAATCTTTTAAAAAAGATATTTTTGATTGGTTGAATTATGGCAAAGAAGATTTGCAAGACGAGGGTGGGTGATTAACACAGGTCTTGCCTAGTACGAGGTCGGACCTCGTACTAGGCAAGACCTCGACTGTTATCCACAGATGAGTTGGAGGAGGAGCGAGGAGGACGTGGCAAGTATTTAAATACTTGCCAAAAAATTAAAAATACAAGGTAGTCAGAAAGGATTAATTATAGGCATTTATAATAAATATATGGAAAATTTAAATAATATTAATCAAGATAATATTGAAGGATTAAACTTTGAAAAACCAAAAAGAAGTATTGGGCGGAAGGTTTTTTGTTTTATTAAATGGTTTTTAATAGTTTTCATTGTTTTGTTTGTTGTGGCGCTAATTTTACGTTCTATTCAATTGTCTAAAATAGAAAAAACCAACAAGCAAGTGGAGATTATTCATGCTACAAAAATTACCATGGAGGATGTCATGGGAATAAATCTCCCTCCAGACCCAGGAGAAGCGGGGAATAGGACTGTGATAGGAATTGATTCTAATGGAAATGGTATCAGAGACGATGTCGAAGTTGCAATTTTTAGAGAATATCCAAACTCTGCAAAAACCAGAGCAGCGCTTTTGCAATATGCAGTTGTTGGCCAAATGATTTTGTCGCAACCATTTGTAAATACCACAATTGCTACTGAGGTTATAAGAGAACACGGAAGGGCAAATAGTTGTCTAGCGGACACACTAGCTCCTAGAATCTCTCCGGAATCTTTTAGAGAATATTCTGACTTAGAAAAAATAGAAGTGTATGAAAATTTTGTAAACGAAATACAGTTTAATACCGAATTAAGAAAAACTAGAAGAGATGATTTTTACGAACAAGTAAGAAGTTTTTCTAGTATGGAAGATGAATGTGATTTTGATTTTTCGGAATTAAAAGATTAATTATAATAAAAAAATGAAAAAGTTTAACAATAAACTAATTTCATTATTATTGATGGTTTTATTTTTTGGTGGTAGTGGTATTTATACTGAAGGAGCTGAAATGTGTTCACCGGATGGATATATGGTTATAAGCATAAATGGAATGCTAACAACACCAGATGGGGCTATCTATAATAAAGAAAAAATAGAACTAAATGTTCCGGAGTCATACAAAAAACAACCAGTTTTTGTTGATTATGTTTACAACCCAACACACGGGTTTTTTGCTGATTTTATTGACGCTATAACACAAAAGACTTCAGAAAAAATGTTTATTTCAGACACTCATGATCTAAAAAACATGCTCGTAGACTTGAGCGCCAAAGTTAAAACCCAAAAGTTACTAATCGTTGCCCATTCTCAGGGCAATTTTTATGCTAATGATATTTATCGAACACTAGGAGACAAAGAAGGAGGTGTCTCAAAGTCATCTATGGGAATTTATGGCATAGGCACTCCCACAAGCTATATAGCTGGTGGCGGAAAATACCTTCTTTCTAAAAACGATAGTGTCATAAATAAAATAAGACTTTTTGGAATGATGGATGTTTTACCGCCAAATGTTGATATTCCAGACAATCCAGAAGATGAATTTAATGGTCACGGACTAGTTGATTCTTATTTAAAATATCAAAGCAAAAGAGTCTCGGCTGATATAATGACCGCACTTCATAAATTAAAAGAAGACGCATCTCAAGATTCAACTCAAATCTGCATCAACCCTCCCGAAATTACTATAATTGATGAAGCGATAGATTTGGCATATAAAGTGCTTGATCCAATTCAAGAATTCATAAAAGATACGACAAACTTAGTAATAAATGATATAGCTAAACCAGTTCTTGGAGTGGCTAATAAGTTTGGTAAAGGTTATATGAAATTGGTTAATAGTTTGTTCTCAACCGCTAGCACAAGCACTAGCCAAAATGAAAACAAAAATGAACCAATTTATGATAACGAAGAAGAAAATATTTTTGTAAGTCATGATAATGAAGAAGAATACGTTGACGATGATGATTCTATTAAAGAAGTAATTTCTTATCCTATTTTTGCACAAAATTATGACAGGGAAGATATTTTAAAACAAATACAGCCAAGTTCAGAAAACGATTCTTTAGAGATTAAAAAAATAAAAAACAGCAACTATTCTTCTGGTAGTCAACAAAACACCACTGAAGAAAATAATGGAGAAGAAGAGAACAATGACGATGAGGATGACGAAGATCTATCGGGTCAAAATGAAAATCCAAATCCTAATGAAGAAGATGACGATCCAGATGAAGATGACGACAATGAAGTTGTTAATCCGCCAATAGTTAACACCGGAGACACTGTGCCCCCGGTTATTTTTTTACTTGGACCAGAAAATATGAGAATTTCCAATGGTACTACTTATGTAGAATTGGGTGCGACAGCAAACGATATAATTGACGGGGAAATAGAGGTTGAAATTTTTGGAAGTGTAAATATTTTTGAAGATGGTGTTTATACTATAATCTATAAAGCGAAAGACAAAACTGGAAACCAATCAACAAAGGAAAGAATTGTCGAAGTTTATACTCCACTACCAGGATTGTATATAGATCAAAACACAGAACTTCCTGCGGGAGAATATTTTTTTGAAAATATTACAGTTACAAATAATGCCACGCTTACTTTACTGGCAGACAACGAATCAGTCACAAGTGATTTCAGGGGGGTGAGAATAAATGCAAAAAACATTACGGTTGATTCTGGGGCCACAATATCCTCAGATAACGTAGGATTTTTGTTGGGGCCAGGTACAATGATGAATAATCAGTCTGGAGGTAGCTATGGGGGAAAAGGAGAATATGCCAATGAAGAATATATATACGGATCTGCTCTTTATCCAAAAGAAATAGGGAGCGGAGGCAGTATTCAAAGTCATTATTATAAAGGCGGAGGAGCAATTTGGATGGAGGTGGACGACACAATTATTAACAACGGAGTGATTTCTGCTTCAGGCGGATCAAATGCTAGCGGAGGAAGTATATATGTAAACACAAAAAACATTGAAGGCTCGGGAGTTTTTAGGACAAATGGAGGAGGGATAGCTACAACTTCTATTTTTTATTATCCAGGAGGAGGTGGTAGAACGGTGATTCATTATGAGGATTCTTCCTTTTCAGGAATTGTAGAAGCGACAGCTGGAAGTGGTCATGTCGGTTATCCAAATCTCGATAAAGGAGAAGATGGAACAGCTGGGTTGTTTGATAAAAAAAATAAAATTCTGTATGTAGATAAAAGTTGGGAGTTTGCTAAAACAGATGAGGATTTTGAAATAGCAAAAGTTGTAGTGAACGATATGGCCGAAATAAGATTTCAAGAAGGGGTAGATGTTTTTATTGATGAATTTATATTAAATGATTCATCAAAAATTAGATTAAATGGTGAAGAAAATTTTGAAACAGGAGAGTTGTGGTTAAAAGACTATGCATCAATAACTACCTATCCTGAAACAATACTTAAAATAAAAACAGGTGATTTGTATATAGGATCATCGGCTACTATTAGTGCACAATCACTAGGGGTATACGAAGGCCCGGGTTCACCAAATGTTGAAGATTGGGGGAATACCGGTTCAAGTTATGGTGGTAAGGGAGGAGGTGATAATGCAAAACCTACTTATGGAGATGAGAAAATACCGTTAGATTTTGGAAGTGGGACGGAAGGATTTAGAGGGGGAGGATCAATAAAAATAGAAGTCGCAGAAACTTTATTGAATGACGGGATGATTACCACTGATGGATATCCTTGGAGAGTTAGTGGTGGGTCAGTGTATATTAAGACAAATATTTTAGCAGGAGAAGGAAAAATTTATTCTCGAGGAGCAGACGGTTATGCCCAAGGTTCAGATTCTTACAATATCGCAGGAGGAGGAGGGCGGATTGCTGTTTATTATAAAGAAAATAATTTTACAGGCGAAATAAGTGCCGCAGCTGGAAGGTTTTGTTTTTATGGATGTCACCCAGCTGCAGATGATGGAACAGTGGTACTTGTAGACGAAGATTCTTCTTCTGAAAATCTAATTTTGTCATTTTCTTTTGATGGGATTTCACCGTCTGTGATTGGTGTAATAGATAATGACAACAGTACTGTTTTTGCAACGGTGCCTCAAGATATAGATTTAACAACATTAGCTCCTACCATCAATATTTCTCCTCTGGCTACAATAGACAAACCCTCTTTCGTTACTCAAGATTTTAGTAGTTTTGTTACTTATACAGTAACTGCAGAAAATGGTCTGACTAAAACATATACTGTTTCAGTTTCTAAAGGTAGCGAACTTATTATTCCAATTGATGACATAAATCCTGTTGTTATTTCATATTCACTGAATGCTACAACTGAAGATATAATAATTGACCCAGCAAAACAAGATGTAATTATAGAAATAATTTCCAGCGAAAACGTTGATTGGGTTTCGATTGAAATAGAAAAAGTAGACGAAACCAGTATTAGAAAATTATATTTATCAGGAGAGAATTGTGTTGATGGAACTAACCACTGTTCTAAAACATGGCGAGGTGAGCTGTCGAACGCAAACACTATCTTGAAAGAAGGGGATTATCATATAAATGTACACATCAAGGACGTTGCTCTTAATGAAACTTATTACACTTTGCCAACATTGATAAAAGTTAAAAAATAAATAATTCGCCAACCTTGAAGTTTGTGATATAGTCTAAATATATGAATAAAGGTTATATGAAAACAATTATTGCATTTACCATAGTTATAATTGTTACGTTGATTTTGTTGTCGTTTATTATTCCGGATTAAATATAGTTTTTGAGATATAAAACCAATCGAGGGTGTGCATATATATGCACACCCTCGATTGGTTTTGCTTACTTTGACAAAAAAAATATTTTTGATATTATGTCTAAAGTAGCCGTAGAAAGTAGGCCGTCTCTAAGCGAGACAGAAGTCCTGCCCAGGTCGAAGTATTTTACTTAATTTAGTAAGATAGGACTACAATCGGCCCCCAAAGGGTCATTTTTAATTTAAATAAATTCATGCCAATATCATTAAATAAGAAAAAAGAATTAGTAAGTGATCTAGATAAGGCGTTGAAAGATTCAAAGTCAGTAGTTTTTGTAAAATTTGATAAATTACAAGTTGCAGATGCAAACGATCTTCGTCGAAAGTTGCAAGCTGAAAGTGTAGGATATCAAGTATCAAAGAAAACTCTTCTAAAGAGAGCTCTATCAAATCACAAAATAGAAGGGGAGATGCCAGAAGTCCCAGGACAAATAGCGATAGCTTACAGTTCTGACTTATTAGCCGGAGCAAGAGGTATCTATAATTTCCAAAAAGACCATAAAGAAAATATTAGTATTGTCGGAGGGGTCTTTGATGGAGTATACAAAAACGCTAACGAGATGATGTCAATTGCTACAATCCCATCAGTAGATGTATTGAGAGGAATGTTTGTAAATCTTATCAACTCACCAATTCAAAGATTTGCTGTTGTCTTAAATCAGATAGCAGAAAAGAAAGCTTAAGAAATTATAATTAATTTAATTTAAAATTTTATGGAAGAAAACAAGGTAGAAGTTCCTGCAAAATTTAAAGATATCGTTTCTAAAATAGAAGAGATGTCAGTAATAGATTTGCACGAATTAGTAAAAGTATTAGAAGAAAAATTTGGAGTTTCAGCTGCTGCCGTAGCAGTTGCTGGAGCTGGTGCTACACCAGCAGCAGCAGCTGAAGAAAAAACAGCTTTCACAGTTGAACTTACTGAAGCAGGTGAACAAAAGATTGCTGTTATGAAAGTAGTTAAAGAAGTACTAGGACTAGGTTTGAAAGAAGCTAAGGACTTAGTAGATGGAGCACCTTCAGTTCTTAAAGATGGAATGAAGAAAGAAGAAGCTGAAGATTTCAAGAAGAAAATAGAAGAAGCAGGTGGTAAGGTAACTTTGAAATAATTTTTCAAATTATTTGCCCAAGAAAAGCCCCGCAAGCGTAAGCTTGCGGGGCTTTGTCTATTGGTGTAAAATAAAATTTATGGATATTTTAGCTAAACTTTTTGGAGGACAAGCACGCGTTAGAATAATGCGCCTATTTGTTCTTAACAGAGAAAACAATTTTGAGATTGAGGACATTTGTTCTCGAACAAGAATTACCAAATCAAACGTTCGTAAAGAATTGAACTCTCTTCTTGCGATGGGTTTTATTAAGCAAAAAACAATAACAAAAGAAGGAAGCAGGGGGGCTAAGAAAAAAGTTCCTGCGTGGTCAATAGACAGTTCTTTTCAATATGCTAAACAGATTAGAGAAATATTAATTGACCCAGCTTTGTTGGTTCAAGAAAATTTAGTAGATAAATTTAAACCAGCTGGGAAAATTAAATTAATGATAGTCTCGGGTGTTTTTATCGGTTCATCAAAGAGCCGCGCTGATTTGTTGTTGGTAGGGGATAAGCTAAAGAGAAATGTTCTACAGCAAGTTATCAAAGGACTTGAGGCTGAGATAGGTAAAGAGCTTGATTATGTTGTATTTGATTCAGAGGAATTTAAATATCGTCTAGACATGTACGACAAACTTGTTTGCGACATAATAGAACTACCACACGAGAAGCTAGTGGACACTGGACAGTTATCCACATACATTTCTAAAAAATAGACAAATTTGGTATAATAATAGAGTACTCGGAAGGTCGAAACTTTATGGTACTTTATTATTTTTTTAGAAGTGTAAAATATTTTATATGATGTTATTACAAACTTGGAGTGAAGTATTTAGTCAATCTTTAATAGGCGTATGGTATGGCTTTATTGGATTTGTACCTAGCTTGTTGGGAGCGATCATAGTCTTCATTATTGGTTGGTTAGTAGCTACTGTATTGGGTAAAGCTTTTGACCAACTTACTTCAGCAATTAAGTTGAACAAACTTTTTGAAAAAGCAGGAGCAGGAGAGTTCCTAAGACGAGCCGGATTAAAACTTAATGTTAGCGGATTCGTGGGTGGATTAGTAAAGTGGTTTGTTGTTATTGTTTTCTTGATGGCATCTCTTCAAATTCTTGGTCTTACACAGGTAAATGATTTTCTAAGAACAACCGTTCTTTACTACTTACCCAAAATAGTAGTTGCTTCATTGGTTTTGGTTATTGCAACTATTCTTGCTGATGCCCTTCGTAAATTTGTTCGAGGAACAGCACAGGGAGCAAACATTCGATCAGCCAACATGTTGTCATCAATCTCTTATTATGCAATTTGGATTTTTGCATTCATCATTGCATTGTCAGAATTGGGAATCGCAACAGCTTACATGCAAATTTTGTTTACAGGATTTATCGCCGCATTGGCTGTAGCCCTAGGACTTTCATTTGGATTAGGAGGAAAAGATGCTGCAGCAAGAGCGTTAGACAAGATTTCAAGTGACATAAAATAGAGTTTCGAAATACTAACAAAGACCCTTCAATTGTTGTCGAAGGGTCTTTGTTTTTTTGGCCAAATATCCTATCAAGTAAGGCCTACTAAAATCCTAAACTTAAGCCTTTGCAGTCTCTTGACTTATTTTTTTGATTAGTATAGAATACGAATCACGATGTTATTAATTAAAGTTCAAATCAAAAAGCGGACAGAGTAAACCCTGATTGGTTTTACCTTGACCGCGAAAAGCGGTTTTTTCTTTTAAAAAGCGTCGTGATGATATTTGAAAACTGAATGCTGTTCTGACCCCCTGTTATCCTTTTTTCAAAGGGTCTTTTAATTGGGTTGGAAACAGAATGTAATAATAAAGTTGATTTATTTAAGGAAGCGGTTCCTGAATAAATTAGCAAGTCTTTGTTTTTTCTGGAGAGATAAAAACAAAGATGGTTTTCATATTTCCTAATAGGATATATGAAGAGTATATGGTGGATGCCTAGACTAAAAAAGGCGATGAAAGACGCGGCATGGCGGCGATACGCTTCGGGGAGGTGCCTAGCAACCTTCGATCCGGAGATTTCTGAATGGGGAAACCCTCCTTGGTAAACCCAAGGAACTCTTACACTCAGATGTTAAGAGAGCAGACCCAGGGAAGTAAAACATTTCAGTACCTGGAGGAAAAGAGAACAATAGTTATTTCCTTAGTAGCGGCGAGCGAAAAGGAAAGAGCCCAAACCGAGTGTCGCAAGACACAAGGGGTAGTAAGGTGACAATGTAGATTTATCTAGAGGAGTTACAAAATGTGTGGTTAGATTAAACTTCTGGAAAGAAGTGCCATAGATGGTGATAGCCCAGTAATCGAAAATTACACATCTTCTTGATTGTCATTCTTGAGTAGCTCAAGACACGAATAGCTTGAGTGAATCAGCCAGAACTAACTGGTAAGGCTAAATACTTTTTTAGATCGATAGTGAACTAGTACCGTGAGGGAAAGGTGAAAAGAACCCCGATGAGGGGAGTGAAATAGACCTGAAACCGTATACTTACAAGGAGTCGGAGCGGGCAGAACTTTGTGCTTGATAGTCGAGTGTAAAGTTCTGTCCGTCACGGCGTGCCTATTGAAGAATGAGCCAACGAGTTTATCTAAGCTGCAGGCTAAGCTGTTAGAACAGTGGAGCCTCAGGGAAACCGAGTGTGAATAGCGCGAACATTTATGTAGTTTAGATAAGACCCGAAGCCAGGTGAGCTTGCCATGAGCAGGTTGAAGTTTGTCGAAAGATAGATGGAGGACCGAACCGGTGACCCGTGCAATAGTCTCGGATGACTTGTGGTAAGGAGTGAAAAGCTAATCGAACCTGGTAATAGCTGGTTCTCTCCGAAATAGCTTTA